>CCMO02000001.1:3852355-4183225 GCA_000751295.2 bacterium YEK0313
CTGCCCGCCACCGAGGCCCTCTCGCGCATCGCCGCGGCGCTCGAGCGGCTCGCCCCGCCGAGCCTGACCGCCCCGGATTTCGCGGCGGCCGATGCCTTCGTCTGGAATCCGGCCGGCCTGCGGCTAGAGCCCGTGCAGCGTGTCAACCGGGTGGACATGGTGCTGCTGCAGGGCATCGACCGCTCGCGCGACACCCTGATCGAGAATACCAGCCGCTTCGCCGAGGGCCTGCCGGCCAACAATGCCCTGCTCTGGGGCGCCCGCGGCATGGGCAAGTCCTCGCTGGTCAAGGCCGCGCATGCCAGCGTCAATGCCGGGCTGGTCGCCCGCGGCGGCGAGGCGATCGTCAAGCTCGTCGAGATCCACCGCGAGGATATCGAGACCCTGCCCGCCCTGATGGCGCTGGTGCGCAGCTCCACCTACCGGTTCATCGTCTTCTGCGACGATCTGTCCTTCGACAACAACGATACCTCGTACAAGTCGCTGAAGGCGGTGCTGGAGGGCGGCATCGAGGGCCGGCCGGACAACGTGATCTTCTACGCCACGTCCAACCGCCGCCACCTCCTGCCGCGTGACATGATGGAGAACGAGCGCTCGACCTCGATCAATCCGGGCGAGGCGGTCGAGGAAAAAGTGTCGCTGTCCGACCGGTTCGGCCTCTGGCTCGGCTTCCACAAGTGCAGCCAGGACGAATATCTCGCCATGGTCTTCGCCTATGTCGCCCATTTCGGCCTGAACCAGGATGCCGAGATCACCCGCGCCGAGGCGCTGGAATGGTCGACCACCCGCGGCTCGCGCTCCGGCCGCGTCGCCTGGCAGTATATCCAGGATCTCGCCGGCCGCCTGAAGGTGCGGATCGACGGGTAAGGGCGAATAGCGAGTGGCGATGCGGCCCGCTCGCCGCCGCCGCCCTACTCGCTACGCGCCATTCGCCAAAATGAAATGGGGCGGCACTGCCGTGCCGCCCCGAAAACGACCAGCCCCTTTGGAGGTCGCATGGAGAAGGGCTGATCGACTACTCGTCCCGGCGGCCAGGCCGCCGAATGTTCGATTGAGCTCCGAGGCTTCGTGTCCGCAACCGATTTCGGCGCCACGACGGGAAGGCCGGACACTCCCTATTCGCTGCTCGCCACCCGCCCCTCTCAGTTCGACCCGAGATAGGTCATCGGATCGACCGGTGTCGCGCCGCGGCGGATCTCGAAATGCAGCTGCGGCGAATTGACGTTGCCGGTCTGGCCCGCCGAGGCGATCGTCTGGCCGCGCCGCACCTGTTCGCCGCGCCTCACCCGGATATCCGAATTGTGGGCATAGGCGGTGACGTAACCGTTGGAATGGCGGACCAGGACGAGATTGCCGTAGCCGCGCAGCTCGCTGCCGGCATAGGCGACCACACCGTCCTCGGCCGCCTTGATCGGCGTGCCCTCCGGCACCGAGAGGCGGATGCCGTCGCTCGTGCCGGGGCGGAAATTGGCGATCACCCGCCCGCGCACAGGCCAGCGGAACTGCGGATCGGCCGAAGCGGTCGCCGCCGGAGCGGCAGCGGCCGGGGTCGCCGCCTGTTCGGTGCGCGCCGGCTCCGCTGCGGCAGCCTGGGCAACGGCCGGAGCCGCCGCGGGCGCAGCCGCGGTCTGGGTCTGAGCCGGAGCCGCCCGGCCTTCCGGGGCCTGCCGCGCGGTCGCGGTTCCCGGCGAGATCGAGCCGGTCGCCTGCTGGTCGGCCTGTCGGCCGGCCGGCGTGTTGCGCGCCTGGGCAACCGAGCGCTGGGCATGGTCGCGCGGGTTGGCGGCGGCCGTCACCGTCGGAGCCGCGCCCGGCAGGCGCAGCGTCTGGCCAATGCGCACCGGACGGTCGAGCTGCAGGTTGTTGGCGCTCGCGAGCTGCTGGCGGCTGACGCCGTAGCGCTGGGCGATCGAGCCGAGGCTTTCGCCCATGGCCACCGTATGCGAGCTCGGCCGCGGCCCCTGGTGCCGGGCATGGCCGGCAGCCGGCGGCTGCGCCGGCGCGGCGGCGCCCTGCGCGCCCGCCTGCCAGTTCATCCGGGCCTGCGGCATCGGCGCGGTGGCGGTATCGTTGCGGCTCGGCTGCGGCGCCATCGCCACCTGACGCGGCGCGGCGGCCGGCCGTGACGGCTGTGTCGGGGCCTGGCTGTTCGCCTGGACCGGAGCCGGCGGCTGGGCCCGCATCGGCTCCGCCGGCCGCACCGGCGCCGGGTTGTTCATGGCCACCGCCCCGCCGGACCCGACCGAATAGGTCGGGATGATTACGGTCTGGCCCGAGGTGAGCTGCTGGCCGGGACTGAAATTATTGGCCTGGGCGATCGCATTCGCCGGCACGCCATAGCGGCGGGACAGGGTCTCCACCGTGTCGCCCGGATAGGTCTGGATGCTGGTGCCGCCGGTCGCCGACCAGCCGCCCCGGCCGGGCGACGCCATGGACGGTGGGCCGCCGGCCGGACGCGACATGGCCATCTGGCGCACTGCCGGTGTCGGCGGATTGGACGAACCGAAGCCCGGTCCGCGCGAAATCGAGCCGGTGGTCAGGCCGGGATCGGAATTCTCGCCGAAGGGAGAGCTCTCGACCGGCGCAGGCCTGCGCGGACGCGCCACCATATGGTCGGTGGCCGGGCTGAGCGGCGCCCGCTCCACCCGTGTGACTGGAGCCGCGGCGACCGCATCGGAGCGCGGCGGCGCGCTGGCCGTCTGCTGCGAGCGGAAGGGATTTTCGTCGAAACGCGCGATATCCGAGCTGCAGGCTGCGCCCAGGCCGGAAACGGCGACGATCAGGGCCATCTTGGACAGGCCGGAAAACGCACGAGCACGCATTGTCACTCTCACGCGGTACGCAACTTGACACGACGTGATTAAGACCTGTTCAGGTTAAGGTTAGGTTTCCATTATTGATGAACGTTGCATCGGCGTTACAGCCGGCGGGCCGTTCCGGCCACGGCCGGCTCGACCCGCGCCTTGGTGAAAGGCGTCAGGACCGGCCCTTCCGGCCCCTTTTCCGCCCTGACAATGTCCTGCGGCCCCGGCCCGCTGCCGATCGGGGCGACCAGCACGCCGGTCGGCGAGAGCTGGCTCCAGAGTCCGGGCGGGATGGCCTCGATCGCGCAGGTGACGAGGATCCGGTCATAGGGCGCGCGCGGCGGATAGCCGTCGAGGCCGTCCCCGAAGACGCCTTCGATCATGTCGTAGCCGAGGCCGCGCAGCCGCGCATGGGCCTCGTCCGCCAGCGTCCGCCAGCGCTCCACCGTCACGACGGTGGCGGCGAGCCGGCCGAGAATGGCCGCGGCATAGCCGGATCCGGTACCGACCTGCAGCACCCGGTGTCCGGCCTCGACGCCGAGCGCGGCGATCATCGCGCCGGTCAGCGAGGGCTGCAGGATCGACTGGCCGCAGCCGATCGGCAGGGTGATGTCCTCGTCGGCGAGGCGAAACCAGCGCTGGTCGAGGAACGGCACCCGCGGCACCTGCTCCATGGCGCGCAACACCCTGACATCGTGCAGCCCGTTCTGGCGCAGCATCAGAACGAACTCGGCCGCCGCCAGATAGTGGTTCGGGCCCGGCCTCTCGTTCATCGTGCGGGCCCGGCCTCAGGAACCCGGCGCGCGGTCGCCGGCGAAGACGGCGGCGTAGCGCGTCATGGTCGGCTCGTCGGTCAGGTCGATCCTCAGCGGCGTCACCGAAATATGCCCTTCGGCGAGCGCCCAGAGATCCGCCCCATATTCCAGCCGCTGGGGCCGCCGGACGAAGGCGATCCAGTAATAGGGGTTGCCGCGGCCGTCATGGCGCGGGTCGATGGTCAGGATCTCCTGGTCGCGCCGGCCCTGCACCGTCACCTTCACGCCCTTCACGTCGGCGGGCTTGCGGTTCGGGAAGTTGATGTTGATCAGCGTGCCCTTCGGCATGCCCTCTTCCAGGATGGTCCGGATCACGCCCGGTGCATGCGCCTCGGCCGTCTCGTAGGGAACCGCCAGGCGTGTCTCCGGACCATAGGCCTGCGACAGCGCGATGGAGCGGATGCCGAGGATCGTGCCTTCGATCGCGCCGGCAATGGTGCCGGAATAGGTCACGTCCTCGGCGACGTTCTGGCCGCGATTGACCCCTGACAGCACGAGATCCGGCGGATCGCCCGCCATCAGGTGCTTCACCGCCATGATCACGCAGTCGGTCGGCGTGCCCTTCACCGCGAAGGTCTTCTCGGACACCTCGCGCAGGCGCAGCGGATCGTTCAGCGACAGCGAATGCGACACGCCGGACTGATCGCTCTCGGGCGCCACCACCCAGACGTCGTCGGACAGCGCCCGGGCGATGCGCTCCGCGCTGACCAGCCCGGGGGCGTGAATGCCGTCGTCATTGGTGACCAGGATGCGCATCAGGCCTTCTCGATCAGTTTGAGCCCGCCCATATAGGGCTGCAGGACGGCCGGCACCGCAATGGCGCCGCCCTCCTGCTGATAGTTCTCCATCACGGCGATCAAGGCCCGGCCGACCGCCGTGCCGGAACCGTTGAGCGTATGGACGAACTGCGGCCCGCCGGCCTTCGGCCGATAGCGCGCATTCATCCGCCGTGCCTGGAAGTCGCCGCAGACCGAGCAGGACGAGATTTCGCGGTAGGTGTTCTGCCCGGGCAGCCAGACCTCGATGTCATAGGTCTTGCGCGCCGAAAAGCCCATGTCGCCGGTGCACAGCGTCACCACGCGATAATGCAGGTCGAGCCGCTTCAGCACCTCCTCCGCGCAGGCCAGCATGCGCTCGTGCTCGTCGAGGCTCTGCTCCGGCGCGGTGACCGAGACTAGCTCCACCTTGAGGAACTGGTGCTGGCGCAGCATGCCGCGCGTGTCGCGCCCGGCGGCGCCCGCCTCCGAGCGGAAGCACTGGGTCGCCGCCGTGAAGCGCAGCGGCAGCACCTCTTCCGCCACGATCTCCTCGCGCACCAGATTGGTCAGCGAGACCTCGGCGGTCGGGGTCAGCCAGAAGCCCTCGCGCGTGACGAACATGTCCTCGGCCGCCTTCGGCAACTGCGCCGTGCCGTAGGGAATGGCCTCCTTCACCAACAGCGGCGGCGCCACCTCGTCATAGCCGTGCTCGCCCGTGTGCAGGTCGAGCATGAACTGGGCGAGCGCGCGCTCCATCCGGGCGAGCGAGCGCTTGAGCACGACGAAACGCGCGCCCGAAAGCTTGGCGGCCGCCTCGAAATCCATCTGGCCGAGCGCTTCGCCGAGCTCGAAATGTTCGCGCGGCTGAAAGCCGAGCGCCGGCGCCGCGCCATAGCGGTGCCGCTCGACATTGGCGCTTTCGTCGGGCCCGACCGGCACGTCGGGGAGCGGCAGGTTGGGCAGCACTTCGAGTGCGGCGACGAGATCGGCCTGGGCCTTCTTCTCCGCCACTTCCGCCGTCGCCATGGCATCCTTCAGGCTGGCGACCTCGGCCTTCAGGGCGTCGGCGCGCGCCATGTCCTTGGCCGCCATGGCCTGGCCGATCTCCTTGGAGGCGGCATTGCGCCGCTCCTGGCCGGCCTGCAGCCTGGCGATCGCGGACTTGCGCGCATCGTCGAGCGCGATCAGGTCGGACGCGAGCGGGGACCGGCCGCGCGCGGCAAGCGCAGCGTCGAAGGTCTCGGGGTTGTCGCGGATCCACCTGATGTCGTGCATGGGATATCTCAAGGTTCGCTGGGGCCGGACCCAACCGGCTGCCGCACACCAGCGGGATTAAGCGAGCCCATTCGCGATGGCAAGCGCGAGGCACCTGCCGCGCGGCATATCGCGGCGGCTCAGCCCAGGGCGCGGATGAAGGCGGCGCGCGCATCGGGCATGGCAAGGCCCCGCGGCTCGAAGACATGCCGGGACAGGAAATAGCCGGTCAGCCGGAAGCCGGCGAGGATGTCCTCGCGCCGGACCGGCGCAGGGCCGGCGAGGAAGGCCGGCAGGGCCAGGAGCCTGTCCTTCCACGGTTCGCCCGCCCCGGCCGAGACCGCACGGGCCGATTTCGGCGAGACGTAGACGAGATCGGTGGTGGCGCCGGTCGCCGCGCATTCGGTCAGGTCGAGCCCGAAACCGAGCTCTTGCAGCACCTCCAGCTCGAAGCGCACCAGGAGCGGGGCGGCAAGCTCGCCGTCGGGCAGCGCATCGGCAATGACCGCGAGCGCTTCATAGAGGCCGGGATGCGGGTCGCGCTCGGGCATCAGCCGGGCGAGCGCGGCGAGATGGGTGATGCCGGCGACGCCCGCCCTGCCCTCCATCAGCCGCGCCGCACGCGACTGCACGGGCTCGACCGAGAAATTGCCGAGATGTTCGTCGAGCCGGGCATGCCAGGTGGCGTGTACGCCGTTGCCCGGCTGCAGTACCGGCTGGCTGCGCCGCGACCGGCCGCCGCGGACCAGGCCGAGATGCCGGCCATGGTCGCGGGTAAAGAGCTCCAGGATCACGCTCGCCTCGCCATGGGCGCGGGTGCCGAGCACGATGCCATCGTCGATCCATTGCATCGCCGCACCATGACCGCTTCAAGCTTGCGAGGGAAGCTCCCCGCCTTCCGGCCGGACCTGACGGTTCGCGAACGGTTTCGTCAAACCGTCATGTGCGGCGCCTATCAGGCAAGCCACTGGGAAGGGGCTTCCATCATGACTTCGACATTCCTGCGCGGCGTCTGCCTGCGCGCGCTGGCGCTCGCCGCCGGCAGCCATCTGGCTCCGGCCATGGCCCAGACCACCATCGGCAACGGCCAGACGGTCACCACGACGCAGACCATTTCCGGTACGCAGACCCTGACAATCGAAAACGGCGGCACCCTGCGCCCGTCGGGCGTCGGCATCAACTGGAACGGGGCGTCGACCGCCGCCATCGTCACCAACAGGGGCACGGTCGAATCGACCGGCGGCCGCGCCATCGATTCCAGCGGCGGAGCCACAGCGCCGCGCACCCTGACCATCGTCAACGAGGCGAGCGGCCTGATCCAGTCGGCCGCCAACGACGCGCTGCGGATCAACACCAACCTGACCGCCGGCACGCTGGTCATCGACAATGCCGGGCGGATCATCGCCAACAATACCAGCGTGATCAGCGGCGGCGGCCAGGCCATCGACCTGCGCGGCCTGTCCGCCGGCACGGCGAGCGTCACGGTGATCAACCGCGCCGGCGGCCTGATCGAGGCGAAGTCCGACGACGCGCTGCGCCCGGGCCAGAACAACGTCATCGAGAACTTCGGCACCATCTATTCGTCGGGCACCAACACCTCGTCGGGCAGCTCCGACGGCATCGACGCCGGCGGCAATACCGGCATCACGGTCACCAACCGCACCGGCGGCACGATCAGCGGCGCACGCCACGGCATCACCGCCGACACCGACATCACCGTGGTCAACGAAGCCGGCGCGACGATCATCGGCCGCAACGGCTCGGGGGTCGGCTCCGACGGCAACGGCACGGTCACCAACTACGGCACCATCATCGGCGCTTATGCCGGGCCGGGCAACATCGTCACCAATACCGGCGCCGCCTCGATCAACGGCGACGGAGACGGGGTCGACATCGATTTCATCGGCACGGTGCGCAATTTCGGCATCATTCGCGGCGCTGGCGCCGGCGGCGTCGATTCCGGCGGCCTGCCGAACGGCTCGGAAGGCATTGCCATGGGCGGCGGCCTGATCGAGAACGCCAAGGGCGCGCTCATCTCCGGCGCGAGCCGGGGCATCCTGATCGACGACGGCAGCGGCGGCTCGGCCTATGGCGCGGTCACCATCCGCAATGCCGGCACGATCGAAGGCCTCGCCGGCCAGGCGATCGGCATTGTCGGTACCTTCGCCAACGTGCTCGAGAACAGCGGCCGGATCACCGGGACCGGCAGCGATCCGGCCGTCCAGATGGGCGACGGCGCCGACACGGTCGTCAATTCCGGCCTGATCGCGGCGGCAAGCGCCTCGGGCGTCGCCCTGGATCTCGGCGCCGGCGACGACACGCTGATGGTGCGCGGCGGCAGCTTCGTCGGCGCGGTGCGCGGCGGCGCCGGCAACGACACCCTGATCTTCGATCCGGGCGCCGGCGCGACGCAGGTGATCGACACCGCCTTCACCCAGTTCGAGACGACCCGCTTCGCCAGCGGCCGCTCGGTGCTGTCGGGCACGATCGAGAGCACGACCTCGGTCCAGGTCGAGGCGGGGGCGACCCTTGCCGGCACCGGCACGGTGACGACCGCCATGCTGACCAATGCCGGCACGGTCGCGCCCGGCAACAGCCCGGGCACGCTGACGATTGCGGGCAATTACATCCAGACCGCCTCCGGCACCCTGGAGATCGCCGTCGGCGCGGCGGCGGCGAGCCGCCTCGCCGTCTCGGGAACCGCGAGCCTCGGCGGCACGCTGCTCATCGTGCCGACCGGCGCGGCGACACTGAACGGCACGTCCCGCATCCTCACCGCCGCGGCGGTCGACGGCCGCTTCGCCAGCGTCCTGCCCCAGACCGATCTCATTGCCGTGAAGGCGCTCTACGGCGCGACCTTCGTCGACGTCACCATCGCCACTCGCATCGCCGCCGCGCTCGGCACCACGCCGAACCGGGCTTCGCTCGGCGCCGCGCTCGACGGGCTGAGCGGGTCCGGCGCCAATGGCGCGGTGCTCGCCGCCGTCGTGACGGCGGGATCGGCCCAGGCCGGCAACCTGCTCGACCGGCTCTCGCCGCAGATCCACGCCGAGGCGCGCCGCGCCGCCGGCCGCCAGGTCTTCGATATCCAGGCCGCCATTGGCGACCATGCCGCCGCCTGGCGCGCCGGCGCCCTGCCCCGGGAGGCCTCTGGCTGGACGCTGTGGGGCACGGTCACCGGCCAGTTCGGCAACCGATCGAGCGACGGCAACGCCGTCGCCTCCTCCGCCTCCAGTGTCGGCCTCGTCGCCGGCTTCAGCCGCCATGCGATGCCGGACACGGTGCTCGGCCTCGCCCTCGCCTGGGGGCAGACGTCGCTCTCGATGCGCTCGATCGCCCAGACCGGCCGGGTCGAGACCGCCACGGCGACGCTCTATGCGAGCCACCGCGCCGGCCCCTGGTTTGCCGATGCCAGCGCGACCTTCGGCTGGCTGAGCGGCCGCACGAGCCGAGACCTTCGCCCGATCGACGCGGGCAGCCCGGCCACGGCCTCGCTCGGCGGCCATGTCGGCGGCGCCTCGCTCTCCGCGGGCTATCGTTTTGCCGGCACGGGCTGGTCGGTCGAGCCCGCCGTCGGGCTCGACTATGCCGGCGCCAGCGTCAATGACGTCGTCGAGGGTGGAACCAAGGCCGGCGGGCTCATCGTGCGCGGCTCGGGTTTCGACAGCCTGCGCGCGACGGTCGGGGCCCGCTTCGCGACCAGCCTTCCCGTCGGCGCCGGCGCGGTGAATTTCGACCTCAGGCTGCGTTATTCCCGCGCGCTCTCTGGCACCGTTCCGTCAGTCTCGGCCGCCTTCATCGGCGACCCTTCGACCGGGTTCACGACGCTTGCGACGGCAGGCGGCCGCGATCTGTTCCTGGTCGGCGCCGGCATCGGCTACAGCCCGAACAGCACGACCCGCCTGTTCCTGCGCTATGACGGCACGCTGGGCCATCGCGAGGCGAGCCACGCGATCCGCGGCGGCGCCAGCATCAGCTGGTGACCGCGCGCGCCCGGCTCAGTAGTCCGACAGCTTCATCTCCGGCGAATAGGTGACGTCCTCGACCTCGCGGACGATCGCCTGGCCGCAGACGACCCGGCCCTTCAGGGCGTCGAAGGTGAGGCTGGGCGGGCCATAGAGCTGCCAGCCCTTGTTGATCGCCTCGGTGACGCGATGGCAGAAGCTCGCATCATCAGGCCCGGTCAGATAGCGATAGAGCGTGGTGGTCTTCTTCGAACTGATGGCGGTCAGCATGGCGGTCATTGTCCCTTGGGAAAGTCCAGCCCCATGCGCTCGTAGCGCTCGGGCTCGTTGCCCCAATTCTCGCGCACTTTGACGAACAGGAACAGGTGCACGGGCACCTCGAACAGCTTGGACAGTTCCTCGCGGGCCGCCGTGGAGATCGCCTTGATGGTCTCGCCACCCTTGCCCAGCATGATCTTCCGCTGGCCCTCGCGCACCACATAGATGGTCTGCTCGATGCGGATCGAACCGTCCTTGCGCTCCTGATAGCTGTCGGTCTCGACGGTTGAATCGTAGGGCAGCTCGTCGTTCAGCCGCTTGTAGAGCTTCTCGCGGGTGATTTCGGAGGCCAGCATGCGCGCCGGCAGGTCGGAGATCTCGTCTTCCGGATAATGCCAGGGGCCCGCCGGCACCGTTTCGGCGAGGTGCTTGCGCAGGTCGGCGACACCCGATCCGGTCAGCGCCGAGATCATGAAGGTCCGGTCGAAACGGGCGCGGGCGGCGAGCGCCGCCGCAAGATCGAGGAGCTTGCGCGGCTCGATCAGGTCGACCTTGTTGAGCACGAGATCCACCGGCTGGCGGATATCGGCGAGCTTGCCGAGGATCGCCTCCACCACCTCGTCGATGCCGCGGCGCGCGTCGATCAGCAGCAGGACCCGGTCGGCATCGGCCGCACCGCCCCAGGCGGCCGTCACCATGGCCCGGTCGAGCCGGCGCTTCGGCGCGAACAGGCCCGGCGTGTCGACCAGCACGATCTGAGCCGCGCCTTCGGTGACGATGCCGCGAACCAGCGCGCGCGTCGTCTGCACCTTGTGCGAGACGATCGTCACCTTCGCGCCGACCAGCGCATTGACCAGTGTCGACTTGCCGGCATTCGGCGCACCGATGATGGCGATGAAACCGCAACGCGTCGGCGTCTCGGTCATGGCTCCGCGTCCTCTCCGCCTGCGCCGGTCCCCTGCCCGGCAGCCACGGCTGCCGGGGAAGTGTCGGCCCAGACGCCTTCGCGCACAAGCACGGCGGTCGCCGCGGCGATTTCCGCCTGGCGCTTGGCCGAACCCTGGCCGCGGCCGGCAGCGAGGCCGGGCACCAGCACTTCCATGGTGAAGACCGGAGCGTGATCCGGCCCGGTGCGCTCGACCACCTGATAGACCGGTGTCGGCAGGCCCCGGCCCTGCACCCATTCCTGCAATTCGCTCTTGGCGTCGCGCTTGTGCGCCGGGCCGACCGCCACCCGGTCGCGCCAGTTGCGTACGACGAGCGCCTCGGCCGCCGGCCAGCCGCCGTCGAGATAGACCGCGCCGATCACCGCCTCTGCAAGGTCGGCGAGCACACTCGCCCGCCGCCCGACCTGGCTCGCGCTTTCGGTCGGTCCGACCTTGATCCCGGCACCGAGATCGAGCTCGGCGGCAACCGCGGCGCAGGTTTCGGCCCGCACCAGGTCCGACAGGCGCCGCGACAGCGTGCCCTCGTCATCCGACGGCATCAGGCGGAACAGCATGTCGGCGACGGCCAGGCCGAGCACGCGGTCGCCCAGGAATTCCAGGCGCTGATAGGACTTGTCGCGCTTGTCCGCGCCGCTCACCGCGCTCGGGTGGGTCAGCGCGCGCGCCAGGAGGTCCTTGTCGGCGAAGACATGGCCGATCCGCGCCTCGATATTGGCCAGACTCGGTCGGATCGGTTTCGGTTTGCGTCCCGGAGCCAAGAAGGTCTTACCTGACGATGGTGCCGAGCCTCGACCAGCGGATCGACCACGGCCAGCGCCAGAACGCCCAGGCCCGCTCGCCTTCCTCGATCGAGAAGAACAGGATCTCCGCGCGGCCGACGAGATTTTCCATCGGGATCGGCCCGACCTGGCTCAGCACGCGGCTGTCGGTGGAATTGTCGCGGTTGTCGCCCATCATGAACAGGTGGCCCGGCGGCACCTCATAGACCCGCGTGTTGTCGTAGAAGCCGTTGTCGTAGAGATCGAGCGTCGTATAGGTCACGCCGTTTGGCAGCGTCTCGCGGAAGCGCCGGGTACGCGTTTCGCGGCCCTCCTCGACCTCGACGAAATCGTCGATCCGCTGGCGCTGGACCGGCACGCCATTGATGTGGACGGTGCCGCCCAGCACCTGGATCTTGTCGCCGGGCAGGCCGATCACGCGCTTGATGTAGTCAACATCGGGCTCGCGCGGCAGCCGGAAGACGACGACGTCGCCACGCTTCGGCACCGAGCCCCAGATCCGCCCCTCGAAGAGCCCCGGCGAGAACGGCAGGGAATAGCGCGAATAGCCGTAGGAATATTTGGACACGAACAGGTAGTCGCCGACCAGCAGCGTGTCCTTCATCGAGCCGGAGGGAATGTTGAACGGCTGGAACAGGAAGGTTCGGATCACCAGGGCGATCAACAGCGCATGGATGACCACGCGGACGGTTTCGCCCATTCCGCCTTTGGCGGCCTTGCTGGTTTCAGCCACTGTATCGCGTCCGTATTTCCCAGGGAGCCCGCCCTATAGCCCGCTTCGGCGCGCAGGCGCAATCGCGGCCAATGCGGAGCCGGCCAGCGCCGTCGCCGCACGACGGATCGTCCGCGCCGCGGCGGCCCGCCTCAGAAGTCGACGCGCTGGCGGTTCCTGAGCGAATTGCCCATCGTATCCCGCAGTTCGGGCGCGATCACGGGCGGCGGCGTGCCGGGGCCGGTCGGATCGGTCGCGACCGTGCTGCGCCGGCTGGGCAGCGTACGGTTGCGATCGACGACGGTCGGGATCGAGCCCGCGGTCTGGCCGCTGACAATGGTGCCGCCGAGTGCATTGCCGCCGGTGGCGCCGCCACGCGAGACCTGCGAGACATTGGAAAGGCCTGCGCTCTCGCGCGCGCCGGGGGCCCGCTGCATCGTGCTGCCCGCGGCATTCCAGGTCGTCGCGGAGGAGCCTGCCGCGCTGGTGGCGACCGGCGCCACCTGGGCGCTTGCGGCTCCCGCCGGGGGCAGCGCGCTGGCCGTCACCGGGGTGACCGGCGCCGCCTCGAGCCGCGACGGCGCCGCGGAGGAGGACGGCCCGTCACCGGACGACATGCAGCCGGCAAGCGCCGCGGCCGAAGCGATAACCACGAGAAGTCGCATGTGTGAAGATCCGATCAGGATGCCGATGCCATGCCGATACCCTACGCCCGGCCGCCTCCGCAATGCGGCTCGCGGCGCAATAGCGAAGCGTGGCCTGAATGCGGGCGCGGCGCCGGCAGGAGACGCTCCGCCCGTGGCCGCGCTATGCCGCAAGCGGTGCGGCCGGCATCAGGTCATAGGGAGGTTTCCAGCCCGGCAGCGCCGCAATGCGCTCGCGCCAGGCGTGGATATGCGGATGCGAGGCGGCCAGGTCGTAGCCGGTCTCCGCGATCGGGTAGAACATGTAGCCGGCGAGCGAGAAGTCGGCGATGGTCGGCCGGCCGCCGACCATGAAGGGCTGCTCGGCGAGATGCTTGTCGACGATGCCGAGCGCGCCGTCGATCCGGCTCCTGAGGAAGCTGAGCACGGCCGGATCGGCCGGCTTGCCCGACAGCGAGAACATGAACCGGTGGGTGGCGAAATAGCTGGTGAACTTGTGGTTGTCGAAGAGGATCCAGCGCAGGATCTCCAGCTCCTCGTCGAGGTCGGCGGGCCCGAATCTGCCGAGCTCGCGCGCGAGATAGGTGAGGATCACGCCTGACTGGCTGTAGCGCCGGCCGGCATGTTCCAGCACCGGCGCCTCGCCCATCGCATTGACCTCGGCGCGCCAGCTCGGCTCCCGCGTCGCGCCGCGGAAGAAGTCGACGACGACCGGTTCCCAGTCGAGGTCGCACAGGGCGAGCATGAGCGCCACCTTGTACGAATTGCCCGACTGGGCGAAGCAATGAAGTCGGTAGTCAGGCAATCGGCACCTCTTGGCTCACCCCGCGGACGACTCCGTTCAATTTCACTTGATCGACATGTCTTGTCGAAAAAGTGGCGGCCCTCGGAGGGCCGCCAGAAACGTGCGCCGGAGCGACGCCGTCAGCGCCGGCGGCGCGAGGTTCCCGCGGCCTGGGACGGCTGGGACGGCGTGCCGAGCGCCGGATCGGGCGGCAGGGGCGGCGGCGTCGCGTTGACGACGGGAGCGGCGGGCGGTGCCGGCGGCGGGTTCTGGGCGCAGCCGGCTATGGCCAAAGCCAAGAGGACGGCGCAAGCGAGCGCGGCCTTCTTCTGCATGGTGATCGGTCCTCGTCCTGGTCAGTCGAAGCCGGCCGCGGCCGGCACCGCCGATCATCGCTGGACCCGAAGAGCCGGCTCAACAGCTCCGCTCCCGATGCGCCATGCGCCAGACCGGCACCGTCAGGGGATAACGTAAGCCGGTCTGGCCTGTCCAGGTCACCGAAGCCGTCAGCGCGCTTCGACCCTCCCCTCGCCGATGAGATTGCCAAGGCTCCTGCAGCGGATCACCGTCGCCTTGACGATCCTGTCCTTGCGAAATTCGCCGAGATCGATCATCTCGCGTACGCACAAAGCCACCATGCGATGCTGGCGGCTTCTGCGCTTGGTGATCGCAAGCTCTGCACAGGCGTCTCTGTAGGCCTCCCTCGCCACCAGCACTTCTTCTCGGGGTAACGAACCCTCATCGAATGCATAGCGAATATGGGTCAAGTTCAGCTCCTCGTGATGGAGCGCGCGAGCTCGTTCCTCTCGCTGTCGCCGGTGCGCCCAATACATGCCCGGCGATCGGCGAACGCTACGCCGTGGCGATGCGCCAAGGCAAATCACAAAAGAGGCCATGCCTGCCCAGCCGGCCAGGGCGGATCGACGCAGGTTGCAGACCGCGAAGCATTTTGCGAGCCGGACCAAGCGCTTGGCGATAAGTCTTTGCAAACAGGGCGCATTCGGCCGAGGTAACGTTAAGGGGCCTTTAATGCCCCTCCCCTAGGGTTGCAGCCGGTCGATCACATGCAGGGGCCCGGGGGCGGAACCACCTATGGATATCGCGACAATACTGGGCCTGGTCGGCGCAGTGGTGACGATTGTCACGCTGATCATGATCGACGGCGGCAATTTTGCTCAATATTTCGACAAGCACGCAGTCATCATCATCTTCGGCGGCGCTTTCGCGGCGACGCTGACGCGCTATCCGCTTCCCGTCGTCCTGCATGGCATTCCCATGGGCTTCCGCTGCGCGCTCGGCATGCGCCGGATCAGCCATCGCGACCTCGTCGAGGAGATCGCCAAGATCGCCGACGTCGCGCGCAAGCAGGGACCGAACGCGCTGGAAAAGCTGGAAGTGGCCGATCCGACGCTCGCCCAGGGCGTGCGCTACATCGCCGACGGCTACGATGCCGACTTCATCCGCACGGCGATGGAGACGGAAAAGGACAACATCTACATCCAGCTCGACGAGGCGCAGAAGATCTACCGCTCGATCGGCGACTGCGCCCCGGCCTTCGGCATGATCGGCACGCTGCTCGGCATGGTGAACATGTTCGCCAACATGACCGACCCCTCGAAGCTCGGCCCGATCATGGCCATGGCGCTGATCGCGACCCTCTACGGCGCCGTCGTCGCCAACATGGTCTGCATGCCGATCGCCGACAAATGCCACGTCAAGATGATCGAGGAAGACATCGCCCGCTCGATCATCATCGACGGCGTCGTGCAGATCCGCAATCAGAAGAGCCCGCAGATCGTCAAGGAGATGCTGCTCGCCTATCTGACCGATCACGACCGCAACGAGCTGGCGGAAGCCGCCTGAGGATCCCATGGCCAAGCGTAAGGGTGGAGGTCACGCGGGCGGTCACGGCTGGTTCGTCACCTTCGCGGATCTGATGGGCCTCCTGATGTCCTTCTTCGTCGTGCTGGTGGCGACCTCGAACCAGGACGAGCGCAAGAAGCACATGATGACCGGCTCGTTCCGGGAGGCTTTCGGCACGACCAACAACACGCAGATGACCGGCATGATCGAGCTAAACGGCGTGCCGATGCGTCCGCACGTCCAGAACGTCTCGCCGTCGCCGGACTCGCCGTCCGACCGGCCGGGCCCGCAGTCGCATCGCGACGATCCGAACGGCCACAACCTGCAGGCCGACCGGCAGATGGCGCTCGCCGCGGCGAGCCTGCGCCAAGCCCTGCAGGCCTTTCCGGAAATCGCAGAGATTTCCAAGAACATCATCATGGAGGAACGGCCCGACGGCCTCGACCTGCAGATCGTCGACCAGGACGGCCGCGCCATGTTCCCGCCCGACGGCCGCGAACCCTATGAGCGCACGCGCCGCCTGATCGCGGCGATCACGCCGGCCCTGCGCCAGTTGCCGAACCGGATCACCATTACCGGCCACACTTCCAGCGCGCGCGTCCTCGGCCGGCCCGGCTACGGCGCCTGGGACCTCACCGCCGACCGCGCCAATGCAGTGCGCATGATCATGGAGGAGAACGGCCTGTCGAACGACCGTGTCTTCGCGGTGACCGGCAAGGCCGATACCGATCCGCTCTTCCCCGACGATCCCTATCTTGCCGCCAACCGGCGCATCTCCATCCTCCTGATGAAGGAAGCGCCGGTCGCGCCGCGGGCGATCCTCGGCCGCTGACGCTCAGCCGTCGGCCGTCTCCCAGCCGATCTCGGCGAGGAAACCCTGGACCGTCGCGTTGAACAGCGCCGGGCGCTCGAAATAGACGGAATGGCCGGAGACCGGCACCACGACGCAGCGCGCTTTCGGCAAGGAGCCGGCGACCAGCTCGATGCCGCGTGGGCAGATCAGCAGATCCTCCTCGCCGATCACGAACAGCGCCGGGCAGGTGATGCGCGCGGCATCCTCGGCCCCGCGCACCCGCATGGCGCGGATGCGGTTGCCCACCTCGTTCTTGTCGAGACCGAAAGTCAGCCGGTCGACCGCCTGGTAGAGCGCGTGGATGTCGGGCTGTTCGTCGGCCATGCGCGCGCCGGCGGCACGGTGGATGCCGCGCTCGGCCAGCCGAGCGATCTGCTGCGGCGCGCTGGCGCGCCAGGCCTTAACCTTCGGGTCGTCGAAACGGTCATAGTCGAACGAGCCGGATGTGCAGGCCATGACGATGCCGGCGACGCGGTCGGGCGCCGCGAGCACCGTCTCCACCGCGGTCCAGCCGCCCATGGACTGGCCGGCGATCACGGTGCGCTCGATGCCCAGATGGTCCATGAGGGCGAGAAGGTCGCCGGCATAGAGCGTCGGGTCGGGCCGGCCGCCCGGCGCCGTCGAGGGCGCGAAGCCGCGATGGGCGAAGGTCACCACCCGATGGCGCTCGGCGAAGACCGGCGCCGACTGCCACCAGCTCAGATGATTGCCGCCCAGGCCATGGGCGAAAACGATGGCCGGCCCCTCGCCGGCAACCTCGTAATGGATCACGGCCCCGTCCGGCCGGACGAGGCGGCCGGCTTCGAAGGCGGGCAAGGGTCTGGTCTTGGACTGCGGCATGGCGTCTCCTCCCGCGGCCGAGCCTAAACCGCGGTTCGGGTCGCCGGAAGGGCAGGCCGCGCGCATTCCTGCTGTTCCCCGCGCCTCTTTCGCCGACTGCCGCGGCCGGTCATGATCGCCGGACAACAGGGAGGAACCTCATGGCCGTCGTCGATGCCGAACGTCTCGTGACGCTGGTCGCCGCCATTTTCGAAGCGGCGGGCTGCGCACCGGTGGAGGCCGCCGCCATCGGCCGCTATCTGACCGAAGCCAATCTGACCGGCCATGACAGCCATGGCGTCGCCCGCGTCCAGCGCTATGTCGACTGGCTCGCCGAGGGCAAGGTGGAGGCCGGCAAGAGCGTCACGGCGATCGTCGACACGCCCTCGCTCGCCGTGCTGGACGGCCATTACGGCTTCGGCCAGACGGTCGGTCCGCAGGCGGTGAAGATCGGCATCGCCAAGGCCAAGGCGCAGGGCCTCGCCGCCGTCGCCCTGCGCCATGCCGGGCATCTCGGCCGGATCGGCGATTTTGCCGAAATGGCGGCGGCGGAAGGCCTCGTCTCGATCCATTTCGTCAATGTCGTGGGCTCGATCCTGGTCGCGCCCTTCGGCGGCGTCGACCGGCGGATCTCGACGGCACCCTATTGCATCGGCGTGCCGCGGCCGGGAGCTGCGCCCCTGCTGCTCGATTTCGCCACCTCGCTGGTCGCGGAGGGCAAGGTCCTGGTCGCCTCCATGGGCGGCAAGCCGGTGCCGCCGGACGCCCTGATCGCCCCCGACGGCAGCAAGAGCGGCGATCCCGCCGTGCTCTACGGCCCCTATCCGCAAGGACCGGGCACGCGCGACCCGATGCGCGGCCCGGGTGCCATCAGGGCCTTCGGCGAGCACAAGGGCTCGGGCCTCGCCTTCATGTGCGAGATCCTCGGCGGCGCGCTGACCGGCGCCGGCACGACCGGCCCCGACAAGCGCTTCTGCAACGGCATGATGTCGATCTATGTCGACCCGCGCGTGGTCGATCCCGACGGCTTCTTCCCTGCCGAATGCGCCGACTATGTCGCCTATTACAAGAGCGCCCGGCCGGTCGAGGCTGGCGGCGAGGTCCTGGTTCCGGGCGAGGCCGAACAGCGCTCCAAGGCGAAGAAGCTGAAGGACGGCATTCCGCTCTCGGATGGCACCTGGGATTCGATCGTCGCGACCGCTCGCCGGCTCGGGCTCGACGACGGCCACATCCGGGCGGCGCTGCGCTGACGGGAGGGCCCGGCGGCTACGGCCGCAAGGCCTCGCCCAGCGCATCGAGATCGGCATCCGGCAGGATCGGCGGTGGGACGAAGTTCTCCTGGAACAGCGGCGGCCGGCCGGCTGGCGCCGCAGCCCGGACCTCGCTCGCCTCACCCGTCTCGAGATCGATGCGGATATCGCGCTCGACGGTCCGGCCGTCGTTGAGGATGGCGACGATCTTCAGCGAGACCTCGCGACTGTCGGGGGGAATCAGCCCGAAGAACGTGTCGCGCGCCGACCGGTCGAGCCAGCCGGGCAATGGCCGGCCATTCGCCTGGAGCAGGCGATAGTCGACGATCCGCAGATCGGCCGGCAGGCCGCGGGCGGCCAGATGCAGTCCGATCGTCCGGCCGTGCATGGTCGTCTCGACGACGATCTGGCCCGACCGGGGATCGCGCTCGCCCAGCCCGTCCGAAAGCGGCAGGCGCACGACGAAGCCCTGGGCAGGCTCCGGCAATCCGTCGGCGGGGCTCGGCGGGATCGGCGCGAGATACCGTTCGAGCTGCGACGGCCGCGACAGGTCGCTCTTTTCTCCCGCGTCACCGATCACCGGCGCGCGACCGGCAAGGCCGTCGAGGCTGGCCAGACCGTTGATTGCAGATACCACGATGCCGTCGGCGGCGAGCCCGCCGACCAGGCCCTTGAGATCGGCGAGTTCCTGCAGCGCATCGAGCACGAAGGGCTGGGTCGCAAGGTCCGGCGCGAATGTTTCGATCGCCGGCGGCAGCACACGGTCTGACGCCGGCCCGGGGCCCGCCCGCACGTGGGTATCGGCCGGAACCACGGTGATCCGCAGCTCGGCCGTCGCAAAACCGCCGCGACCATCGGAGATCCGATAAGTGATGACGTCTTCGCCGAGATAGCCCGGCGCCGCGACATAACCGATCGTGCCGTCGGCATTGATGACGATACTGCCGTGGCGGGCGCTTGCGCCGACAATGGTCAAGGGATCGCCGTCGACATCGCTGTCATTGGCGAGCACCGGGATGATGGCGCCGCCATTCTGCGGCACGACCGCCGTGTCGCCGCGGGCGACCGGCGCATCGTTCACCGGCGTGACGGTGACGGTCACCGAATAGGTCGAGGTCGCCGTGCCATCCGAAACGGTGAAGGTGAAGCTGTCCGTGCCGTGGAAATCGGGGTTTGGCCGATAGCTGTAGGTTCCGTCCGGATTGACCGTCACCGTCCCATGGCCGGCCGGCGAGCCGAGGCCGTAGGTGACGGGATCGCCGTCCGGATCGGTCGCCGGCGGCAGGCTGCCGGTCAGCGTCGTGTCCTCGGCGACCGTGACGGAGGTGCCGCCCGAGACCGGCGGGTCGTTCACCGGCGTCACCGTCACCACCACGCTGGCGGTGGCGAAGCCGCCCTGCCCGTCCGACACCTGGTAGGTGATCGTGTCGGTGCCGCTGAAGTCGGGCCGGGCCTGGTAGGTAATGGTGCCGTCGGGATTGATCGTCACCATGCCGTTGAGCGCCGAGGCGGAGACCACGGTGAGCGGATCGCCCTCCGTGTCGCTGTCATTGCCCAGCACGGGAATAACGACGGGCGTATCCTCGCGCGTCGCCGCCACATCGTCGCGCGCGACCGGCGGATCGTTCACCGGCGTCACCGTCACGGTCATCGTATAGGTGACGGTGACCGTGCCGTCGGTCACGGTATAGGTGAAGCTGTCCGTGCCGCTGAAATCCGGGTTCGGCTGATAGCTGTAGGTTCCGTCCGGATTGACCGTCACGGTGCCATGGCTTGCCGGCGATCCGCGGCCATAGGTCAATGGATCGCCATCGACATCGGTCGCGGTCGGCAAGGTCCCCGTCGCGATCGTATCCTCGGCCACCGTGACAGTGCCGTCTCTGCCGACGGGCGGATCGTTGACCGGCGTCACCGTCACGACCACGTTCGCGATCGCCGTGCCGCCGTGCCCGTCCGAGATGCGATAGGTGATCGTATCCGTACCGTTGAAATTCGCGTTCGGCCGATAGGTGATGGTGCCGTCGGCATTGATCGTCACCGTGCCGTTGCCGGCGTCGGCGCTGATCACCGTCAGGCCGTCGCCGTCGATATCGCTGTCATTGCCGAGGACATTGACGCTGACCGGCGTGTCTTCCGCCGTCGTCGCGGCATCATCCCGTGCCACCGGCGGGTCGTTTTCCGGGGTCACCGTCACCGTCACGGTGTAGGTGACCGTGACCGTTCCGTCAAAGACGGTATAGGTGAAGCTGTCGGTTCCGGTGAAATCGGCATCGGGCCGATAGCTGTAGGTGCCGTCAGGATTGACCATGGCCGTGCCGTGGCTCGCCCCCGTGCCGAGGCCATAGGTCAGGGCATCGCCGTCGATGTCGGTGGCGACCGGCAAGGTGCCGGACGACACCGCATCTTCGGGCAGGGTGATCGCGGTGTCGCGACCGACCGGTGCGTCGTTCTCCGGCGTCACGGTGACCGGAACGATCAGCACCAGCGTGCCGCCATTGCCGTCGCTGACCGTCACCGAGAAGCTGTCCGGCCCATGATAGTCCGGGTTCGGCGCATAGACATAGGTGCCGTCGGAATTGAACGAAATGGTGCCGTGGGCCGGCGGCGTCGTCAGCGCGTAGGTGAGCGTGTCGCCGTCCACATCCTCGGCGACGATGGCACCCGAGGCGGTGCTGTCTTCCGCCAAGGTCAGCGACGGCGGCACGGCCGAAGCTGTCGGCGGGTCGTTCACCGCGACGAAGACGAGGGTCATCGTATCGGTGTCGGACTTCGGACCACCATCGCCGACGGAGCCGAGATCGTCCGTCGTCATGGTCAGCGTCACCGAGGCATGGCCGTTGGCGACGGGCGTATAGACCGGCGGCGAGGCCGCGAGATAGGCGTTGATCGCGTCGAGCGTTCCCTCGAACACCACCGTGCCGCCGGGGCTGCCGGGGCCTCCCGACAGGAAGGTGATGCCGGCGCCAGCCACCATCGTCAGCGCGCCGACCGGCACGCTCAGCGTCACCCGCACCGGCGCGCTGCCGGCATCGGGATCGAAGATGGAGAGGCCGGTGATCGGCAGGTCGACATCCTCGGTGCCGCTGAGCGAAGCCGGCAAGGTATTGACGGGGGCATCGTTCACCGGCGTCACCGTTCCGGACACGGTTGCCGTCGCGGCCGCCACGCCGTCGCTGATCGTATAGGTGAAGGATGGCGTACCCGAATAATCGGTCGCAGCCGTGAAGATCAGCGATCCGTCGCCGTTGAGCGTCACCGTGCCGCCGGTGACCGTCACCGTCTGGCCGACAGCAATGGCCTGGCCGTCGATCGCGGTGATCGTCAGCGGATCGCCCTCGACATCGCTGTCATTGGCGAGCGGCCTGATGGTGACGCTGCCCTCCTCCGGGATCGTGAAGCTGTTCGGATCGTCGACCGCGACCGGCGGGTCGTTCACCGGGGTGATGGTGATCGTCACCGTCGCCTGGGCGGTGCCGCCCTGCCCGTCCGAGACCTGATAGACGAAAGTGTCGGTGCCGGTGACATTCGCGGCCGGCATGTAGGAATAGGTGCCGTCGGAATTGAAGGTGATCGAGCCCTTGGTCGGTCCAGTGACCAGCGTGTAGGTCAGCGCATCCCCGTCAGGATCGCTGTCATTGCCGGTAACCGACCCGTTGACGAGCGTATCCTCGGCGGTGGTCACGGCATCGTTGCCGGCAACCGGCGGCGGGTTGGTGACCGTCCAGGTGAAGGTCCTGGTGACGCTGAGCCCGCCGGGATCGGTGGCCGTCACCGACACCGTATAGGCCCCGCCCGATCCGCCCTGGCTCGCATTGCTCGCCAGGGTTCCCGAGATCAGGCCGGTCGTCGGATCCATGATCAGGCCGGGCGGCAGCCCGCTGGCACTGTAGGTCAGCACGTCGCCGTCGACATCGGAGAAGACGGAGGCAGGATTGTAGCTCACCGCCTGGCCGTCGCTGCCGCTGCGCGGCGGCAGGGACCCGGCCGTCGGTGCATCGTTGATGCCGGTAACGGTGACACTCAATGTCGCCGAGGCGAAACCGCCGCGGCCGTCGGACACCTGATAATCGACGCTGGTAACGCGGCTCTCGCCGGGCCTGAGATCGGCAAAGCTCGCATCGGGCACGAAGGTATAGCTGCCGTCGGCCTGGATGACGAAGGATCCGCCGGCGCTGCCGGCAACCGGCACGGCGACGCCGCCGGCCGGCGTCCCCGGCCCGACGCCGGCCACCGTCAGCGCGTCGCCGTCTGGATCCCCGTCATTGCTGGTGACGACACCCGAAACCTGCCTGTTCGCCGCGGTCGTCTCCACGTCATTCACGGCGACGGGGCCGTCGTTGAGGCCGGTCACGGTGACGGTCAAGGTGGCGCTGGCGGTCCCGCCATGCCCATCCGAGACGGTATAGGTGACGCTCGTCGTCCGCTGCTCGCCGGGCTTGAGATCCCGGAACGCCGTTCCCGGATCGAAGCTGTAGGTGCCGTCGGCATTGATCACGAAAGTGCCGCCGGTCGAACCGGCCGTCGCCACGCCGACCCCTCCGCCGGCAACCGCGCTGACGACGAGCGGATCGCCGTCGGGGTCGCTGTCATTGGCGAGCACGCTCACGCCCGAAACCGGGATCGGCGTGTTCTGGTTGGTGGTCGCGGCGTCCGCCGTCGCGACGGGATCGTCGTTGACCGGCGTCACGGTCACCGTCACGGTTACCGTCGTCGTGCCGCCGGCGCCATCGGACACCGTCACCTGGAACGTATCGGTGCCGTTGAAATTCGGTGCCGGCTGATAGGTGTAAGAGCCGTCGGCGGCGAGCGTCACGGTACCGTGCGCGGGCTGGGCGTCGAGACTGTAGCTCAGCGGCGCACCTTCGGGGTCACGCGCGCTGATCGCGCCAGACACCGCGGTATCCTCCGGCGTCGTATGGCTGTTGTTGCCCGCGATCGGCGCGTCGTTGACGCCGGTCACGGTGATGGTGAGCGTCGCGCCGGCGGTGCCGCCCTGCCCGTCGGAAATCGTATAGGTCACGCTGGTCGTACGAGTCGCCCCGGCCGCCAGATCGTCGAAATCGGCGCCCGGATCGAAACTGTAGCTGCCATCGGCATTGATCCGGAACGCGCCGCCGGCCGACCCGGCGACGACGGCACCGACGCCTCCGGCGCTGCCCGAGACCGAAACCACCTGCAGCGGATCGCCGTCGGGATCACTGTCATTGTCGAGAACGCGGCCCGTGACCGGCGTGTTCTCGCCCGTCGTCGCCGCGTCGTCGACGGCGGTCGGTCCGGGATTGGTCACCGTGATGGTGAAGGTCTGGGTCGCCGTCAGCCCGGTCGTGTCGGTTGCCGTCACCACCACCTGGTAGCTGCCGCCGCCGACCTGCGAAGCCGAGCGGTCGACCGTGCCGGAAATCGTGCCGTCCGCCGCCATGGTCAGGCCAGCCGGCAGGCCGGTGGCGCTGAAGGTCAGGCTGTCGCCGGCATCGGGATCGGAGAAGGCCTGGGCAACGCCGATGGCGACGCCGCCCTGGCCATCCGTCAGCGCCTGGTTCGGCAAGGGACCCGCCACCGGCGCGTCCGGCACCGGCACGACGGTGATGTGGACCGTATAGGTCACGCTCGCCGTGCCATCGCTCACCGTGTAGGTGAAACTGTCCGGACCAGCATAGTTGGCCGTCGGCGTGTAGACATAGGTGCCGTCGGTGTTGATCGTGACGCTGCCATGGGCGGGTGGCGCGCCGGCGGCATAGGTCAGCGCATCGCCGTCGATATCGGCCGCCTGCGGCAGCCGGCCGTTGAAGGCCGTGTCCTCGTTGGTGGTGATCTCCGCATCCGCTCCCACCGGCGGATCATTGAGCCCGGTCACGGTCACGCTCAGCGTGGCGGTGGCAAAGCCGCCCTTGCCGTCGGAAACCTCGTAGGTGACGCTGGTCACCCGCTGCTCGCCGGCCTTGAGAGTGTCGAAGGCCGTGCCCGGATCGAAGCTGTAGCTGCCGTCGGCGTTGATGACGAAGCTGCCGCCCATGCTGCCCGCGACGGCGCTGCCGACATTGCCGGCGAGCCCGCCGACCGCGCTGACGGTCAGGCTGTCGCCCTCCGCGTCGCTGTCATTGCCGAGCACGCCCGGCACCGGGCCGGTGATGGCTGTATTCTCGGTCGTCGCCGCCGTATCGGCCACCGCGACCGGCGCGTCATTGACCGGCACCACGGTGATGACGGAGACGGCCGTCGCGGCCGCCCCGGTGCTGTCGGTCACGGTGAACGTGAGCGTCCGGTCGCCCGCCGTCGGATTGTCGCTGCGGTTCTCGTAGCGCAGCGACTGGATGAGCGCGTCGATCGCCGCTGGCGACAACGGCACGCCGGCCCCCGCCGCGTTCTGGAAATGCAGCGCGGACCCGCCGTCATAGGTGAAGGAGAAGGTGACACCGCCGAAAGTGACCGAGCCGCTCGCGGCCGTGCCCCTGACGATATCGGTGCCGCCATTGAGATGGATGACTTCGGCGGCCCCGTCGGCCGCCGCTCCCAGCGCCACATCGAGAGCGACGATATCGTTTTCCGGATC
This sequence comes from bacterium YEK0313, assembly GCA_000751295.2. Taxonomy (NCBI): domain Bacteria; species bacterium YEK0313. The sequence goes on from CCMO02000001.1 coordinate 3,877,411, forward strand.
GGCCGCAGCAACCGAGGCATCCGCCACCGGCACCGGTGCGCCACCTTCGGTGAAGGTCGCCGCATGGCCCGTGCCCGGCGTATTGGCATCGAGGTCGAGTGTCGGCGGGTCCGCCACCGGCGTCACGGTCAGGCTGACCTCGGCGGTCGCGACACCGCCCTGGCCGTCGGAGATGGTGTAGCTGAAACTCACCGTGCCGTTGAAATTCCTGGCAGGCATGAAGGTCAGCCGGCCGTCGGCCCCGCGCGTGACCGTGCCGGCGCCGCTCGCCAGCACCACCTCGACCCCGGTCGTGACAGCCTGGCCGTCGATCATGGTGACGGTCAGTGCATCGCTGTCCGCCTCGCCGCCGGTGCCGCCGTCGCGATCGTTGTCGCGGACGTCGAAGACCACTGCCGTGTCTTCGGCGGTGACGACCGTGTCGTCGGCCGCGACCGGCGGCTGGTTGGTCACCGTGAAGGTGAAGCTGGCGGTGGCCGGCGTGCTGCCCGGCTTGCCGTCGCTCGCCGTCACCACGACCGTGTAGACGCCACCCGTGCCGCCCTGGCTCGCATCGGCCGTCAACCGGCCGGTGATCCGGCCGGTATCGGCATCGTAGGTCAGTCCTGGCGGCAGGCCGCTGATCGTGAAGGTCAGGTCGTCGCCGTCGATGTCGCCGAACGAGCCGGCAATGCCGAGATCGACCGTGGTGCCGTCGGACTGGGCATGATCGGGGATCGTGCCGGCCACGGGCGGGTCGTTGACCGGCGTGACCGTCACATTGACAGTGGCTTCGCTCGTGCCGCCATTGGTGTCGCCCATCGTATATTTGAACGAGACGGCGCCGTTGTAGTTGGCGTTCGGCGTGAACAGCAGCTTCTGCCGGCCGTTGTCGTCGACCAGGGTGACGCGGCCATTGGCGACGTCGACGCTGGCGCCAACCGTCAGCGCGGTGCCGTCGATGCTGAGGATGACCGCGGGATCGCCGTCGGCATCGGTATCGTTGCCGAGAACGTCGATGAGGATCGGCTGGTCCTCGGGCGTCGTCGCGGTATCGGCATTCGCCACCGGCACGACGTTGAGGATCGTATAGGTGAACCTGATCGGCTGGGACTCGCCGCCGGGCTTGCCATCGCTCGCGGTGACGGTGATCTCGTAGACGCCGTCGAGTCCAGGGCCGCCTTGGCTCGCATCCGCCGCCAGGCGGCCGGAAATGAGGCCCGTGCTGGCATTGTAGGTCAGCCCCGGCGGCAGGCCGGTCACCGTATAGGTCAGCGGATCGCCTTCCGGATCGATGAAATTGCCGCTGATGTCGAGGTTGATGACATCGCCGTCGTGGCGGGTCGCGTCGGGGATCGGCGTCGTCGCCGGCGGATCGTTGACCACGGCGACGTCGACGGTGACGATCGCGGTGGCGAAGCCGCCCTGGCCGTCGCTGATCCGGTAGGTGATCGTATCCGTGCCGTTATAGTTGGGGTTCGGCGTATAGGTCAGCGTGCCGTCGGCATTGATCACGACGCTCCCGTTCGCCGCGCTCGCGGAGACCACCGTGAGCGTATCGCCGTCAGGGGTACCGTCACTGTCATTGCCGAGCACGTTGATGGTGACGGGCGTGTCCTCGTCGGTCGACGCGGTGTCGTTCCCGGCGACCGGCGGCGGATTGGTGACAGTGAAGGTCTGCGTTGCCGTCACGCTGAGGCCGAGGGCGTCGGTCGCCCTGAAGGTGAGTGTGTAGACGCCCCCGCTCCCACCCTGGCTGGCATCGGCCGTGAGCCGGCCCGACACCATGCCGGTCGCCGCGTCGAAGGACAGGCCCGGCGGCAGGCTGCCGACAACCGCATAGGTCAGCGTCGCATCGTCGACATCGGAGAAGAATTCGGCAACGCCATAACTGACGGTGGCACCATCAGTGCCGTGTTGTGGCGGCAGCGTACCGGCCGGCTGGCCGGGCACGGGATCGACGATCGGCGCATCATTGGCGCCGGTGACCGTGATCGTCAGCGTCGCCGTATCGCTGTTCGCGCCATTGGCGTCTCGGACGAGATACATGATCGTCGTGACATGCGTCTCGCCGGCCTGCAGGTCGTCGAAGGCGCCGGCCGGATCGAACGTATAGGTTCCGTCCGAGGCGATCGTGAAGGTGCCGCCGGTCGAGCCGGTCAGCGTCACCGTCGCGCCGGCCGCGACGTCGACGCCGCCGGCACGGATCACACGGATCGGGTCGCCATCCGGGTCGCTGTCATTGGTGAGAATATTGCCCCTGATCTGAGGCCCATCCTCCGACGCGTCATCCACGTCGTCATGCGCGGTCGGCGGCGGATTGGTGAAGCTCCAGGCGAAGGTCTGGCTGACCGTGCCGCCATGGCCGTCGCTCGCCGTCACGGTGATCGTATAGACACCGTCGCCCCGCGGCCCACTGACGCTCGCATCCATCGGCACACGGCCGTCGACCGTATTGAGCGAGACGATGCCGGTCGCCGGATCGTAGCTCAGGAAGGTCGGCAGGCCCGATATCGCATAGGTCAGCGTGTCATGGTCGGCATCGGTGAAGAAGGGCTTCACGTCGAGCGAGATCCCGACCTCGCCGTCGCTGTCGATCTTGTCGGAGATCTGGGAGGCGACCGGCGGATCGTTGACCGCCACCACGGTGACGATCACCTGCGCCGTCGAGAAGCCGCCATTGCCGTCGGAGATCCGGTAGCTGATGACGTCGGTGCCGTTGAAATTCGGATTGGGCGTATAGGTGATCGTGCCGTCGGGCTGGAACGTGACGGTGCCGTTGCCGGCGGTCGCGCCGATCAGCTGCAGCGGGTCGCCGTCCGGGTCGCTGTCGGCGCCGGGGCCGCCGACCCCGCCGGTCGTACCGGCGCCGGTCAGCACGTTGAAGCTCGCCGACACGTCCTCGTTGGTCGTGACCGCGTCGTCATGGGCTGATGGTGCGGGATTGGTGACCCGGATCTGGAAGGTCTGCGTCGCCGAGAGGCCGCCGGCATCGCGCGCCGTGACGGTGACGGTATAGATACCATCGCCGTTCGGACCGCCCTGGCTCGCATTGCGGTCGATCGTGCCGGAAATGCGGCCGGCGGCGTCGACCGTCAGGCCCACCGGCAAGCCGGTCACGGTGTAGCTGAGCGCCTCGCGATCGGGATCGCTGAAGGAATCGGAGAGGTCATAAGCGAAGGCCTGGCTGTCCTGGCGGTCCTGGTCGGGGATCGGCTTGCCGACCGGTGCATCGTTGACCGGCGTGACGGTGATCGTCACCAGCGCCGTATCGACGCCGGAATTGCCGTCGTCGATCGTGTAGGTGAAGCTCTCCTGGCCGTTATAGTTGAGGTTCGGCGTGAAGCGCAGCATCTCCACGCCATTGACGACGACGAGCCCGACCGTGCCGTTGGCGGTCGCGACCGGGGGCCCCCCGACCGTCAGGATGACGTTGTTGACGCGAATAACCACCGCGGGGTCGCCATCGGGGTCGTTGTCATTGGCAAGGATCGGAATGTCGACCGGTGTGTCCTCGGCCGTCGTGGCGAAGTCGTCATTGGCGACCGGTGGCTGGTTGACGATCGTATAGGTGAAGGTCGCCGTCGCGCTCGCGCCCTGGCTGTCGGTGGCGGTGATGCTGACCGTATAGGCGGTGAGCCCGGTCGGACCGGAAGCGCCCGGCGCAATGGTGCCGCTGATCAGGCCGGTCGCGGGATCGATGGTGAGGCCCGGCGGCAGGCCGGTCGCCGAATAGCTCAGCGTCGCATCGTCGACATCGGTGAAGAAGGCGCCGGCCGCAAGCGAGGCCGTCGTCCCGTCCTTGCCCTCGCGGTCGCCGATCGTGCCCGCGACGGGCCCGTCGTTCACGGCCGTGATCGTCAGGCTCACCACGGCATTGGCGGTGCCGCCCTGTCCGTCCGACAGCGTATAGGTGAAGCTCGGCGTGCCGTTGTAGTCGGCGCTGGGCGAGAAGGTGAGCGTGCCGTCGGCATTCAGCGTCACTCGGCCGCCGGTCACGGCAACCGAGCTGCCGACCGTGATGGCCGTACCGTTGATGGCCGTGACCGAGAGCGCATCGTTGTCCGCCTCGCCCGCCGGTCCGCCGTCGCGATCGTTGCTGCGCACGTCGAAGGTGACGGGCGTATCCTCCGCCGTCGTCACCGCGTCGTTGACCGCGATCGGCGGCGGGTTGGTGACCGTGAAGGTGAAGGTCTGGGTCACCGACAGGCTGCCGTCGGACGCCGTGATGGCGACGGTATAGACGCCGCCCGTGCCGCCCTGGCTCGCATCCGCCGTCAGCCGCCCGGAAATGACGCCGGTCGTGGCATCGATCGTCAGGCCCGGCGGCAGGGTGGCGCCGGCCGAGAAGGTCAGAGGCGTGCCTTCGGCATCGCTGAAATAGCCCGAAATGCTGAAATTCTCGAGCGCGCCGTCCGCCCCCATCCGATCGGGGATCGGCGTCGCCGTCGGCGCATCGTTGACCGGTGTCACCGTCACCGACACGTAATATTCGTTGCTGCCGCCGTGGCCGTCGCTGACGATGAAGCTGAACGTGTCGGGGCCGTTGTAATCGGCCGCCGGCCTATAGGTATAGGTGCCGTCGGCATTGATCGTCACCGTCCCGTGCGCCGGGGCGGTCGTGCCCGCGGCATAGGTCACCGTGTCGTTGTCCGGGTCGGTCGCGACCGGCAGCCGGCCGGAGAATGCCGTGTCCTCGGCCGTGGTCAGGCTGTCGTCGGAGGCAACGGGCGGATCGTTGACCGGCGTCACCGTGCCGCGAACCGTCGCCTCGGCCGTGGTGGTGCCGTCCGAGACCGCATAGGTGAAGGTCCGCGAGCCATTGTAGTTCGCCGCGGGCGTGAACTGCAGGCGGCCGTCGGCCAGCAGCGTCACGACGCCGCCGGTGACGTTGACCGCCACGCCGACCGATATGGCCTGGCCATTGATCGCCGTGACGGAGAGGCTGTCGCCGTCGATATCGCTGTCATTGCTCCTGACGTCGAAGACGACGGGCGTGTCCTCCGGCGTGGTGAAACTGTCGTCGAACGCCATCGGCGGATCGTTGACCGGCGTCACCGTGCCGTTGACCCGCGCGCTGGCGGTCGCCGTGCCGTCGGAGATCGTATAGTCGAAGGCCACCGTGCCGTTGAAATTGGCGGTGGGGGTAAAGCGCAGCGTGCCGTCGGCCAGCAGGGTCACGGTGCCGCCGGCCACCGCGATCGAACCATTGACCGCGATATTGGCGCCGTTGATCTGCGTCACCGTCAGCGCGTCATTGTCGATATCGCTGTCGTTCGAGCGGACGTCGATGATGACGGACGTGTCTTCGGGGGTCGTGAAAGCATCGTTGACCGCGACCGGCGCATCGTTGACCGGCGTCACCGTGCCGCGAACCGTCGCCTCGGCCGTGGTGGTGCCGTCGGATACCGTATAGGTGAAGACGAGCGGGCCGTTGAAATTGGCGGTCGGCGCAAAGGTCAGCCGGCCGTCGGCGCCGAGCGTCACCGTACCGCCGCTCACGGCGAGCGGAGTGCCGACGGTGATCGCCGTGCCATTGATGGCGGTGACGGTCAGCGCATTGCCGTCGACGTCGCGATCGTTGACGCGCGGGTCGAAGGTCACCGACGTATCTTCTGCCGTCGTGAAACTGTCGTCGACGGCGACCGGAGCGTCGTTCTCGCCTGTCACCGTCACGGTCACCGTGGCCGTCGCGAAGCCGCCGGCGCCATCGGAAATCGTATAGGTGACGCTCGTCGTGCGTGTCGCGCCGGCAGCGAGATCGTCGAAATCCGTGCCCGGCACGAAGCTGAAATTGCCGTTCGGGTCGATGGTGAACGTGCCGCCGGCCGTGCCGCGCACGCCCGCGCCGACGCCCGCCGCCGATCCGTTCACCGCGCTGACGGTCAGCGTGTCGCCGTCGACGTCACTGTCCGCGCCGCTGCCGTTGTCAACCAGAACCGAACCGGTGACCGGCGCGTTCTCGGTGGTCGCAATGTCATCGTTGCGTGCCACGGGTGCGTCATTGACCGGCGTGACCGTGCCGTTGACGGTCGCGATCGCCGTCGCCGTGCCGTCCGACAGCGTATAGGTGAAGGACAGCGGGCCATTGAAATTGGCCGTCGGCGTGAAGGTCAGGCGCCCATCGGCATTCAGCGTGACCGTGCCGTTGGCGACCGCCACGGTCTGGCCGGCCGAGATCGCTGAGCCGTTGATCGCGACGACGGTCAAGGTACCGCCGTCGACATCCCGGTCATTGCTGCGCACGTCGAAAGTGGCCGGCATATCCTCGGCCGTCGTGAACGTGTCGTTAACCGCGACCGGCGGGTCGTTCTCGCCGGTCACCGTCACCGTGACGGTCGCCGTCGCGGTGCCGCCCTCGCCGTCCGAGATCGTATAGGTGATGCTGGTCGTGCGGGTCGCCCCCGCCGCCAGATTGTCGAAGTCGGCGCCGGGCTGGAAGGTGTAGCTGCCGTCGGCATTGATGACGAAGGTGCCGCCGCCGGAGCCGGCGACTGCCGTGCCGACACCGCCCGCCGCGGCGGCGGCGGCGGCAACCCGGATCGTATCACCGTCGGGATCGCTGTCGGCGCCGCTGCCATTATCGGCAAAGACCGAGCCCGAGACGGGTGCATTCTCGGTGGTCGCCACGGCATCGTCATGGGCCACCGGCGCCGGGTTGCGCACGGTCCAGGTGAAGGTGCGGGTGGTGGAGAGACCGCCCGCATCGGTGGCGGTGACCGTCACCGAATAGACGCCGCCGGGGGCGCCCTGGCTGGCGCTGTGGTCGAGCCGGCCGGAAATGACGCCAGCCGCGTTCATGGTCAGCCCCGCCGGCAGGCCCGAGGCCGAGAAGGTCAGGGTGTCGCCGGTATCCGGATCGGAGAAGCGGCCCGAAATGTCGAAGGGCGCGATCGTCTGGCTGTCGTCGGAAACCTGCGCCGGAATGGGCGTCGAAACCGGCGGATCGTTGACCGGCGTCACCGTGATGTCGAGCGTCGATGAGGCGGTCGCCGTCCCGTCCGAGACGACATAGGTCACCTGCGGCACGGTGCCGTTGAAATTGGCGGCCGGCTGGTAGGAGTAGGACCCGTCCGCATTCAACGTCAGCGACCCCCAGGCGCCGGTCGCCGTCTGGCCGGCTGTATAGGTCGTGCCCGACACGGTGAAGCTTGCGACCGAGAGCGGATCGCCGTCGACATCGCTTGCATGGCTCAGCACGCCGCCGGCGGCACCGACGACGAGCGGCGTGTCCTCGGCTGTCGAGGTTGTGATCGGCGTCGCGACGGGCGCATCGTTGACCGGCGTCACGGTCACGGTGATGCGATATTCGACCGTCGCGATCCCATCGGTCACGGTATAGGTGAAGCTGTCGGCGCCGTTGTAGTTGGCCGCCGGGCGATAGGTGTAGGTCCCGTCCGGATTGATGGTGACGGTGCCATGGGCCGGCGCCGTTCCGCCGGCGCCATAGGTCAGCGCCTGGCCATCGACATCGGTCGCAACCGGCAGCCGGCCGTTGAAGACCGTGTCCTCGGCTGTCGTGAGGCTGCCGTCGGAACCGACGGGCGGATCATTCACCGCCGTCACCGTGATGGTCCGCGTGTCGGTATCGGTGAGCGGGCCGCCGCTGCCGGTATTGCCGCCGTCATTGCTGACGATGGTCAGGATGACCGGTCCGTTGAAGTCGGCGGTCGGCGAAAAGACCGGCGCCGCGCTTCCGGCAAGGTAGGTGTTGATATCGGTGAGCGTGCCGGACAACGTGATCGAGGTCGTGCCGGAACCGGTGACGGTCACGCCGCCGCCCGAGCTTGCTTGCAGCACGCCGCCTGTATCGACCGACAGGGTCACGGTGACGATGCCGCCATTGGCGTCGACATCGGCAACGGAAATGCCGTTCAGCGTCTTCGGCGTGTCCTCGTTGGTCTGGTACGAGGCCGGCGCCGTATTGACCGGCGCATCGTTCACCGCGGTCACGTTGAAGGTGATCGTATTGGGGGTCGGATCGGTATCGACGCCGCCATTGGCGGTGCCGCCATTGTCGCGCACCTGGAAGGTGAACGAGGCGAGGCCAGCCCCGTTGCTGTTCAGGGCCGGCACCCAGGTCAGGTTGCCGATATTGGCGGCCGAGATCACCTGGCCGGCCGTGACTGCGGTGCCCGAGAGATAAAGCGTGCCGCCGGTCGGCAGCGTGGTGATGATGACGGCCGAGAACGTATTGGGGGGATTGTCGTTGGCGTCCGAGAAACCGAAATCGGCGGCGCTGAACGTATAGGTCGTGTCCTCGTTGGTGGTGATGGTCTTGTCGGCGCCCGCGGGCGCATCGTTCACTGAATTGACGGTGACGCTGACGGTCGCGGTCTCGGTGACGCCACCCGACGTCACGGTATAGGTGAAGCTGACAGGCCCGTTATAGCCGGCGGCCGGAGTGAAGGTCAGGGTGCCGTCGGCATTCAGCGTCACCGCGCCGTTGGTCACCGCCACCGTGCTCCCGGCCGCGATGGCGCCACCATTGATCGCGGTGATCGTCCGGCCCGGATTTTCGAACGTGTCGTTGGCGAGCGGCGCGAAGGTGAGCGGCGTATCCTCGTTGGTGGCGACGGAATCGTTCGTGATGTCGGCCACCGCGCTGACCGCGATCGAAACCGTGCCGCTCGTCGTCGCCGTCCCGTCGCTGGTGGCAATGCCGATGGAGGCCGTGCCGTTGAAATCGGCCGTCGGCACATAGGTCAGGCCGGCGAGCGCGGCGTTGATCTGGGCGGCTGTCCCCGAAATGGTGATCGTGGCCGTGCCGCTGCCGGAGATCGCGGCTCCGCCGCCGAGCGTGACGGTCGCAGTACCGCCCGTCACCGTCAGGGTCGTGGTGAGAATGTCGCCGTCGACGTCGCCGACCGTCACGCCCGGGATCGCCCGCGACACGTCCTCGCTCGTGCTCTGCGCGCCTGGCAAGGCTTGGGTCGGCGCATCGTTCACGGCGACGACCGTGACATTGACCGTCGCGGTCTCGGTGACGCCGCCCGAGGTCACCGTATAGGTGAAGTTCACCTCACCGTTGTAGTTCACCGCCGGGGTGAAGGTCAGCGTCCCGCCGGCGTTGAGCGTCACCGAACCGCCCGCGACCGCCACGGAACCTCCCGCCGTGATCGCCACGCCGTTGATCGCCGTGATCGCGTGGCCGGGATTCTCGAAGCTGTCATTGGCGTTGACGTTGATGACGACCGGCGTGTCCTCGTTGGTCGTGGCCGTGTCGTTGGCAATGTCGGCGATAGGCGTGACGGTGATCGTGCCCGTATCGCTGTCGGTGAGCGTGCCGCCCGCGCCGCTGTTGCCGCCGTCGCTGGTGGTCATGGTCAGTTGGACCGTGCCGTTGAAGTCGGCAACCGGCACATAGTTCGGGCGCGACGCGCCGGCGAGGAACGTGTTGATGGCGGTAAGCGTGCCGGTCAGCGTCAGCGTGCCGGTGCCCGAGCCCATGACGTTCACCCCGCCTCCGGTCGTGGCGGTCAGCGAACCGGAAGCCACCGACAGCGTCACCGTCATGGTGCCGCCGCCGGCATCGACATCGGCGACCGACAGGCCGGTCAGGGACAGCGTGCCGTCCTCGCCGATCGCGAAGGTGCCGGGCAGCGTGTTGACCGGCGCGTCGTTCACCGCGTTGACCGTGACATTGACCGTCGCAGTCTCGGCGACCCCGCCCGAACTCACTGTATAGGTGAAACTCACCGCGCCATTGGTGTTCGGAGTTGGCGAGAAGGTCAGCGTGCCGTCGGCATTGAGCGTCACGGAACCGCCCGTCACCGCGACCGAATTGCCGACCGTGATCGCCGTGCCGTTGATCGCGGTGATCAGGTGACCCGGATTTTCGAAACTGTCATTGGCATTGACGTTGATCGTGACGGCTGTGTCTTCGTTGGTCGAGGCCGTGTCGTCGGCGATATCGACGACAGGCGTGACGGTGATCGTGCTCGTATCGCTGTCGGTGAGCGCCCCGCCGGCGCCGCTATTGCCGCCATCGCTGGTGATCATGGTCAGCTGGACCGTGCCGTTGAAGTCGGCCACCGGCACGTAGTTCGGGCGCGAAGCCCCGGCGAGGAAGGTATTGATGGCGGCGAGCGTGCCGGTCAGCGTCAGCGTGCCGGTGCCCGAGCCCGCGACGTTCACGCCACTGCCAGTCACGGCGGTGAGCGCGCCGGAGGCAACCGACAGCGTCACCGTCATGGTGCCGCCGCCGGCATCGGGATCGGCGACCGACAGGCCGGTCAGGGGCAGCGTACCGTCCTCGCCGATCGTGAAGGTGCCGGGCAGCGTGTTGACCGGTGCGTCGTTGACCGCATTCACCGTGACGTTGACCGTCGCGGTCTCCGTGGCGCCGCCCGAACTCACCGTATAGGTGAAGCTTGCCGCGCCGTTGTAGTTCGTTGCCGGCGCGAAGGTCAGCGTGCCGTCGGCATTGAGCGTCACCGAGCCATTCGCGACGGTCACCGAACCGCCCGCCGCAATCGCCGCGCCGTTGATCGCGGTGATCGCATGGCCGGGATTTTCGAAACTGTCATTGGCGTTGACGTTGATCGTGACGGCTGTGTCTTCGTTGGTCGAGGCCGTATCGTCGGCGATGTCGACGACCGGCGTGACGGTGATCGTGCTCGTATCGCTGTCGGTGAGCGTGCCGCCCGCGCCGCTATTGCCGCCGTCGCTGGTGGTCATGGTCAGTTGGGCCGTGCCGTTGAAGTCGGCAACGGGCGTGTAGACCGGCCGGGCGGCCCCGGCGAGGAAGGTGTTGATGGCAGCGAGCGTACCGGTCAGCGTCAGCGTGCCGGTACCCGAGCCCATGACGTTCACCCCGCCCCCGGTGGTGGCGGTGAGCGAACCGGAAGCCACCGACAGCGTCACCGTCATGGTACCGCCGCCGGCGTCGACATCGGCGATCGACAGGCCCGTCAGAGGCAGCGTGCCATCCTCGCCGATCGTGAAGGTGCCCGGCAGCGTGTTGACCGGCGCGTCGTTGACCGCATTCACCGTGACATTGGCCGTCGCGGTCTCGGTGACGCCGCCGGATGTGACCGTATAGGTGAAGCTGACGGATCCGTTGGTGTTCAAGGCCGGCGTGAAGGTCAGCGTGCCGTCGGCATTGAGCCTCACCGAGCCGCCGGTGACGGCGACCGAGCCGTTCACCGCAATCGCCGTGCCGTCGATCGCCGTGATCGCATGGCCGGAATTCTCGAAGCTGTCATTGGCGTTGACGTTGATGACGACCGGCGTGTCCTCGTTGGTCGTGGCCGCGTCGTTGGCGATATCGGCGACTGCCGTGACGGTGATCGTGCTCGTATCGCTGTCGGTGAGCGTGCCGCCCGTGCCGCTATTGCCGCCGTCGCTGGTGGTCATGGTCAGTTGGACCGTGCCGTTGAAGTCGGCAACCGGCACATAGTTCGGGCGCGACGCGCCGGCGAGGAACGTGTTGATGGCGGTAAGCGTGCCGGTCAGCGTCAGCGTGCCGGTGCCCGAGCCCGCGACATTCACCCCGCCTCCGGTCGTGGCGGTCAGCGAACCGGAAGCCACCGACAGCGTCACCGTCATGGTGCCGCCGCCGGCATCGGGATCGGCGACCGACAGGCCGGTCAGGGACAGCGTGCCGTCCTCGCCGATCGTGAAGGTGCCGGGCAGCGTGTTGACCGGCGCGTCGTTCACCGCGTTGACCGTGACATTGACCGTCGCAGTCTCGGTGACCCCGCCCGAACTCACTGTATAGGTGAAACTCGCCAGCCCATTGTAGTTTGCGGTGGGCGTGAAGGTCAGCGTGCCGTCGGCATTGAGCCTCACCGAGCCATTCGCGACGGTCACCGAACCGCCGACGGCAATCGCGGTGCCATTGATCGCGGTGATCGCATGACCGGGATTTTCGAAGCTGTCATTGGCATCGACATTGATCGTGACGGCCACGTCTTCGTTGGTCGTCGCCGTATCATTGGCGATGTCGGCGACCGGCGTGACGGTGATCGTGCTCGCATCACTGTCGGTGAGCGCCCCGCCGGCGCCGCTATTGCCGCCATCGCTGGTGGTCATGGTCAGCAGGACCGTGCCGTTGAAGTCGGCAATCGGCGTGTAGCTCGGACGGGAAGCGCCGGCGAGGAAGGTGTTGATGTTGGCGAGTGTGCCGGTCAGGGTCAGCGTGCCGGTGCCCGAGCCCACGACGTTTACTCCGCCGCCGGTCGTGGCGGTGAGCGAGCCGGACCCGACGGACAACGTTACCGTCATCGTGCCGCCGCCAGCATCAGGGTCGGCGACCGACAGCCCCGCAAGGGGCAGCGTGCCGTCCTCGCTCATCGGGAAGGATCCGGGCAGCGTGTTGACCGGTGCGTCGTTGACGGCAATGACGTTGATCGTCGCGATCGCCGTGTTGGAATTGACCGTCCCGTCATTGACCGTCACGTTGATGGTTCGCGGGGTCGTCGACGGATTGTCCGACGTCGCGGAGAAACGTACGGCCGCGATCGCAGCCGCGTAGTCCGCCGGCGTCGCGTTGCCGCTCAACGTCAGGGTAAATGTCGCGGCGTTGTAGTTTGCGGTAATCCCTGCCGGCAGGCCCGTCGCGCCGAGCACATCGCCTGCCACGCCATTGGTGATGACGATCGTTGCGGAGGCGATCGCGCCGTCTCCGTCCAGGACAGCCGCATCGATATCCGAGATCCCGACGGGGGTTCCGTTCTCCGTATAGGTCGCCGTCCAGCCCGTTGCCTCGGGACCCAGGTAGACACGATCGATCTGAACGTCCCGCGCGTCGCCGTTGGTCGTGGACGTGTCCCAGGTCAGACCGATCTTATACGTGCCCGTCGCAAGTTCGCTGATGAAACTCGATTGGAACTGTTGCCACGTATTGACGGCAAGGGTGGTCGCGCCGGAGGCTCCGGTGCCGCCTGTCGTATAGGTGCCGGGAATGGTCATGACGACGTTGTTGGCGGCGTCCATGATCACCCAGGAGAAATTGGCTGCGGCCGGCTGGGCGGTCGACAGCATTCTCGCGTCGAACGAGAAATTATACTGCAGCCCTCGCGTCAGCGTGACGGCCGTCGTGTTCTGCAGCAGCACTTTCCCCGTGCCGATCGCACCATCCGTATCGGTGAAGATCTGAACGCCGCTGCCCGTGCTTGCCCCAAAAGGTCCTGTCGTGAGCGGTGAATTTGCGCCGGCGGGATAGGTGACCGGACCTGACGTGCCAGCGGCCTGCGCCGACGTCCAGCCGGTTCCGCCATTCTCGAAGCCGCCATTGGTGACGCCATTGGCCGAAGCGGGCGTCGTCGGACCATCGAGATCGACATTCGGCAGGCTGTTGATGGCCGCAACGTTGATCGTGGTCGTCGCAACATTGGAATCTTGAGCCCCATCGCTGACCTTCACAGTGATGGTGCGCGGCGTTGTCGACGGATTGACCGAGGTCGACTCGAAATGGATGGTCTCGATCGTGTCCGCGTAGACAGCCTTCGTCGCCGATCCCGTCAGCGTGATGGTGATGGTCGTGCCGTTGTCGACGACCGTGTAGGTCAGGCCATTGATCGCGCCGGTCGATCCGTTCGACAGAATCGTTCCGGTGGCACCACCGATCCGGAAGCGGTCTCCCGCCTGCTCGTTGGTCAGGACAATGGTGGCCGAGGCCATGTTCGTGCTGTCAGGATCGTTGATCTGCGATGCCGCATCGGCGATCGCGACCGGCGTCCCGCCTTCCGTATAGGCCGCCGTGTAGTTTGTCGGCACGACCTGGACGTTGTCGACGATCAGGCCGGAGCCGTCGGTCGGCGACGAAAGCCCCCCCGACGAACCATTCGATTGAATGCCGATCGTGGTCGAGGTCGAGGTCGCGGTGAACGTGACGGAGTAGGTCTGCCAGGTCGAACCCGTCGTGAAGTTCAGAACCGACGCGCCATTGACCAGGAGGATGCCCCGGTCGGCCGTGTTGCCCGAACGTGTAACCGCCAGAACCGAGTAGGTATAGGTCTGGCCGACGACCGTCGTGATCGTCTGCGATATGGTCGTCGCGTTGAAGGCTCCTTCGACCTCCGCCACGCGCGAACCGAAACCGCTCGACGGAACGCCGTAGGTCGCAGGCGGATTGGTCTCGAGCGCCCCGACATTGCTCGTCCAGTTCGTCGTCGTCTCGAATGACGGGTTCGCAACCAGATTGCCGGAATTCAGCGTGATGGACGGTGGCAGAAGCAGGTGGTCCCAGGCCGCTTGCGCGGTTTGAGAAATCGCGACGGCGCTCTCGATCGTTCCGGTCCGGTATTCGAGAGCCCAGTCCCCGCCGAGGCTGGCCGCCCCCGTCATGTCCTCGGAGGCAGCGACGTCGGCCCCGGTCAGGACCGCCAGCGTATCGACGAGTGCTTCGCCGCGCGCCCCGCTCCCGACCTTGCAGCCATAGATGAGAATGTCGCCGTCCCGCGACAGCGAGCTGCCTATCTCGGACAACACGGCTGAGAACTGGGCGATATTGGCATTGGTATAGGTCGCGTCGCCCAGCCGAAACTCGGCAGCGTCGCCGTGCGAGATGATCTGGATGCTGGCGACGTTGCTATAGCCCCGCACCGTTTCGGCGATCTGTTGCAGTCCATCGCGGTTGGCGTCGATCTCGACGATGATGGCGCCCGGCGCGATGCCGGCGATCAAGGTCGCCTTGTCGGAAACACCGGCGTCAATGAAGACGATGACTGGGCCATTGCCCGACCCACTGTCGGCCGCGTGCTCCCGCTGGCCGGCCAGCATGTCCATTGCCGGGGCTTCCGCGGCGGCGGCCTCGCGCACTCCCCGCTCGCCCGGCATCGGATCCCGCTGCATCGGGTGAGATTCGGTGATGTCGCGCAGAGCGATCGTCGCCGCGCCATTCGCGCCCTGCGCCGCACCGCTGGCCTCCGGATCGCTCCCTCGGGGCGCGCCCTGGCCGGCGGCTTCGGCGAGCGGTGTCGGCGCCCTTTCCTGATGCGCATTGGCCGCGACCGGCTGGCCGGCATGCCGGTCAGCATCGGAACCCGCATTCTGGCCCTGCCCGCCATGATCGGCTGCTGCAGGCAATCCATGCGGCTGGCCGGCGGCCTCCGCCGCCGCGCCGGCAACCGCCCCGCCGGCTCCCGGTTCGGCCGCGGCCTGGCCGTGCGCCTCGGTATGGGGCGCGGCGCCGTCGAACACCATGCGCGGCTCGAGCAGCCGATAGTCGAGCGGGCTCCTGAGCGTGACGGCGCGCGCCGCCTGGCCCACCTTCCTGGGGGACGATGAACCTGCAACCGGTAGTCTCGTCGACATCGATCAATCCGCCTGTTCTGACCGGGCTCGCAAGCAGCGGTCCGGTCGAATTCCGTCTTGTCTCCGTCTCGCCCCCCGGCGACGGGTCTTGCATTCGCGCGGCCGGCTCATCCCGGCCGACCTGGCCTCATGCGCCGGCCTCCCGCACCAGGACGCGCAGGATCTGACGCCAGATGGCAGCCGCAAAACTTTCCGGTTCACCCTGGACATGGACGACGCCCCGGATGGCCCGCTCGGGCCCGGCCTCGACGGATCCCGCCGCCCGGAAATGGCTGAGATACTGGCCCGAGGTCGGCACCTGCCGCTGCTGCGGATCGGCGCGCGTCGGCACCGGCCCGCCGGCCGTCGAGGCCAGTTCGACGAGGTCGAGGGCGGCAACGCCGGCCCGCGACACGTCATGGAGCCTGAGCACCACCGATGGCCGGGTCGGCATGTCGGGAACAAACCTGGCCTCCGCGCCCGGCTGGACGCGCCAGAGATCGCGCTCGGCAAGATAGCCGCGAGCCGCCAGCCGGTTCGGATCGCCGACCAGCGCCAGCATCTCCTTGACGCTGAGCCAGCGGCCGGCATGGAGCGAGGGATTGAGCTCGAGGACGACCCCCGCCATCGGACTGGTGACGACCAGCCGGCGCCTTTCGTTCTCCAGCCCGGCGAGCCGGCTTTCCAGCGCCGTCCGCTCGTTCTGCAGGATCGTCGTCTCGGCGCGATCGACATCGTCGCCGGCGCCGCGCGCAAGGCGCAGGCGCGTCAGTTCGAGCTTGATCTCCGCCAGCCTGATCTCGCGCTCGAGCGCCGGCGCGCGCAAGGTCATCAGGCGCTGGCCGGCCGCGACCCGCTCGCCCTGCGTCACGTCGACCCGCTCGACGCGCGCGGCGACCGGCGGGAACAGCTGCGCCGTCTCCTCCACTTCCAGGAGTGCCGGCACGTGCACCGTGCCGGACCAGGGAACGAAGAGGATCGCAACACCCGCCGTGAGGATGCCGGCGGTGACCCAGCTGCGCCGGCTGCGCGCCATCAGGCGCCGCAGATGAAACCAGACGACGAATTCCGAGGCGATCGGCAGCGCGATGAAATAGCCGATCTCGACCAGGAACAGCAGGATGCCCAGCGCCTTGAAGAAATAGTGGTAGACGAACAGGGCGATGCCGAAGAACAGCACCAGCCGGTAGAGCCAGGTGAACCAGGCATAGGCAATGAGCAGGCTGTGCAGGCGCGGCGGGAAACGTTCCGGCGCGGCGAAGCCGATGCCGAACAGAAGCTCCCTGAGGCGCCAGCGGCCAAGCGCGAAAGCCCGCTGCTGCAGGTTCTCGACGCCCAGAAGATCGGAAAGCAGGTAGTAGCCGTCGAACCGCATCAGCGGGCTGAGATTGACCGCGAGGCTCATCAGCCAGCTGGCCGTGGCGAGCGTGAAGACGACGCTGCGCGCCGGCCCGTCCGGCAGGAAGGCCCAGAGGAAGGTCGCGACGGCGGCGATGCCGATCTCCACCATCATGCCCGCGGCGTCGATCATCAGCCGCTGCCGGCGGTCGGTGAGCCGCCAGGCATCGGTCACGTCGGTATAGGGCATGGGCGCCAGCACCACGAAGGCGATGCCCATGGTCGGCACGTGGCAGCCGAAGCGCACCGCCATATAGGCGTGGCCGAGCTCGTGGGCGAGCTTGACCAGGACGAGCGCGACGCCGAAAGCAATGACCCCGTCGAAGCTGAAGAGATAGCTGAAGGTCGACAGGAAGGCGTCCCACTGGCGCGAGACAAGATAGAGCCCGGCAAGCCCGATGAAGGCGAGGCCGATCACCGAGCCACGCGTGAACAGGAACGACACGAACGGCCAGGTCGCGCGGAGAAAGCGGTTCGGCCGCACCAGCGGGATGCGGAAGAACAGGTAGCCGTGCAGGATGCGCCAGGCGAGCGAGCGACGCTGCTGGCCGGCCTCGTAGAGGCGGCGCCAGTCGCCGGCGGCCCCGGCCGTCAGGTGATTGGCCTTGAGGAAGCCGGAAAAGGCTTCGATCTCCCTGACATCGATCTCGACATGGAAGCGCTCGAACATCGCCTTCGCCAGATCGAAGGCCGTGCGCGCCGGGGACCAAAGCGTGAGCAGCCGGTGAGCCGTCGCCTCGATCTGGATATAGCGCTGCTGCAGCGGATCGTGGATCAGCCAGCGCGGCTGGCCTTCACGCGCGGGCGCGGCTTCGAGGAGAACGAGGTCCGACCTCAAGGCCGGCAAGGGTGTTGCGGGGGCGGCCGTGCTCATAGGCCGGCCCATTGACGCAGAGCCGCGATCGGCCGGCGGAACAGGTAGAACCACAGCGGCACAGCCTCGCCATAGACCTGGGCGGTGCCGCGCAGCCCGAGCCGCGGCACGGCGCCCTCCGTGTCGGCGAGGCGGGCCACCGCCCGGTAGGCGAGATTGGTGCCGTCGCGTGCCCGCGCCTTGTAGTCGGCGCGCACGATGGTGGCATCGACCGCCCGCAGCGGATCGGAATCGAGGAAAAGCTTGGCGCGAGCGCCGGGGCGAACCACCAGCGCATCGCCGACGGGAATGTCGACCTGCACCTCGACCACGTCCGGGTCGGCGATCTCCATCAGCCGGTCGCCGACAGCAACCGGCCGGCCGACAATGTCGCGCCGGTCGCCGTAGACTGCGATGCCGGCGCGACCGGCGCGCAGCGCCGTGCGCTCGAGCTGATCGCGGGCATAATCCCGCTCGGCGATGCGCAGGTCGAGCTCGGCCTGCATCAGCGCCATGTCGTGCCGGCCGCGAACATCGACGAAGGCGAGCTGCGTCGCCCTCTGCAGCTTGGCGGCGGCGACCTGGACCTCGCGCTCGGCCACCTCCAGCTTGTTGCGCAGTTCGACGCCGGCGAGCCGCGCCACGACCTCGCCCAGTGTGACACGCTGGTTCGGCTCGACCGGAATGCTCTCGATGATCCCCTCCAGGCTGGTCGCCACCACGAAGGGCTCGCGCGGCACCACTTCGAGCGGCGCCAGCACGGTCATCGGCACGGGAATGAAGGTCAGCGCCGCAAGCCCGAGCGCCAAGGCGACGAGCGTCCTGCGACCGGGCCGGAACCGGCGCACGCGCGCCGGCGCCATCGCGAGCGCGCGCCGCGCATAACCCATGGCGTCGGCCAGATGCTCGCCGACGCCGATATCGCCCTCGCTCCAGGCATTTTCGCGCGCCACCAGGAGCCCGCCGGGCGGTTGCGCTCCGTCCGCGTTGAAGGGCAGCCAGAGCATTTCCTGCAACGGATAGGTGACGACGCCGGCGCTCTCCTCGGTGACGAGACCGGCGAGCCGGAACTCGTGACGTCGCGCCAGCCCCTCCTCGTCGCCGAGACGTTTGAGCCCTCTTTCGATTTCCTGGATCAGCGGCGCGCCGCGCTCGACCGCCGGCAGTCCCGAAATCGTCACGACCCGCGCCCGGCCCGCCTCGCAGTCGATCACGAAGATCTGGCGAGCACGCAGCAGACCCCGTGCTTCGTTGGCGACCAGCGCATTGAGCTCGGCGGCCGTGCCGGCCTTGCGGATCGCCGCTTCCAGCCGCATCAGTGCCCGCAGCGCGACCTGTCCCGCCTCGCGCGCCGGCGCAGGCGCGGCGGAAGCCGGGCTGAGCTCGATGCGCGAAGCGCGACGGTCGTTCGAGGGCTGGCCCATGACGCGCCTACATGCCGCGTTCGAAGGCGGCGGAGCCGCTCATGCCGGCCAGGACCTTGTCGTCCGGATTGTCCAGCCGCCCGACCAGCTTGACGGTCTGGCTGACCGGATCGACCGCCGCGCCGATGCGGATGACGTGCGAGGCATAGGTCGCGCCGGTCTCGTCGACCAGGAACGAGAAGGTTGCGCCGACGGCGAGCCAGCGCAGCCAGGCCGAGGGCACGATCAGCTCGATCTCCAGCGCACTGTCGTCGAGAATGGTCATGAACGGCCGTCCGGCCTGCGGCGTCTCGTGGCGATGGACGCCGAGCTCGGCGATGCGGCCGCGGAACGGCGCCACCACCGTGCACTGGTCGAGGCGCACCTTCAGCGCGTCGGCCTCCGCCCGCGCCTTGTCGGCCCGCGCGCGGGCGACATCGATGTCGAAGCGTGAGCCGGCCTGGTTGCGCTGCAGGTAGACCTGGCTCTCATGGGCGATGCGCGCCTCCCGATGGGCCGCTTCGGCCGCCTGATGTTCGGCCTGCTGCCGGCGGCAGTCGAAGGCGACCAGCAGGTCGCCGCGCTGGAAGGCCTCGCCTTCCTTCAGCGGCAGCTCGACCACACGCGCGCCGAGCTCGCTCGACAATGTCGCCTGGTCGACCGGCCGCACCACGCCGCGCACCGGCGCCTCGCGCCGCGCGGCCGACGTTTCCGCCTGAGCCTGCGCGGCGCCGGCCAGCGCCACGAGCGGCAGGATCAAGGACCAAGGCCTGAGGACCAGGGCAACGGACATGGGTTGCTCCTCTCTCAATGCGACGCAGTCACTTGCCTCCGTGGCGCGACCGCCGCGCCGCGGGTCTGTCATTGCGCTGGCGGTGTCAGCAGCGCGACCTGTCCTGTTCCCCGCTCCTGCCACAGCCGGCCGAGCGATCGCGAAAGATCGGTCACCGGCGCCTGGAAATCGATGTCGCTCACATAGGCATCGAGGCCCATCGACGCGTAGAGATTGGCATAGGCGTTTTGCAGGCTCGCATGCGCGACGTCGCGCCGGACCTCGGCCAGCAGCGTGTTCATCTCCTCGCGGATCAGCGTCTGCTCGCTTGCGCGCTCGGCCGCCGACTGGGCGCGCATCTGCTCCATCAGGCGGCGCTGGACATCGTAATATTCGGCCGCCGCCGTCAGTTCGCGCTGATAGTGCTGGAAGCGGACATTGCTGACATAGACCTGCGTCATGATCGCCATGGTGATCGCCAGCGCCCGCTGTTCCAGGAGTTCGTCCTGCGCGGTGATGACGTCGCGGCGTGCCGGATAGGTCAGGATGCGCAGGAGATTGCCGCTCACCTTGGCGCCCGCCCCGACCCAGCTGTGGTTCAGCAGATAGCTGTTGCTGTCGTAGCTCGGCCCGGCATAGAGCTGGATGCCCGGCAGCATCTGCAGCAGCGCGGCGTCGGCCTCGCGCAGGTTGATGCGCTTGCTGTATTCGACATCGCGCAGTTCCGGCCGGTTCTGCAGCGCGGTCCAGACCATCGACCGCACGTTCCCGGGCGCGCGCAGCCGCCCCTCGCGGCCCGGCGCGACCATCTGGAAATTCTGCCCGGGGGCGAGGTTCATCAGCGCGGCGAGCTGCTGCTTGGCGACCGTCAGGTCGCGCTGCAGCTCCTGGATCGTGCGTCGGATCTCCATCAGCTCGCGCTGGTAGGTGAGCGCGGCGACCGGCGACGTCTGGCCTTCCGCCGAAACGCGCCGCGTGCTGGCAAGCGCCGCCCGGGTGCGCGTTTCCAGGGTTGCGAGCTTGCGCACCAGCCTGTCAGCGGTCAGCGCGCGCCAATAGGCCGTCCTGACGTCCTCGATGATCCGGTTGGCCATCTTGCGCCGGGCTTCGCTGGCTATCAGCACGCGATCGGCGGCCTGGCGCGCCCGCACATAGGACAGGCCAAAATCGAGGATGTTCCAGCTGAACGTCGCATCGGCAACGCCGGTATGGCGGTCCTGCGAAGTCGACGCGCCGAAATTCTGGGTACGGGTGACGAGATTGAAGCTGCTCGACGCATTGACGTTGTCGCGCGCGCCATAGCCGGCGCTGACCGCCAGATTGGGCAGCATGTCGTAATGGGCCGCGTTCAGCTCGGAGGTACGCACCACCGTCTGGAAGATCTCGACCTTGTGGTCGAGATTGTATTTCAGCGCGCGCGCCATCGCCTCGTACAGGCTGATCGGTCCGCGCACCGGCTCCTGGTCCGCGGTCACGCGCTGCAGCCGTTCCGACGCCATGGTCGCAAGCTCGGAATGGGTGATCGGCTGCGGTTCGACGGTGCAGCCGGATAGGAACAGAAAAACTGCGCTGGCGGAGATCGCCGTCAGGGGGGTCTGTCTGCAGAACATGCAGAGATCTGCCTCTTATCGCATCGTTCCCGGTGGGAAACTGTCAGCCTTGTAAGGTGCATGCGAACGCCATGTGGAACGATGATCGACAGTAAGCACCCCCCGGCCTTGCAATCGATCTCATCCCGCCCCGCTACCGCGGAAGATCACTCACTCCTCTCCCTCGCATCGCCAGTCCGAATACTGGCGGCGGTCGCCATGCACACGACTAGAAGTTGCGCATGATTACTTCTTATTACGTGGTTCTGCTGAAGCTAGAATAGCTTCGCTGATTTGTCGAGCGGGCCGCCCCTTGTTGAAAAAACGCAATATTAACAAGGTGCTTCAAGGCCTTGGCGGGCATTGCTCGAATCGAAATCGATCAAGGGTGATGCGTCGGCGGCGGTCGCCGCCACGCAAGCGTCCGCGCCGATGACGGCGCGCAGGGCGCCGCCTTGGACCAAAGGGATCAGATACTGCCGAAGTCGCCGCCGCGTCCCTTGCCGGCGGCAAACCGGCCGGCTCCCGCAACCCCTTCCGCGGCGACCATCGGCGCCGAGATGCGCCATTCGTTGCGCAGCGCATCGGTAACCGGCATGTCCCACTGGGCATAGGTCGAAGCGCGGTCCGCGCGCATGCAGCCCTGCGGAAAGCGGGCGATCTCGTGGGCGAGAGCCTCGGCGGCTTCGCGCGCCGTGCCCTTCGGCACGACGCGATCCGCCAGGCCGATGCGCAGCGCCTCGTCCGCCTCGACCTTGCGGCCGGTGAGGATCAGGTCGAGCGCCCGTCCCTGTCCGACGATGCGCGGCAGGCGCACGGTGCCGCCGTCGATCAGGGGGACGCCCCAGCGCCGGCAATAGACGCCCATATAGGCGTCCTCCTCCATGACGCGCAGGTCGCACCAGAGCGCAATCTCCATGCCGCCGGCCACCGCCGGGCCGGCAATCGCGGCGATCACCGGTTTCGACAGCATGAGACGCGTCGGTCCCATCGGACCGCGCGGCCAGCCGGTGTCGCCGTCGGGAATGTCCAGCGGCCCGCCGAAAGCGGCGGCGTCCGGCGCGGCTGCCGCATGTTTCAGGTCGAAGCCGGCGCAGAAGGCCCCGCCGGCCCCGTAGAGCACGCCGACACTCGCCGCGCCGTCCGCCTCGAAGGCGAGCAACGCCTCATGGAGGGCCTTGGCCCCTTCCGGGTTCATCGCATTGCGCGCCGCCGAGCGGGTCCGGATGAAGGTGGTCACCGGGCCGTCGCGTTCAATGATGAGATCGGTCATGACATTCTCCTCAATCGACGATGCCGGGCGTATCGACCAGCATCATGCTCGCCGTCATCATGGCGATGAGCTTGCGCTTGCCGCCGGTCTCGGCAAAGCACTCGCCGAGCGTCACCGTCAGCTTGTTGCCGGGCCGGATCACCCTGCCCACCGCGATGAAGCGCTCGCCCGTGCCCGGCGACATCAGGTTGATCTTGAATTCGGTGGTCAGCACGCCGACGGCTTTCGGCATCAAGGTCATCGCCGCAAAACCGCAGGCGGTGTCGACGATCGCGGAAATGGCGCCGGCGTGAACAAAGCCGTGCTGCTGCAGGATATGCGGGGCGAAGGGCATGACGATCTCGACATGACCAGGCTCGACCAGGCCGATCTGCGCGCCCAGCGTCTGCATCAGCGTCTGGCGCGCGAAGCCCGCCCGGCCCCGGGCCTCGAAATCCGGATCCTTGGGCGGAAATCGGGGATGATCAGCTGCCATGCGGCGTCCTTTCCTTGCAATCGGTCGCAATGTTCGCAAACTCGATTCCGGCCGGACAAGCCGTCCGGACGAACGAGGGACGCGTTGTTGTTCTGGTACATGCCCCGCTTCACCGGCAGCGCGCTGAACGCCGCCGCGCTCTCCGCCAGCACCGCGGTCGCCGCGGGCATCACCATCAGCCATCGTCTCGCCTTGATGACGATGCCGTTCGGACTTGACGCCGCCGGCCAGAAGGAAGCCGTCCGCATGGTGGCCGAGAAGCTCGGCGCGGCGGCCGAAGGTTCGATCGCCGCGACCGTCGAAGCGAGCCGCTTCATGCTCCGCTCGGCCTGCGGACCGATGTCGCCCGATGATCTCGCCGAAGGGCTGGTGGCGATCGGCGTCGCCGCGGCCAGGCCGGCAGCCCGGCGCGTCAAGGCGAATGCCCGCCGCCTCGCCCGCGCGGCCGGCTGACGGCCCGCGCCGGTCCCGCGTACAGGCCTCCCGTCTCCCCCGCTCCGGACGCCTGGAATCGCGCGGCGTCAGGTCATCAGCTCGACCAGCCAGAGCGCGAGCGCCGGAAAGGCGACGACGAGCGCGAGCCGCACCACGTCGGCGGCGACGAAGGGCAGAACGCCGCGATAGGTCGCAAGGATCGGCACATCCTTGGCGATCGCCGAGACGACGAAGACATTGAGGCCGATCGGCGGCGCGGTGAGCCCGATGCCGACCACCATCAGCACGAGGATGCCGAACCAGATCGCCACGTCGTCGGAGGGCATGCCGAGCTCGAGCGCGGTCACGATCGGAAAGAAGATCGGCAGGGTGAGCAGGATCATGGCGAGTTCGTCCATGACGCCGCCGAGGATGATATAGAAGATCAGCAGCGCCACGATCACGCCGTAAGGCGGCAGGCCCGACTGGCTGACCATCTGGGCGGCGAGCTCCGGCAACTGCGACAGGGCGAGGAAGGCGTTGAACACTTCGGCGCCGAGCAGGATCAGGAAGATCATCGCCGAGGTCTCGGCGGTCTGGATGATCGAGGCCTTGATCTCGGCCCAGCCGAGCGTGCGCTGCAGCAGCCCCACCGCCAGCATGGCGATGCAGCCGACGGAGGCCCCCTCGGTCGGCGTGAAGACGCCGCCATAGATGCCGCCGACCACGGTGACGGCGATGACCAGAACCGGCCAGACGCCGACCACGGTGCGCATCCGCTCGGCCCAGCCGACCCGCGGCAGCGCCGGCCCGGCCTCCGGCCGCAGCCGGACCATCACGGCAATGACGATGCAGTAGAACAGCGCCGCGAGCAGGCCGGGGATCAGCGCCGCCATGAAGAGCTTGGCGATGTTCTGCTCGGTCGTGATGGCATAGACGACCAGGATCACCGAGGGCGGAATGAGGATGCCGAGCGTTCCGCCGACCGCGATCATGCCGGTCGAGAAGCCGGCGTCGTAATTGTAGCGCCGGAACTCCGGCAGGGTCGCCCGGCCGAAGGTCGCCGTTGTCGCCACCGACGAGCCGCAGATGGCGCCGAATCCCGTGCAGGCGCCGATCAGCGCCATGCCGAGCCCGCCGCGCAGATGGCCGAGAAAGGCCGCGGCGGCGCGGAACAGCGCCGTCGACAGACCCGACTTCTCGGCAAGCGCCCCCATCAGGATGAACAGCGGAATGACCGACAGCGTATAGTTGGCGAACAGGTGGTAGGGCGTGGTCTTCATATAGTTGAGGAAGACCGCGACGCTGGTGAAATGGATGTAGCCGAGCGAGCCGGCGGTGAGCATGGCGAGGCCGATCGGCATGCGCAGGCCGAGCAGCACCAGCATCCCGGCAAAGCCGAGGACGGCGACCATCGCGCCGCTCATGACGCAGCCCGGAACAGGCGCCTGAGCGCCGTCAGCGTCGCCAGGACCAGGAACAGGGCCATGGCCGCGGCGGCGGCGATGGCATAGCCGATGGGAATGGCCAGCACCATCGAGCTCGTATGCGAGGCGATGGCATCATAGGCGCCGAGGCCGAGTCGCCAGGCGATCAGTAGCGCGAAGCCGGCATAGACGAGGTCCCAGAGCGCATCGAGGCTGCGGTTGAACCAGGCCGGCGCCTTCAGCGTGAAGGTGTCGACGAAGACATTGCCGCGGCCGAGCTGGCACAGCGGCAGGAAGGAGAAGACGGCAACCGCGGTCGCGATCTGCACCATCTCGAAATCGCCGCTGATGCCGCTCTTGAACAGCCAGCGCATGAGCACCGAGACCGTCACCATCGCGGCGGTCGCGAGCATCACCATGCCGCCGAACACGGCAAGGCCGCGCGCCAGCCGGTCGATCGGCCCGGCCGCGGCCGGCCGGGGCCCCTCTCCTGCCGTTTCGCTGGTCATCGGCAGGTCAAGCCAGCATGTGCTTGGCGACGGCCGCGCGCACGTCGTCGACGATCTTCTGGCCGTCGATATTGCGTTCGCGTGCCGCCTTCAGCCAGGCCTCCTCGACCGGCTTCGTTGCCGCCCGCCATTTCGCCGCCTCGTCCTCGGCCAAAAGCGAAATGGTGTTGCGCGACCGCCCCTTGACCATGTCGGCGACCGAGCGGCCGCGCTCGTCCCACATCTCGCCGGCCATGATGGCGGCGGGCATGCCGGAATTGGCGTCGATCACCGCCTTGAGGTCGGCCGGCAGGCCGTCATATTTCGGCTTGTTCATCGCCAGGATGAACGAGGCGGTATAGAGCGTCGGCGAGCCCGGAATCTCGGTATGGTAGCGCACGAGCTCGTGCAGCCTGAGCGAGGGCACCACCTCCCAGGGCACCACCGCGCCGTCGATGACGTTCTGCGAGAGCGCCTCCGGCACCTGCGGGATCGGCATGCCGATGGCATTGGCGCCGAGCGCGCGCAGCGCTTCGCCCGCTTGGCGGGTCGGGAAGCGCAGCTTCAGGCCGGCAAGGTCGGCCTGCGTCTTCACCGGCTTGTTGGCATGGATCAGGCCGTGATCGTGCGCCCACAGGCACAGCGGCTGAACCTCCGAGAATTCCTTGAGGAAATGGGTCGGCGCGAGTTCGGCCAGCGCCTTGGAATTGGTCACTGCGCGCTTGCCGGCGATGAACGGCAGTTCGATGGCCTCGATCGCCGGGAAGCGGCCCGGCGTGTTACCGGGCAGCGTCCAGATGATGTCCGCCACACCGTCGCGGGCCTGATCGTAGAGCTGGGGCGGCGTGCCGCCGAGCTGCATGGCCGGAAAGATGTCGATCTTGATGCGGCCGCCGGATTCGGTCTCCACCTTGCGCGCCCAGGGCGTCAGGAAGCGCTGATGGGCGTTCGACGCGGGCGGCAGGAAGTGATGCATGCGCAAGGTGACCTGCGGGCTCTGCCCCCAGGCGGTGCGCAGGGTGGCGGGCGCGGCGACGGTTGCGCCGGCAAGCGCCATCAGGTGGCGGCGGGACAGGGTCATCGTCTCAAAGATCCTCGGCAGGAGTTCCCCCAGAATGGCCGGCTCTTCGGGCCGCGGGGCGCTTCCAGGACGCCTCTTGTCCAATCAGTCACGACGATAGTGATGTTCTCACCTGCGACAAGTCCGAATGGTTGGAATTGAGACTAATTTTTGTGATCGCGTTTTCGCAGATGGGAATCCGCAACCAAGGGTCGAATGTCGGCATGACGCGGTTGTGCCGGATGCCCTAGGATGGCGCGGCATGGCGTGACGCGAGCACCGCATGAGCGATGTGTCAGACGAAACCATGGAGTTTACGGCTCGCGACGGCTTCAGGCTCCAGGGCAGCATCTTCCATCCGGCCGGGCCGGTCCGGTCGACGGTCGTCGTGCAATCCGGCATGGCGGTCCATCGCCGCTTCTATGCGGCTTTCGCCCGTCATCTCGCGGGGCGCGGCCGGCGCGTCGTGACCTTCGACTATCGCGGCATCGGCGGCTCGCGACCGGTTCGCCTCAAGGGATTTCCGGCGACCATGCTGGACTGGGCCGATCTCGACGCCTGGGGCGTCTGCGCGACAGCTGCAGGAGCCTGGCCCGACGCGCCGCTCCATGTCGTCGGACACAGCTATGGCGGCCAGGCCTATGGCCTCGCGCCCCATCCGGCAGTCGTCCGCATGGTCGGCATTGCCGCGCAATCCGGCGACATGCGCCTGTTCGACCGGCGGGTGGCCCGCGAGGTTCGCTGGCTGACGCGCTATGTCGCGCCGGTCGCCATTGCGCTCGTCGGCTACTTTCCGGCCGGCCGGATCGGCGGCGGCGAGGATGTGCCGGCCCGCGTCTACCGGCAATGGGGCGGCTGGTGCGCGACACCCGGCTACTTTTTCGGAGATCCGGCCGTCCAGGCCCGCGAACGTTTCGCCGAGGTGCGGGCGCCTGTGCACCTCATCGGCTTCGACGATGACCCCTACGCGCCGCCCGCCGCGGTCAGGGCGCTCGCGGCGCGGTTTCCGGCCGCGCTCGCGAGCGTGGAAATCATGCCTGCGACGATCGTCCACCGCGGACGGATCGGCCATTTCGACTGCTTCCGCGCCGGCCTTGCCGAGCCGCTCTGGGCCGAGATCGACCGCCGTCTCGCATGAGGCGCGTCAAGCCACCGCCACCGCCTCGATCTCCAGCAGCCAGGCCTCGTCGAAGATCCCGGTGATGATCACGGTCAGCGCCGGCTGATGGCTGCCGAGCATTTCGGCCCGGATGGCCCGGTTCTCCTGCGCGAAGCGCCGGTCGGACAGGAAGATCGTCACCTTGGCGAGATTTTCGACCGTCATGTCGGCGGCGGCGAGCTGGGCGAGGACATTGCGCCAGGCGAGCCGGCACTGCTCCGCGAAGCCCTCGGGGCAGCGGCCTTCCGCGTCGACGGGAATCTGGCCGCTGACATAGAGGGTGCGCGTCGCGCCGCTGACGGCGACGGCTTGGGCATAGCCGCCGACCGCGGCCGGCGCGTTCTCGGCATTGATTACCTGGCGCTGCATGGCGTTCCGCCTCACATGGTTGCGCCGATCTGCCAGGGCACGAACTCGTTGTCGCCATAACCCAGCAGTTCGGACTTGGTCTTCTCGCCGGACGCCGTGCGCAGGATCAGCTCGAAGATCTCGCGCCCCTTGTCGTCGAGCGAGACACCGTCCAGCACGTCGCCGCAATTGATGTCCATATCATCGATCATGCGCGCATAGATGTCGGAATTGGTCGCGAGCTTGATCGAGGGCGTCGGCTTGCAGCCATAGGCCGAGCCGCGGCCGGTGGTGAAACACAACATGTTGCAGCCGCCGGCGACCTGGCCGGTCGCGGCCACCGGATCATAGCCGGGCGTATCCATGTAGACGAAGCCGTTGCGGTCGATCTTCTCGGCATAGCGATAGACCGCGCGCAGCGTCGTCGAGCCGCCCTTCGCGGCCGCGCCGAGCGATTTCTCGAGGATGGTGGTCAGCCCGCCCGCCTTGTTGCCGGGCGAGGGATTGTTGTCCATCGAGCCTTCGTGCTTGGTCGTGTACTCCTCCCACCACCTGATGATGGACACGAGCTTCTCGCCGACCTCGCGGCTTTCCGCGCGGCGCGTCAGAAGGTGCTCGGCGCCGTAGATCTCCGGCGTCTCGGACAGCACCGCCGTGCCGCCATGGGCGACCAGCAGGTCGACGGCCTTGCCGAGCGCGGGGTTGGCGGTGATGCCGGAATAGCCGTCGGAGCCGCCGCATTGCAGGGCGAGGCACAGTTCGGAAGCCGGCAGCGTCTCGCGCTTCGCCTCATTGACGATGGGCAGCATCTCGCGGATGCGCGCGACGCCCGCCTCGATCGACTTGCGGGTGCCCCCGGTCTCCTGGATCGTCATCGACTGGAAATGCGTGCCCGGCTCGATGCCATAGTCCTTCATCAGCCGCGGGATCTGGAACACCTCGCAGCCGAGGCCGACGATGAGCACGGCGGAAACGTTGGGATTGGTCGCATAGCCCCAGATCGTGCGCTCCAGAATGTCGAAGCCGAGCCCCTCCCCGGCAATGCCGCAGCCCGTGCCGTGAACCAGCGGAATGACCCCGTCGACATTGGGGAACTCGGCGAGCATGCCGGACCGGTTGACCGCCTCGGCCATGAACCGCGCGACCGAAGCCGAACAGTTCACCGAGGTGAGGATGGCGATGTAGTTGCGGGTGCCGGCACGGCCCTTGGCGCGACGGAAGCCCTGGAATGTCGCGCGCTCGGCGAGCGGCAGCATCGCCTCGGGCGCGGCGTCCCGGGCGAAGGCATAGTCCCGGTCGAAGGTCGCGAAATGGCAGTTGTGGCTGTGCACCCAATCGCCGGGCGCGATCGGCTGCGAGGCGAAGCCGATGATCTGGCCATATTTGACCACCGGCTGGTCCTGCCCGATCGGCCGGGTCGCCATCTTGTGGCCCTTCATGACCCGCGCGGTCGCGGTGATGCCTTCGACACGCTTGCCGGCGTCGATGAGGTCGACGGCGACGACCACATTGTCGTCGGCCGCGAGCCGGATGAACCGCGGTTGGGTGGTCATGGCGTCTACTCCGAATTCCGGGTGCGGCGGCGCTGCCGCGCCGGCGGTTTTCTTATCATGGCTCCAAACTGGCCGAGGACAAAGCGCTCGGCTTCTTCCGGCGCCGAATGGCCGCCCATCGTCTCAGGAAGAGCTGAGGCCCCCCTTCTCCCTGATGAAGCGGGCAACCGTGTCGACGCCGTCCTGGGTCTTCAGATTGGTGAAGACGAAGGGGCGCTGGCCGCGCATGCGCCGGCTGTCGCGCTCCATCACGCCGAGATCGGCGCCGACGAGCGGGGCAAGGTCGGTCTTGTTGATCACCAGAAGATCGGAACGGGTAATGCCCGGGCCGCCCTTGGACGGGATCTTCTCGCCCGCCGCGACGTCGATGACATAGATGGTGAGGTCGGCAAGCTCGGGAGAGAAGGTCGCGGCGAGATTGTCGCCGCCCGATTCGATCAGGATCAGGTCGAGCTGCGGAAAGCGCGCCCGCATGTCGGCCACCGCCGCAAGGTTGATCGAGGCGTCCTCGCGGATCGCCGTGTGCGGGCAGCCGCCCGTCTCGACCCCCATGATCCGCTCGGTCGGCAGAGCCCCGGAGCGCATCAGATATTCGGCATCCCACTTGGTGTAGATGTCGTTGGTGATCGCGGCGATCTCGAACGAGCCCTTGAGCGCCTTGCACAGGGCATCCATCAGCGCGGTCTTGCCCGAGCCGACCGGCCCGCCGATGCCGACACGCAGCGGACCATGGGGCGAGGATGGCGACGACGTCGTGTTCACCTGCATCGGTCAGCTCCTGAACAGCCGGGTATATTGGGTTTCATGGCGCATGGCGGCGAGATCGGACCGCAGCGCATGGCCGCCGAGCTCGTCGAGCGGCGTCGCCATGGCCATCGCCGCCGTCGCCTCGACCTGCGGCTCCAGCCTGGCGAGGACCCGCTGGCCGTCGGTCTGGCCGAGCGGGACGAGGCGCACCGCGGCGGAGACGAGATTGGCGGTGACCGCGTGCAGGAAGGCGTGCACGCTCAGCGCCTCGCCGATGCCGTGCGCGGCGGTCGCCGCTCCCACCGCAACCGGATAGGCCACGGCGCCGCTCCAGGCAGAGCGCATGACGCCGAGCCCTTCGGCCGGCCAGGCCGCCTCGGTCGCCAGCATGAAGGCATTGCCCTGGGCGGTCGTCTCCAGGAGCCGCTCGCGCGCCGGCTGAAAGGCGAGCGCGAGTTCGGCGACCTCCGCCAGCGCCGCGCCGTCGCCCGCGGCGAGCGCGCGATGGGCATGAACCATGAAGGTCGCGTCGGCGAGCCCCGAACCGGCCTCGAGGACGAGGCCGAGCCAGTCGGCAAGGCCCGCGGCATCCGCGACGTCGCCCGCCTCGACCGCCCATTCCAGGCCGTGTGAATAGCTGAAGGCGCCGACGGGATAGGACGGCGACATCCAGGCCATGAGCCGATAGAGCGCTGCCGGCGGCAGCGGCTCAGCCATGCTTGTGGTCGTGATGGTGATGCCCGTGGCCGCAGCCGCAGGCATCGTCGTGCACGTGCTTGTGCCCGTCGTGCTTCTCGCCGTGCCCGTGCTTGTGACCGTCGCCGTGCTTGTGGCCATGGTCGTGCTTCTCGCCGTGCTCATGTTTGTGCGCATGGCCGTGACCGTGGTGATCGTGGTCATGGTGATGCCCGTGATCGTGGTGGCCATGACCATGATGATGGTCGTGCCCGGTCACGGTGCCGTGGCCATAGGCGCCGCCTTCGGGGTCGAAAGGCGCTTCGATCGGCAGGACCTTGGCGCCGAGCCCCTTTGCCATCTCCTCGATCACATGGTCGCGGCGGATCCGCAGCTTCGTTCCCATGATCTGCGTCGGCAGGTGCCGATTGCCGAGGTGCCAGGCGACCCGCACCATGTGTCCGGGATCCTTGGTGCGGATCTCCAGGAGCGGCTCGGCGGCTGCGACCACCAGCACGATCCGGCCGTCCTCGAGCTTGAGCCCGCAATCGGAGACGAGCGGCACGGCCTCGGCGAGGTCGAGCAGGAAGGCGGTGCCCTCGACGCCTTCCATGGCGAGCCGCCGGCGATGCCGGTCGTCATAGTCGAGCACGACGCGGTCGATGACGGCACTGTCGGCAAAGGAACCGGGATCGAGAACTTCGATGGCGCGGATCATGATGTTTCCCGCTTTACGCCGCGAGGGCTGCTGTGAGGAGCGACAACGAATAGAGCGCCGCGCCCATCCTGGCTACAGGGCCCTGCGGCGGGCCGGTCAGAACAGAAAATAGCGCTGGGCCATCGGCAGTTCGCGGGCCGGCGCGCAAGTCAGGAGCTCGCCGTCGGCGCGCACCTCGTAGGTCTCCGGATGAACCTCGATATGGGGCGTCGCGCCGTTGTGGATGAGGCTTTTCTTGGAAATGCCGCCGCGCACGTTCTCGACCGGCAGCACGATGCGCTGCAGCCCGAGGTCGCGGTGCACGCCGCGCTCATAGGCCGCCTTCGACACGAAGGTGACCGAGGAGGCGGTCGCCGCCTTGCCGAAGGAACCGAACATCGGCCGGTAGTGCACCGGCTGCGGCGTCGGGATCGAGGCATTGGGATCGCCCATCGGGGCGGCCGCGATGGTCCCGCATTTCAGCACCAGCGACGGCTTCACGCCGAAGAATTTCGGGTCCCACAGGACGAGATCGGCGAGCTTGCCGGCTTCGACCGACCCGATGTGCCGCGACAGCCCGTGGGCGATCGCCGGATTGATCGTCACCTTGGCGATATAGCGCTTGACGCGGAAATTGTCGGCGCCGGTGCCGACGTCTTCGGCCAGCGCGCCACGCTGCACCTTCATCTTGTGCGCGGTCTGGAAGGTGCGGATGATCACCTCGCCGATCCGGCCCATGGCCTGGCTATCGGAGGCCATGATCGACAGGGCGCCCATGTCGTGCAGGATGTCCTCGGCGGCGATGGTCTCCTTGCGGATCCGGCTTTCGGCGAAGGCGACGTCCTCGGGGATGCTTGGCGACAGGTGATGGCAGACCATCAGCATGTCGAGATGCTCCTCGATCGTATTGACCGTGTAGGGCATGGTCGGGTTGGTCGAGGACGGCAGCACGTTCTCGATCATCGCCACCTTGATGATGTCGGGCGCATGGCCGCCCCCTGCCCCCTCGGTGTGGAAGGCATGGATCGTGCGGCCCTTGAGCGCGGCAATCGTGTCGTCGACGAAACCGGACTCGTTCAGCGTGTCGGTATGGATCATCACCTGGACGTCGTGCGCGTCGGCGACGGCGAGGCAGTTGTCGATCGCCGCCGGCGTCGAACCCCAGTCCTCGTGCAGCTTGAGCGCGCAGGCGCCCGCCTCGACCTGCTCGACCAGCGCGTCCGGCAGGGCCGCGTTGCCCTTGCCGGAAAAGGCGAGGTTCATCGGAAAGGCCTCCGCCGCCTGCAGCATGCGCGCAATGTGCCAGGGGCCGGGCGTGCAGGTGGTGGCGGTGGTGCCGGAGGCCGGACCGGTGCCGCCGCCCAGCATGGTGGTGAGCCCGCTCGCCAGCGCATCGTCGATCTGCTGCGGACAGATGAAGTGGATATGCGTGTCGATGCCGCCGGCGGTGAGGATCTTGCCCTCGCCGCCGATCGCTTCCGTGCCGGGCCCGATGATGATGTCGACGCCAGGCTGGACGTCGGGATTGCCGGCCTTGCCGATGGCGGCGATGCGCCCGTCCTTCAGGCCGACATCGGCCTTCACGATGCCCCAGTGGTCGATGATCAGGACGTTGGTGATGACGGTGTCGACGGCCCCGCCCCGGTTGGTCACCTGGCTCTGGCCCATGCCGTCCCGGATCACCTTGCCGCCGCCGAATTTCACCTCCTCGCCCGGAATGGTGAAATCCTTTTCGACCGTCACGAACAGCTCGGTGTCGGCGAGACGCACCGTGTCGCCGACGGTCGGGCCGAACATGTCGGCATAGGCCGCCCGGGACATCCGATAGGGCATGATCGTCTCCTCGAAGGCCGCCAGACGAGGCCGGCTTACAGCTTGCCCATCACGTCCCGGCGGAAGCCGTGGACGGTTCTCGCGCCCTGATAGGGCACGAGCGTAACCTCCCGGGTCTGGCCCGGCTCGAACCGCACGGCCGTGCCGGCGGGAATGTCGAGCCGCATGCCCCGGGCGAGTTCGCGGTCGAATGCGAGCGCCGGATTGGCCTCGGCGAAGTGATAGTGCGAACCGACCTGCACCGGCCGGTCGCCGGTGTTCGACACGATCAGCGTGAGGCTGTTGGCACCGGCATTGAGCACGATCTCGCCGGCCGGCGTGATGATCTCGCCCGGTTTCATGGTTCAGGGCCTCGCGGTCGCGCCGGCACAGCCATCCGGCTTCAATATCCGCTTCGTGGAGGCCGGGAACCGGGCGAGCTTGCCTGCCGGCCGCACCGGCCGGCGCACCAGCTCGCCGCCGCAGTTCGGGCAGGTGCCGTTCAGCACCGTTCCGGCGCAATCGGCGCAGAAGGTGCATTCGAAGGTGCAGATCATGGCGTTACGCGCCTCCGGCGGCAGGTCGCGGTCGCAGCATTCGCAATTGGGGCGCAGGTCCAGCATGGCCGATCTCCTCAGGGTTGCCCGGCCAGATCACGCCAGTCGCGAGGAGACGGCAAGGACCAGCCCGGCGATCGCGGTCAGACCACCTGCGGCGCGCACGGCGACGGGCGTCGCCAGCCGCGCCGCAAGCACGGTGACGCCCACGCCGACGGCATGCAGCGCCGCGGTCGCGACCGCAAAGCCCAGCGCGTAACCGATGCCGGAGGCATTGGTCGGCACCTCGACGCCATGGGCATGGCCATGGAACAGGGCGGCAAGGCCGATCAGCGCGGCGCCCGCACCGAGGCTCGGCCGGGCGGCGAGCGCCACGGCAAGGCCGAGCAGCAGGACGGAGGCGAGGATCCCCTGCTCGACGAAGGGCAGTCCGATACCGGCCATGCCGAGCACGCCGCCGATCACCATCACGCCGACGAAGGTCGCCGGCCAGACCCAGAGCGCCGGGCCGCCGCGCATGCCGGCCCAGAGACCGACCGCCACCATGGCCAGCATGTGATCCAGGCCGGTCAGGGGATGCACCAGGCCGGCGGCAAAGGCCGAGGTCGATCCGATGCCGGTATGGGCCTCGGCGGCGGTGGTCATCATGACCGCGACGAGGAAGGTCAGGAAGGGGGACGTCGGCTTCATCGAACTGGTTCCCAGGGCGTTTCGGGCAATGTTTCTTCAGGCATGGATGCGCATATCGCTTGCGGCGCGGCCGGCGCCGGCAGGCCTTCTCAACGGATCGGGTCGTGCACGGTGACGAGCTTGGTGCCGTCGGGAAAGGTCGCCTCAACCTGCACGTCGTGAATCATCTCGGCAATGCCGCTCATCACCTGATCGCGGCCGACGACATGCGCCCCCGCCTCCATGAGATCGGCGACGCTGCGGCCGTCACGCGCGCCCTCGACCACGAAATCGGTGATCAGCGCGATGGCCTCAGGATAGTTGAGCTTGACGCCGCGCTCGAGCCGGCGGCGGGCGACGAGCGCCGCCATGGCGATCAACAGCTTGTCCTTCTCGCGCGGCGTGAGATTCATGCCCTTCCCTCAGCAAGACCAGACCCGCGGCAAGGCACCGCGCAGCCCTTCCAGAAGCCGCACCAGGCCGCGCCGCAAGGCGAATGGATCGGCCGACAGGAGCCGCGCCGACAGGAGCCCTTCGAAAGCGCTCGCCCCGCCCTCGACGCCGGCCTCGGCAAGGCTGGCCAGGCGCTCGCGGACCGATTCGAGGCGCGCCTCCGCATCAGGCGATACGATGACGAGGCTCGCCGCGGCGAGCGCGCCCGCGCCTGCGGCAGGGCGGGCGAGGCGGCCAGCGACCGCGCCGTCGAACTTCAGGCCTTCCGCATAGACGAGCCGGCCGGCGCGCCGGATGCGCCAGCGGTCGAACAGAAAAGCCGTATCGACGCTTTCGCCGCGGGCAAGGCGGCCGAACACGACGCTCTCGACGCCGAGGAACGAGGCATCCCCCGCCATGTCGACCGCCAGCCGGCGATCGAGCGCGGCGTGGTCGAACAGGATCGCTTCCTGCGGCAGCCAGTCGAGGCAGGCGCCGGCCGCCAGCGTGATGCTGGTCGAGAAGGCACCAACCCCGCCGGCCGACCGATAGATCTTCTCGGCCGCCTGGCTCACGACCACCGCTCGGGCGCCCTCGCCCAGCGTGACGGCGAGCTCGAAGCGATCGCCGCCGGTCAGTCCGCCGGCCGTGTTGATGACGACCGCCTCCGGCGGCATTCCGGGCGCCGGCCGCGGCAGGCGGATGCGCAGTCCCGCCTCCTGATAGCATTCGCGCAGAACGGTCTCACTGCCGCGACGCACGAAGCCGAGACGCGCGACGCCATGCGCACGCTCGAGCTGCGCGCCAGCCTCGCGCCAGCGATAGGCGGCGCCGTCGGACGTGATTGTCGCCATAGCCATCATCATCTCAGCCGCGCCGATCTTGAAACGTGGCTAGAAACCGGACAAGGCGAGAAATTGAGCAGATCTGCCTGAAAAATCGGCAGATAGATGCAAATCTGGGCTGCGGCGCTAGGCGACCCGGTCGGGGCCCTCGCCCTCCGCCGCCGGCAGGGCTGCCTCCGTCGGCACTGCCTCGGCACGCGCCAGGGCCTGGGCCTTGGCGGCGCCGAACGGCAGCGAAATCAGATAGAGCAGCGTGCCGACCGACAGCACGATCCAGGGATAGCTCATCAGCAGCGCGACGAAGGCGATGGCCGCGACGAACAGCGGCAGCACGCTTTCGCGCGGCACCTTGGCGCCGAACTTCTTGCCCGAGAAGACCGGCACGCGCGACACCATCAGGAGCGCGATCGCCAGCGTGAAGGCGGTGACCAGCCAGGGATGGATCAGGCCCTTGGGAACGCCGATATTTTCGAGATAGATCGGCAGCATGACCAGCACCGCGCCGGCCGGAATCGGCACACCGGTGAAGAAATTGGCCATCCAGGCCGGCTGGCTCGGATCCTCGATCTGCACGTTGAAGCGGGCGAGCCGCAGCGCGCCGCAGATGGCGAAGACCAGCACGGCGATCCATCCGATCGGCCCGGCCTCGTTCATGCCCCAGAGATAGAGCACCAGTGCCGGCACCGCGCCGAAACTGACGAAATCGGCGAGGCTGTCGAGCTCGGCGCCGAACTTGGAGGTGCCCTTCAGGAGCCGGGCGATGCGCCCGTCCATGGAATCGAGCAGGGCCGCGCCGAGGATCAGGTAGACCGCCAGCTCGATCTTGCCCTCCAGCGCCATGCGGATGGCGCTGAGGCCCGCGCACAGCGCCAGCAGCGTGATCAGGTTGGGAATGAGCAGGCGCAGCGGCACGGGCCGGAACCGGCGGCGCGGCGGTTCGTTCCGATCGGGCGTAAAAGGCTGGAACAGCGAATTCATCGGACAAAACTAGCGCGGATTGGCCATGTCAGCCAACACGCACAAGCCGCGACTCTTCGCGCGAGGTCATGTCGGCGAGAACCGTCTCGCCGGCGACCGATTTCTGGCCGACCGCCACCAGGGGCTTCGCCCCTTCCGGGAAATAGACATCGACCCGCGACCCGAAGCGGATCATGCCGAAGCGCTCGCCGACGCCGATCTGATGGCCGGTATCGACCCACCAGACGATGCGCCGCGCGACCAGGCCGGCGATCTGGACGACGCCGAACTTGCCATAGGCCGATTCGATGGCGAGCTCGTTGCGCTCGTTGTCCTCAGACGCCTTGTCCAGGTCGGCATTGAGGAACTTGCCGGGCCGATAGGCCATGGCGGTGATCCTGCCGGAGATCGGCGCCCGGTTCACGTGGCAGTCGAACACCGACATGAAGATCGAGACGCGCGGCACCGGCGCCTCGCCGAGGCCGAGCTCCAGCGGCGGCACGGCCAGCGAGACCAGCGAGACGCGGCCGTCGGCCGGCGCGATCACCAGTCCCTCGCGCACCGGCGTCACCCGCACCGGATCGCGGAAGAAGAACATCACCCAGACGGTCAGCGCCAGCATCGGCCAGGCGAGCCAGGCGCCGAGCCAGATCAGGATCAGCGTGCCGACGGCGGCGATGCCGATGAACGGATAGCCCTCGCGGTGGACCGGCACGAGCACCGTGGTCTTGATGCTGTCGAGAATGGACATGGAATACCCCCTGGACGCGCCGCCGGCTTAGGTGCCGCAGGCGCGTGGAACGGTCAATGGGCGGGCCGCCGGCCCGCCGGGTCAGGTGGCGGGCTTGGAGGTCGGATCGGGCGCCTCGGTCTTGCCGTCGCCTTCGTCCTCGTCGTCGTCGCGGAGCGCGTCTTCGAGGGCCCGGCGCTTCTCGATCCGACCGACCACGAGAATGCCGATCTCATAGAGCAGGCACAGCGGGATGGCGAGCGAGAGCTGGCTGATGACGTCGGGCGGCGTCAGGACCGCCGCGATGATGAAGGCGATGACGATGAAATAGCGCCGCTGCTTCTTCAGGAAGGCGGTGTCGACCACGCCGATCTGGCCGAGCAGCGCGATGATCACCGGCAGCTGGAACGAGATGCCGAAGGCAAAGATCAGCGTCATGATCAGGCTGAGATAGTCCTCGACCCGGCCGAGATACTGAATGGCGGTGGCGCCTTCGGCCGGCGCCTGCTGCATGCCGAGCGAGAACAGCATCAGCGCGCGCATGACGAAGACGAGAACGAAGATGCCGCCGGTGAAGAAGCAGATCGGCGTCCAGATCAGATAGGGCCGGAACGCATCCTTCTCATGGCTGTAGAGCCCGGGCGCCACGAATTTGTAGAGCTGGATGGCGATGACCGGAAAGGCCAGGAAGGCGCCGCCGAACATGCCGATCTTCAGCTGGGTGAAGAAATATTCCAGCGGCGCGGTATAGATCAGCCGCACCTCGCTGCGCGGGATCTTGAGATAGTCGGCGGCCCATTCATAGGGCAGGACCAGGATCTGGAAGATCTGCTTGGCGAAGATGAACGACAGGATGAAGCAGAAGACGAAGCCGATGAGCGCCTTGATCAGCCGGGAACGCAGCTCGATCAAATGCTCGATGAGCGGCGCCTTGGATGCCTCGATCGCCGCTTCGTCCGCCTTGAGCTTGTCTTCTTTGGAATCGGCGAGCGTCATGCCTTGGTCTTTCGGGCGCGCTTCGGCTTCTCGGGCGCCTCGTCGGCGGCGGGCTCGGCGGCAGCTTCGGGGGATGCGGCGGGCTCCGTGGCCGGCTCGGAAGCGGAGGTCGCCGCCTTGCGCGTGCGCTTCGGCTTGGCGGGCGCCGGCTCGGCCACAGGTTCCGACGCCGCTGCGGCGGCCGCTGGCTCCGAAGCCGGCACGGCGGTCGGGTCCGCAGCCGCAATCGAAGCCGGCGGCGGCTCTGCCGAGGATGCGGCCGGCGATGCCGCGGTCTCAGCCGGCGGCGTGCTGAACGCCTTCTGGATGACCTCGGGATCGGCGGTATAAGTCGGCGGCGCGGGAACGGCCGCGGCCACAGGATCCACCGGCGCCGCGGGAGGCGTCGCGGACGACATGTTGGGCGGCGCCGGCGGCCCGATCGTGTCGCCGGTCGGCTGGGTCACCGCCTTGACGTCGTCGACCGCCGACTTGATCTGCTCGCGGGCATAGTCGATCGGGTTGAACGACGAGGTCGTCCCCTGCATGCTCTCGGTGACGCTGTTGATCGACGACTTGACCTTGTCGACCTCGGCTTCCTGCAGCGCCTGGTTGAACTGGTACTGGAAGTCGGATGCCATGCGGCGCAGCTTGCCCAGCGCCTGGCCGACGCCGCGCAGGACGCCGGGCAGCTCCTTCGGGCCGATCACGATCAGCGCGACCACGCCGACCAGTGCAATCTCGCCCCAGCTCAAATCGAACATGACATCACACCGTCCCGGTGGCGGGCCCGGTCCCTCACCCGTTCATGCCGGCCCTGCGACGGGCCGGGCGTGGCTCACCCTGCCCGCAGGCAGCTCGCCGGTAGCTTAGCTTGCCTTGGGCGTCTGGGCGGGGGTCGACTGGGACTGCGCGGCCTCGGCCGGCGCATGGTCGATCGTGCGGGCCTCGGCGGGCGGCGCGGGTGGCGTTTCCGGCTTGTCGTCCTCGGCAAGGCCCTTCTTGAAGGCCTTGATGCCCTTGGCGGCATCGCCCATGAACTCGGAAATCTTGCCACGGCCGAACAGCAGCAGCACCACGATCGCTACAAGGATCCAGTGCCAGGCGCTAAAGCTACCCATAACTCGTCACTCCTCAGGTCTGCCGCCGGCCCTCGACGGGCCCAGGGCGGCTTTGTCCGGTTGCGGCACAGGCGTGCCGTGTTGGGGGCAAACTAGGCTTCGGGTACGGCAAAAACAAGGACCTCGGATGCCGCAACGTCCACGCCGAGGTCATGGCCTGTGATCAACGTTTCCGCCGAGCGGACCCGCGCCTTGAGCGGTGCCTCCAGCCCCTGCACGGCAATTTCGAGGAATTCCACCTCGCCGAGGAAGCGTTTGGCCAAAAGCCGGCCCGGAACGCACATCTGGGCCGGCCGCGGAATGATGGCCTGCGGCCGGATGGCGGCGATGGCCCGGGAGCCCTCGGCAAGGCCGGGGGCGGCAAAATACCCCACCGGCGTCGCCAGCTTGCCGGACCGGACGATGCCCGGCACCTCGTTCACGTCGGAGAAGAATCGTGCCGCCTGCAGGTCCACCGGGCGGCGGTAGAGATCGGCGGCCGTGCCCACCTGGACGATGCGGCCGCCGCGCATCAGCACGATGCGGTCGGCCATGCGCATCGCCTCTTCCGGATCATGGGTGACGACGATGCAGGTGGCGCGCGTCTCGCGCATGACGGCGAGCGTCTCCTCGCGGATCGTGTCGCGCAGCCGGCTGTCGAGCCCCGAGAAAGGCTCGTCCATGAGGAGGACCCCGGGCCGCGGCGCGATGGCGCGGGCGAGCGCCACCCGCTGCTGCTCGCCGCCCGAAAGCGCATGGGGATAGTCGAGCGCATGGGCGGCGAGACCGACCCGCTCGAGCGCCAGGCGCGCCACCGCCTCCGCCTCGCCGCGCGGCAGCGCGCGCAGGCCGAACATGACGTTGGCGAGATTGGTCAGGTGCGGAAACAGCGCGAAATCCTGGAACACCAGGCCGACGCCGCGCTGCTCCGGCGGCACGAAGACGCGCGGCCCGGCCATTTCACGACCGTCCATCAGCACTCGGCCGGCGATCGGCCGCTCGATGCCGGAGGCGAGCCGGAGCAAGGTGGTCTTGCCGCAGCCGGACGGGCCGAGAAGGCAGACGATCTCGCCGGGCAGGATGTCGAGCGACACCCGGTCGAGCGCCCGCACCTTGCCATAGGCGTGCGACAGGTCGTCGAAACCGAGCGCGACCGCGATGGCTGGCCCCGCCGTGCCGCGGCGCCCCCAGGGCTCGTCCGCCGCACCGGCCGCCTCGATGCCCGCAGGCGTCATCGCGCGTCCTCGTCGTCGCTCACCTCGGGCGCCAGCGCGAGATCGAGCCCGCCGTCATCGTCCGGCTCCTCGTCCTCGCGCAGGGCCTGGTCGTCGCTCGGCATCGGGATCTGGAAGCCCGGCGGGATGCGCCCGTCCAGCAGGCCCGCCGCCTTGAGATCGTCGAGGCCCGGCAGGTCCCCGATCGCCTCGAGCCCGAAATGTTCGAGAAAGGCTGGCGTGGTGCCGAAGGTCACCGGCCGGCCCGGCGACTTGCGCCGGCCGCGGATCCGCAGCCAGCCGGTCTCCAGGAGCAGGTCGAGCGTGCCCTTGGAAATGGTGACGCCGCGGATCTCCTCGATTTCGGCGCGCGTCACCGGCTGATGATAGGCGACGATGGCGAGCGTCTCGAGCGCAGCGCGCGACAGCTTGCGCTCCTCGGCGGTCTCCTTGTGCAGGAGGAAGCTGAGATCCTCGGCCGTGCGGAAGGTCCATTTCCCGGCAACCCGCACCAGATTGACGCCGCGCGGGGCGTAGAAGGCCTGCAAGGTGACCAGCAGGGCGGGAATGTCGGCCCCTTTCGGCAGCCGCTCGGCGAGCGTCGCCTCGTCGAGCGGTCCCGCTGCGGCGAACAGCAGGGCCTCGACGATGCGCAATTGCTCGACCGGCCCCTCGACAATGCCCACCGGCTCGCCCGGGGCGGCCCCGCCGTCACTGCTGTCTGTCACCGGATCCCTGTCCATCAGCTCGGCTTTTAGCACGTCGCGGGCGCGTGTCGCGAATTCGAACTTCGCGTTCTCCCCACATCTGGCGCGCCCTTCCCCATCGAGATCAAACGCCAGTGAAAATCAAGGCGTTAGGGGTGCTCCTTGAATCGGAAAATCGCCCCGGCCGCCGATCCGCGCCTGGCCGAGGCCGGTTCCCCGCCTAGCGGGCGCCCGGCTCCTCGCGCCGCTTGCGCATGTAGAGCGTGCCGAGCGGCCGCTCCTGATGAACCTCCAGGACGCCTTCGCGCACCAGTTCCAGCGACGAGGCGAAGGTCGAGGCCAATACGGTCGCCCGCCGCTCGGGCTCGACCAGATAGTCCATCAGGAAACTGTCGAGCGGCGCCCAGTCCAGCGCCGCGCCGACCACACGCTCGAGCAGTTCGCGCGCCTCGGCAAGCGACCAGACCTGGCGCTTGTGCATGTGCACATGCGACAGCGCGCTCTTCTGGCGCTGCTGCGAATAGGCCTTCAAGAGGTCGTAGAGCGTGACGTCCCAGCGATTGAGCGCGATGGCGACCACCGGCTCGGGCGCGCCGCGGCCGAACACGTCGCGGCCGAGCCGGTGGCGCGTCATCAGCTTGGCCGCCGCCTCGCGCATGGCCTGCAGGCGGTGCAACCGGAAGGCGAGCACCTCGGCGAGCTCGGTCGCCGTGGGCTCGTCGCCCTTGCCCGGTTCCGGCAGCAGCAGGCGCGATTTCAGGTAGGCGAGCCAGGCCGCCATGACCAGATAGTCGGCGGCAAGCTCGAGGCGCATCTTGCGCGCCTCCTCGATGAAATCGAGATATTGGGTCGCCAGCGCCAGGATCGAGATCTTCGACAGGTCCACCTTCTGCGTGCGCGCCAACGCCAGCAGCATGTCGAGCGGCCCCTCGAACCCCTCGACGTCGACGACAAACGCCGGTTCCGAGGCGGCCCGCTCGGGGGCTTCCTCGAAAGGCAGGGTATCGGCGGCATCCTGGGGCGACTTGGCCATGGCAGATCCTGGCCGCGCGTCAGGCGCGGCCCTCGCGCGCGATCATAGACTGAAATGGCGCCGATGAGGCAAATCGGCGGCCTCCTGCGGCGTTTCAGACGCTGAGCGCATGGCTCGGCGCGAAAGCCGCCTGGGCCTTGAGATCGGCCCGTTCCAGCACGTCGAAGAAGCGCGCGCGCGCCTCCTCGACGTCGAGCGGCTCCGCCTCGTGGCGGATGCGGGCGAGTGCCGCCTCGGCGCGCCGGGCCGCCTTGCCGGCAAGGCGCGGCGTCTGTTCCGCGACCGCGCGCATTTCCGGGATCTTGCCGTTGCAATGCAGGGCGATGTCGCAGCCGGCGCGGAAGCTCGCCCGGGTGCGCTCGCCGAGCGTGCCGGCCAGCGCGTTCATCGAGAGATCGTCGGTGATGACAAGGCCGTCATAGCCGATCGTGCCACGGACGACCTGGCGCATCACCTTGGCCGATGTGGTGGCCGGGCGTCTGGCATCGACCGCCGTGTAGACGACATGCGCGGTCATGGCGAGCGGCATGTCGGTCAATGTGCGGAAGGGGGCGAAATCGGTGGCTTCGAGATCGGCGAGCGGCGTCTCCACCACCGGCAGCGCATCGTGGCTGTCGGCAAAGGCGCGGCCGTGACCGGGCATGTGCTTGATCACCGGCAGCACGCCGCCGGCCAGCAGCCCCTCGGCCGCCGCCCGGCCGAAGGCAGCGACCCGGCCGGGCTCGTCG
Organism: bacterium YEK0313; assembly: GCA_000751295.2. Lineage (NCBI taxonomy): Bacteria > bacterium YEK0313. Next base: position 3,920,720 of record CCMO02000001.1, read on the forward strand.
CCATAGGCCCGGTCGCCGATAATGGCGTGGGAACCGGCCACCGGCACGTCCAGTACCGGCAGGCAGTCGACGGTGATGCCGACGGATTTGAGGTCGTGGGCGATGAGCCGCGCACCGAGCCGGGCCATTTCCCGGCCGACCATCGGATCATTGGCGGCAATGCGCGAATAGGCCCTGCCCGGCGGATATTTGGGCCAGTGCGGCGGACCGAGCCGCTGCACCCGCCCGCCCTCCTGGTCGATCAGGACGGGGGCATCAGCCCGTCCGCCAATGTCCCGGAAGCTGTCGACGAGCCGCCGGACCTGGTCGGGATTGTCGCAGTTGCGCCTGAAGACGATGAGCCCCCAGGGATCGAGGTCGCGATAGAACGCGACCTCGTCGGGCGTGAGCGCCGTGTCGGCACAGCCGACGATCAGGGCATGGACGGCCATTCTCGAACGCTTCAGTTGAGGACGCAGGAACCGCCCGAGGCCTTCAGCCGTTCGCAGAAGCTCTGCGCGTCGCTGCGCGAGAACGGACCGACCCGCAGCCGGTACCAGGTGCCGCGTCCGGGCAACTCGGCCTGCCGGATGTTCGGCGTCTGGCCCTGCAGCGCCGGGAAGCGGCGCTGGGCGCTGCTGAAGGCGTTGCGGGCCTCCGCCTCGCTCTGGTGCGAGGAGATCTGCACGAAGGAACTGCCACCGGCGGCCGGCGCGGGCGCCGTGGCGGCCGGACGCACCGATGCCGTGCGCTGCGGCGCAAGGTCGATCGGACGGCCGCCCGCGGCCGCATCATGCGTCTCGGCGGGACGCGCGGTCCGGCTCGGCCGGGGCGGCGGGGGCGGAGGCGCCCGGGGGTCGGGGGTCGACAGGGCGGCGTCGGGCGCAGAACCTGGGCCGGCGCGGCATTGGCGCCCGGCACGACCACCGACTGGACCTGGCGGACCACCGGTTCCGCCGGATTGGCGGCGGCCGGGGCCGGGGCCGGCGGCGTCAGCGGGATGACGCGGGGCGCGACCGGCGCGGCTGGCGTCTGAACCTGCGCGGCCTGCTCGCGCTGGCTGATCGGGCGCTCCTCGCGCGACACCAGACGGTCGCCGTTGGGCGCGCGGTCGGTGATCGGCTTGGCATCCTGTGCCTGGGCGGCCGGCATGCGGACCGGATCGTTGTTGGCGCGCACCACGCGCGCCTCGCCGCTCGCCGACGAACGGCCGGTCAGGGCCTTGTAGCCGAGCACGCCGCCACCGCCGGCGACGGCGAGGCCGACGATCGCCATGACAGCCGTGACACCCGCGCGGCGGCGGCGCGGCGGCGCCTCCTCGAAGACCTGCGGATCGGGCTGCGTCATGTGACCGTCCTCGATGAAGACGGGGTCGGAGGCGGCCCGTTCGGCCGCCGGCAGATAGCCGGCATTGGCATAGCCCGCCGCATCGGCCCGCCCGGCGGCCTGTGGCGCGGCGACCTCGGCGGCCTGTGCCTGCTGCCCTCGGCCACGCCAGGCGGCAGCCGCGAGAACGCCCATTCCGGCTCCAGCCGCGGCCGCCGTGCCGTAGCCGGCCGCATGGCCATGCGCGGCGGCGGCCTCATAGGAGCGGTCGTCGGCGAAGGCCTCGGCCACGCGCGCATCGTCGTCGCGGTAGCCGACGGGCTGCCGCGCCGTCTGATAGCCGTGCTGGCTGTAGAGGCTCTCTTCCCGCGCCGTCGGCTGGTAGGCCGCGGACTGGTGAGTGTCCTCGGAAGAGGCCTCGAAGGGATAGGCCGTCTCGGCCTGCGTTTCGCGCGCCGCGGCCTCCGCCTGATAGGTCGCGTTCTGGCGGCCGAGATTGTCGGCCAGCATGCGCTCGAGATCGCGCAGGCTGCCCGGCGCGGCCTCCTCGGCCGGCCCGGCCGCGTAGCTGCCGCGCAGTCCATGGGCCTGCTGCGCCTCGCCGCCCGCCGCCTGGCGGGCCTGCGGCAGGTGATGCACCACCTCGTCGTCGAGCGTGTCGTCGTAGAGCGGCGTGAAGGCCTCGGCCGCATGCTGTTCGGCGCCGCCGCGCGGGCGGGCGCCCTGCCCGGAACGCACATAGCTTTCGAGCTCGGCCTCGAGATCGTCCCAGTCGGCGATGCCCGGCTCGGCGCCGGTCGCCGCGGCCGCCTGCGCCGAAACATCGGGGTCCTGCGCAGCTTCGCCGCCGACCTCGGCCTGGCGGCGCAGGACCGGCTCCCCCCGGGTCCGCGCAACGCTCTTCAGGAGGTCGGCATAATTGTCGTCCTGCCCCATGATCCTGGCGAGCTCCGCCAGGGGATCGCCACCGGCGTCCTTGCGGACCGCCTCACCGGACGCATCCGTCCGGTTGTAGGCATCGAAATCGCGGTAGCTACGCACACTCGTTTCGTTGGCCATGGGCCCCGCCGTCGTTAGGCGCCGCAGCCCGGTCAGGGGCCAGGGCGCGATCAACGCATCTCTTCGACGGCCTCGACACCCAGGATCGCAAGTCCCGACTTCAGAACGGTCACGATACCCTGGACCAGCGCAAGGCGCGCCGTTGTTGTTTTTCGATCATTTTCCATAATGAAGCGTAAATGCGGCGAATCTTTCCCGCGATTCCACTGCGAATGGAAGTCCGCCGCAAGCTCATAAAGGTAGAATGCGACCCGGTGCGGCTCATGGGCTTGCGCCGCCGCTTCGATCAGCCTCGGATATTGTGCGAGCCGCTGGATGATCGCCACTTCACCGGCATCGTCGAGCAGTTCGACCGGCGCCTTTGCGAGCATGCCCGGGCTCAGATCGAGGTCCGGCATGGCCTCCTGGGCATTGCGCAGGATCGAACGGCAGCGCGCATGCGCATATTGCACATAGAAGACCGGGTTGTCTTTCGACTGCTCCAGGACCTTGGCCAGATCGAAATCGAGCGTCGCATCGTTCTTGCGGAACAGCATCATGAACCGGACGACGTCGCGGCCGACCTCGTCGACCACCTCGCGCAGCGTGACGAAATCGCCCGAGCGCTTGGACATGCGCACCGGCTCGCCACCGCGGAACAGGCGGACGAGTTGGACCAGCTTGACGTCCAGGCTGGCGCGGCCGCTGGTGATCGCCTTCAGCGCCGCCTGCATGCGCTTGACATAGCCGCCATGGTCGGCGCCCCAGACGTCGATCTGGTCCAGGAAGCCGCGGTCGGCCTTGTCCTTGTGATAGGCGATGTCCGAGGCGAAATAGGTATAGGAGCCGTCCGATTTCATGAGCGGACGGTCGACGTCGTCGCCGAAGGCGGTGGCGCGGAACAGGGTCTGCTCGCGCTCCTCCCAATCCTCGGCATCGGCGCCTTTCGGCCGCTCCAGCACGCCTTCATAGACGTCGCCCTGGGCGCGCAGTGTGTCGATTGCGGCCTTCACCTTGTCGGTCGGCACCTGCAGCGCGCGTTCGGAGGAAAACACCGCGTGGCGGACGTTGAGCGCCGCGAGGTCGTCGCGGATCTCGCCCATCATGGCCTCGATCGCCGCGTCCCGGCAGATCGGCAGCCATTCCTCTTCGGGCGCGTTGTGCAGGCTCTGGCCGTATTTCTGGGCGAGCGCCGCACCAACGGGTTTCAGATAGTCGCCGGGATAGAGCCCCTCGGGGATCGTCACCGTCTCGCCCAGCGCCTCGCGATAGCGCAGATAGGCGGAGCGGCCGAGCACCTGCACCTGGGCCCCGGCGTCGTTGATGTAATATTCGCGCGTCACGTCATAGCCGGCTGCCGCGAGCAGATTGGCCAGTGCGTCGCCGAAGACTGCGCCGCGGCAATGGCCGACATGCATCGGGCCGGTCGGATTGGCCGAGACATATTCGACATTGACCTTGGCCGCGCCGCCGATGGCGCTCCTGCCATAGGCGTCGCCGGCGGCGATCGCCGCCTTCAGCACCTGCGGCCAGACCGAAGCCTTCAGGCTCAGATTGATGAAGCCCGGCCCGGCGATCTCGGCCTTGGCGACATCGGGCAGGCCGGCCAGGCGCGCGACGAGCTTATCGGCGAGGTCGCGCGGCTTCAGCCCCGCCTCCTTCGACAGCACCATGGCCGCATTGGTCGCAAGATCGCCATGGCTCGCATCGCGCGGTGCCTCCACCACGATGCGGTCGAGCGACGCCTCGGCCACGACGACGCCGTCGCCGGCAAGGGCGCGGACCGCGTCGCGGACGTGATCGGTGAACAGAGCGAAGATATTCATGCCGAAAGCCTCGAAGAACGGAGGCTGGCTCTAGCCCGAATTTTTCGCCGGGGATAGGCCTTGCATTGCGGTCCAGCCGCCGCGAACGGCTCCGCCGAGGGCGCGAACCGGCATGGTCCGGGGCAGTGGACGCCGAAATGAGGCCGAAATCGCGTCGTTCGGCGCCTCGATGGCGAAAGACGCCTCAGGCCGGCTCGGATGCCGGCCGGCCCGCCACCATCCAGAGCAGGCCCGCGCCGATGAAGGCCGCCGCGATCGAGGCCGCGAAGACCGCGATCTTGGCGGCGGCGAAATCGCCCGGATCGGGAAAGGCCTGGCCGGCGATGAACAGCGACATGGTGAAGCCGATGCCGGCGAGCGCGCTCGCTCCGGCAAGCTGGGCCCAGGAATATTCTGCGGATTTGGTGGCGATGCCGAACCGCGCCGCGAGCCAGGCGGCGCCCAGCATGCCGAGCGGCTTGCCGAGCACGAGGCCGGTCATGATCGCCAGGACCAGCGTGCCGCGCCCGTCGAGAATGCCCGGCGAGATGGCGACGCCGGCATTGGCCAGCGCGAACAGCGGCAGCACGAGATAGCTGGAGCGGGCGCCGGCATGGCGCAGCAGCCGGTCGGCCGGCGATTCCAGCCGGTCGTGGATGGCGTCGAGCGCCCTGAGCGCCGGGATCGACGGGCCGTGACGGAGCACTTCCGCGCCATGGGCGCTTTCCGCGAGCATGATGGAATTGGCCTGCGCCGTGAGCGCGGCGAGATTGGCCGGCGGGCGGGTCGGGATGAACAGCGCCAGCACGACGCCGGCGAGCGTCGCATGCAGGCCGCCGGCATAGATCGAGGCCCAGAGCGCGATGCCGATCAGCGTATAGGGCGCGACGCGGTAGATATGCATGCGGTTGAGCGCGGCGAGCCCGCCGGTCAGCAGCACCGCCGCAGCGAGATAGCCGAGCTGGAGCTTGCCGGAATAGAACAGCGCGACCACCACGATGGCGCCGATATCGTCGACGATGGCGGCGGCGGTGAGAAAGATGCGCAGCTCGATCGGCACGCGCGCGCCCATCATGACGATGATGGCGATCGCAAAGGCCGTATCGGTCGCCATCGGCACGCCCCAGCCATGGGCCCAGGGGCCGCTCGGCAGGATCAGGACGTAGAGCGCCGCCGGCACGACCATGCCGCCGATCGCGCCGGCGATCGGCAGCGCCGCGGACCGCCGTCCGGCAAGGTGTCCGACGGTGAACTCGCGCTTGATCTCGAGGCCGACCACCAGGAAGAAGATCGTCAGGAGGCCGTCATTCACCCAGTGCTGGATCGACATGCCGAAGCGCAGCGCGCCGACGGACAGCGCCGCCTCCTGATGCCAGAAGGCCTCGAAGGCGGGGCCCAGCGGGGAATTCGTCAGGACCACCGCCAGGATGGTCGCGAGCAGCAGCAGAATGCCGGCGGAGGGGCCCCAGCTCGCGAAGTCGAGCGCAGCCGCGCGGAAGCGGTGGCCGAGCGTGCCCAGCATGGCGTCGAGAAAGGAGCTCTCGTCCCACGGGCCGTCATAGCGGCGCTCGTTGATGAAGAAGGTCGGCGTGAAGCGCACGCCGCTGGCATGCGAGCTTGCAATGTCGGCCTGGACCCGGGCGGCGGCGCGCTCGGCCTCCCGCGCCTCCCGTTCGGGATCGGTGCCGGTCAGGCCGAGATCGCGGGCGACCGCCTCGATATCCTCCTCGGTCAGCACCTGCGAGCGCGTCATGAGCTTCACATGCGCGTCCCAGAACTGTTCGGGCGTCTCCGCACGCTCGATGAGTTCGGCGGCGCGCCGCGCGAGGTCGCTGCCGGTCAGCGGCCGGTGCCGGAAGACGTAGCGCAGCCGGTCGCCGAGCTGGTCGCGGACCTCGGCGATGCGCTCGTTGGCGGCCCGGCAGAAGGGACAGGCATAGCTGCCATATTCGACGAGCGTGATCTGGGCGCGATCGGGACCGAGCGTATGGTCGACAGCATCATCGACCGGACGGTCGAGGCGGTTGGCAATCGCGGCCTCCGACATTCCTGCACTCCTGTTGGCCTCCCATGTGCCGCGCAAGACCGCGCGCAGGCGCCCCGGGACATGGATTTCCGGCCATGGTAGCGGCAATGGCGGGCGCGCGTCAGCATGGCCGCGCTGCGCCGCGGAAAAGCCGGGCTGCGGCCGGCCCGTCAGCGCAGATCCGGCGTCTCGCCGAACAGCCGCCTATGCTCGTCCATCGCGTAGTGGTCGGTCATGCCGGCTATATAGTCGGCGACACGGCGGGCGCGCCGGGCCGGCTCGGCCTCGTCCAGCCCCGCCGACCAGACCGGCGGCATGGCGACCGGATGGTCGTAGAAGGCCGCGAACAGGTCGCGGACCACGTTGCCGGCCTCCTGCCGGATCGGCACCACCCGCTGATGGCGGTAGACGTTGCGGAACAGGAAGTCCTTGATGCCGCGGTCATAGGCCTGGATCGGCTCGGAAAACTGGACGAGCGTGCGGCCGCAGCGCCTGATGTCGTCGGCCGTTGCGGGCCCGATTTCGGCGATCGCCCGCTGTGCCTCGACGATGACGTCCTCGACGAGGCGGGTGATCACCCGGCGGGTCAGCTCGTTGATTTCCCGCGCCGGCTCGAGCTTGGGATGCAGCGCCCGGATCTCCTCCAGGAAGGCTCCCGCCATCGGCACCGCGGCGCCGAGGTCGTCGAGCGTGAACAGGCCGGCGCGCAGGCCATCGTCGATATCGGCGGCATCGTAGGCGATGTCGTCGGCGATGGCGGCAGCCTGGGCCTCGGCGCTGGCATGGCTTGCAAGGTCCAGCGGCTGCAGCGCGTCATATTCGGTGATCGCCACGGGAATGCCGCGGGCGGCATAGCGCTCGACCGGCGAGCCGTCGGGCTTCAGCAGCGGGCCATTGTGCTTGACGAGCCCTTCCAGCGTCTCCCAGCAGAGATTGAGGCCGTCGAAGGCCGCGTAGCGCCGCTCCAGGCGCGTCACGATCCGCAGCGACTGGGCATTGTGGTCGAAGCCGCCATAGTTCCGCATCACCTCGTCCAGCGCGTCCTCGCCGGTATGGCCGAACGGGGTGTGGCCGAGGTCGTGGGCGAGCGCCAGGGTTTCCGCGAGATCCTCGTCGAGCCCGAGCGCCCGGGTGATCGAGCGGGCGATCTGCGCCACCTCGATCGTATGGGTCAGCCGGGTGCGGTAGTGGTCGCCCTCGGGCGCGACGAAGACCTGGGTCTTGTGCTTCAGGCGGCGGAACGCGGTGGTATGGATGATCCGGTCGCGGTCGCGGTGGAATTCAGTGCGGGTCGGCGAGGCCGGTTCCGGCACGAGCCGGCCGCGGCTCAGCCTGGCATCGCTGGCATAAGGGGCGAGCGGGGGATAGAAATAGCTCGCAACCGCCATGGTCTGCCTCTTCTCCGTGCCCGAACATTGACCCGCGCCTGGGGCGCACATACCTATTGGACGACCGCGCCGCAAGGCGTGGCCACCCTTTGAACCCTCGCGTTTCCGGCCTTGAACCGGGGAGACAAGAGATGTCGGATACCGTCACCGTCACTGATCGCGCCGCCCAGCGCATCGCCAAGATCCTGAGCGGCGAACCGCCGGGTTCGATGCTGCGCATATCGGTGGAGGGCGGCGGCTGCTCCGGCTTCCAGTACAAGTTCGACTTCACCAGAGACCGCAATGCCGACGACCTCGTCATCGAAAAGGCCGGCGCGACCGTCCTGGTCGACGAGATCTCCCTGCCCTACATGGCCGGCACCGAGCTCGACTGGGTCGACGATCTCATCGGCTCGTCGTTCAAGCTGCAGAACCCCAACGCCACCGCCAATTGCGGCTGCGGCACCAGCTTCTCGGTCTGACCGGCGCGGGCCGGCCGCGCACCGTCATGGATCGCGCGGGGCCCGACGGCGGTCGGCTCAATAGAGCGTCGCCTTCTGGCGCGCGGCGAGGTTCCGGTCATAGTCCTCGGCGTCGAAGGGCTGGTGCGCGCCCTTCAGCATGTCGCCGGCGCTCGGCAGCTCGCCACGCGCGCGGTGCAGGCCCGGATCCCACAGGCGGGACCGATGCAGGGCGCGCGCGCACTGGAAATAGACCGTGTCGATGGTGATGACGAGCGCGCTCGTGGGCGCCTTGCCGTCGACCGTGTGGCGGGCCAGCAACGCGGAATCGGCCGAAATGCGCGCCCGCCCGTTCACCCTGAGCGTCTCGCCGACGCCCGGCACCAGGACCAGCAGCGCCACGCGCGGATCACGGACGATGTTCCTGAGGCTGTCGATGCGGTTGTTGCCGCGCCGGTCGGGCATGACCAGCGTCCGGTCGTCGACGACGGCGACAAAACCGGCGGGATCGCCGCGCGGCGTGGCATCCAGCCCTTCCGCCCCGGCCGTCGCGAGCACGCAGAAGGGCGACGCCTCGATGATCGCGCGATATTGCGGCGTCAGCCGCGGCACTTCCTTGACCAGCGACGCCTCGCCCGGGCGGCCGTAGAGCGCCTCGAGCGCCGCTTCGTCATCGATCCACATCGCCTTGGCTCCTGCCCGCCGCGGGTCGCGCACGACCTGTTCTGCGCGCGCGACCTTATGGCAGCTTCGGGCTAGAGTGGCACGCGAAAGAATCGCGAGCAGCCCATGATCATCGCCACGTGGAACGTCAATTCCATCAAGATTCGCGTCGAGAACACCCTCGCCTGGCTCAAGGAGCGCGATCCCGACATCGTCTGCCTGCAGGAACTGAAATGCGTCGACGAGGCCTTCCCGCGCGAGGCCTTCGAGGCCGCCGGCTACAATGTCGCGACCCATGGGCAGAAGAGCTACAACGGCGTCGCCATCCTCTCCAAGCTGCCGCTGGAGGACGTCACCCCTCGCCTGCCCGGCGACGACAGCGACGAGCAGGCCCGCTACCTCGAAGCCGTCGTCTCGACGCCGACCGGCGCGTTTCGGATCGGCTCGATCTACCTGCCGAACGGCAACCCGCTCGGCAGCGAGAAGTTTCCCTACAAGCTCGCCTGGATGAACCGGCTGATCGCCCATGCCCGCGACCGGCTGACGCTCGAGGAGCCCTTTGCCCTCTGCGGCGACTACAATGTCATTCCCAATCCCGAGGACGCCAAGAACCCCAAGGACTGGCTGGGCGACGCGCTGTTCCAGCCGGAAAGCCGCGGCAAGCTGCGCGAGCTCGCCGCCCTCGGCTTCACCGACGCGGTGCGCGCCTGCGACAGCTCCCCGGGGCTCTATTCGTTCTGGGACTATCAGGCCGGCGCCTGGCAGCGGAACAACGGCATCCGCATCGACCACCTGATGCTGTCGCCGCAGGCGAGCGACCGCCTGGTCAGGGCCGGCATCGACAAGCACGTCCGCGCCTTCGACAAGCCGAGCGACCATGTGCCGGTCTGGTGCGAACTGCGCCTCTGACGAGGAAAGTCAAACCGGACAAGGGCATAGCGCCATGTCCGGATTCTGAATCGGATTCTGAAGCGAAATCGCTTCAGGCGCCCTGGGTCGGAAACTCCGCCGGCAAAGTGATTTCGATCAGTTCGAGGTCGTCGGAATGGGCGATCTCCTGGTGGACGATGCCGGGAGGCTGGTGAACGCAGGACCCCGGCTCCAGCAGCACCTCGCCCACCCCCTCGTACCAGAAGCGCACCCAGCCCTTGAGCACATAGACGAGCTGGAAATCGAGCGTATGGGTGTGCTTGTCGCCGCCGGCATGGGCGCCCGGCACGGCCTTGATCACATGGGCGCCGACGCGGCCGCCGGTCGCCTTGGCGATGCCGAGATCGCGGTAGACGAAGAAGCTCCGCAGCCCCTGCCCCTTGAACTCCCCGTCCTTGGCGTGGGCGACCGAAAAGGTCCCGGCCCGGGTCTCGACATGCTGCATTCTCGCCTCCCTCGTGCGGCCTTTGCCGTGGGCATCAGCCTGCAACAGCCGGCAAGCGTGCCGCAACCGCCACCGCCGCGTGGTCAGCGCCGCAGCACCGTCATGGGCAGTCCGCCGTCCGGCCGCAGCGTCAGGCGGGTATTCGGCTTCGGCCAATGGCCCGCGGCCGGTACGAAGCGCAGCCGGCGCATGAGCGTCGCGAAGATCACCACCGCCTCGATCAGCGCGAAGGACGCGCCGATGCAGATGCGCGGTCCGGCACCGAACGGCAGATAGGCGCCGCGCGGCCTGCCTTTGGCCGCATCCGGCGCGAAACGGTCGGGATCGAAGCTGTCGGGATGGCTCCAGAGCCGGCGGTGGCGGTGCACGGCATAGACCGGCACATAGACCGGGGTCCGGGCCTTGATCGTCTCGGTTCCGAGCACCAGGTCCTCGGCCGCGACGCGCGGGATCAATGGCGCCGGCGGATAGAGCCGCATGGCCTCCTGGATGACCTGTCTGACATAGACGAGCCGGTCGGCTGCGGCGGCATCGACCGCCCCCTCGCCCGCCACCTCGGCAATCTCCTGGAGAACGCGGCGCTCGACATCCGGGCTCATGGCGGTGAGCCACAGGGCCCAGGTCAGCGCCAGCGCGGTCGTCTCGTGGCCGGCGACGACGAAGGTCAGGAGGTTGTCGGCAAGCTCGGCATCCGTCATGGCCCGGCCGGTTTCCGGGTCGGTCGCCTGGATCAGGAAGTCGAGAAGATCGGGAGCGGGGCTCGGGCGGGCCCGCCGCTCGGCCACGACGCGCGCCATCTCGGCCTTCAGGAAGCCGTTCCCCGCCCGCGCTCGGCGCTTGCCCGGATAGGGCATCCAGGCCGGCAGGCGCAGCACAGTGAGCGCCGCGATCCAGCCGATCGTATCGAAATAGTGCGTGATCTCCTGGCTGAAGCGCTCGGTGTCGAACCCGCCTTCGCCCGACAGCATGGTGGCGACGATGACGTCGAAGGTCGTCGTCATCATCGCCTCGGAAACGTCGATGCCGCTGCCGCCCGGGGTGGCCGCCGCCGCAGCGAGGCGTTCGCCGGTCGCCTCGGCCGCCCGGCTCATGGCCGACACGAAGCCCAGGATCTTCTCGTGCCGAAAGGGCGGCGACGAGGCGCGCCGCTGCCAGCGCCAGTCGGCGCCCTCCGCCGTGAAGATCGACTTGTTGCCGACCGCCGCTCCGATCGTGCGCTGGATGATCGGCGCCTTCGGAAACTGCGCGGCACGGCTGACCAGGACCTCCTCGACCAGTGCGGGATCCATGACCATGAACACCGGCCGGCCGGCGAAATGCAGGCGCACCATGGTTTCGTCGAACAGCGCCCGCGGCCAGGTCTCCAGCGGGTTGCGCACCAGCGTGCGCAGAAAGCTGAACACGCCGAGAGGCTCGGCCGGATGGTCGATCGCAGAAGGGGTAAACCGCGGACTGTCGACGAGGCTCATGACCTATCCCCGAAGGCTGCGGCCGTGAGCGGATCAAACCGGCGCTCGCGGTCCGCCTCGTCCGTAGCAGTCCTTGCCGGCCACAATGAGGCTCCGGGAACCGCGAAGGGGCAAGGGCGAGCCCGGCTGCTGCCGGCGCGATCAGCGCCGGCCCGGGCCCTTCAGCCAGGCTTCGACCATGCGCAGCGCCACGCCCCGCTCGTCGTCGGAGGCCGTGCGCATGGCCTCGTCGTACATTTCGGTGATCCAGGTGTCGCTTTCGCTCGCCGCTTCCTTGGCCAGCGTCAGATACATCAGCCCGCGCGGCGCCTGGCGCGGCACGTCGCGCCCGACGAACAGCATGTGGCCGAGCACGGCCTGGGCCCGGTAATGGCTCTTGCCCGCGGCCAGCGACAGCCAGCGGGCGGCCTGGCGCGCATCGCGCTGCGTGCCCTGGCCCTCCAGGAACATGCGGCCGAGGCGGAACTGGCCGTCGGCATCGCCGAAGGTCGAGGCGGCATAGAAATAGAGCTCGAAGGCGCGCTGCGGATTGGGCCGCACATAGCTGTTCGGAATGCCCTCGAGCCAATAATTGGCCATGCCGACGAAGGCGGCCGAAATGAATTGCGCATCCGGCGAATTGGGGTTCTCGTCGCCACGCGTCTGGGTGATGCGGCGGAAGGTCTCGAAAGCCTTCAGGTCGTTCTGCGCGACACCGTCGCCCGACATGTACATGCGGGCGAGCTTCCAGGCCGATGCGGCATGGCCGTTGGTCGCGGCATATTGCAGCGCCGAGACCGCCTCTTCGGTGCGGCCGTCCCTCAGCGCACGGCCGCCGGCGCGGAAGGCGTCGAGCGGCGAGCGCGGATCGGTGGTGGCCTGCCCGTCGAAGGCAAAGGCGCCGGTCACGCCGGCGGGGGTCACGGCCACCGCCAGCGCGAAAACGATCGCGCGAACCTTCAGGGCGTCAGACATCGGCATAGACGTGCTTTTCCCCGGCGCCGCCCGGATGAGTAACGGCGCCGTCAACCGCAGGACCAACCTGCTGGGCGTATTTCCAGATGGCACCCGAACCGAACTCGGTATCTTTCGGGCCTTTCCAGTCTTTCTTACGCGCCCGCATTTCGGCGGCCGTAAGGCGAACTTTGAGCGTTCCCTTGACTGCGTCGATCTCAATTATGTCGCCGTCGCGGACCAGCGCGATCGGTCCGCCGACCTGCGCCTCGGGGCCGACATGGCCAATGCAGAAGCCGCGGGTCGCGCCCGAAAACCGGCCGTCGGTGATCAGCGCGACCTTGTCGCCCATGCCCTGGCCGTAGAGCGCGGCGGTGGTCGCCAGCATCTCGCGCATGCCCGGACCGCCCTTCGGTCCCTCGTAGCGGATGACGATGACCTCGCCTTCCCTGATGGTACGCGCAGTGACCGCCGCGAAGCATTCCTCCTCGCGGTCGAAGCAGCGGGCCGGGCCCTTGAACTTCAGCTTCTTCATGCCCGCGACCTTCACGATCGCGCCGTCAGGGGCGAGATTGCCCTTCAGGCCGACCACGCCGCCGGTCCGGGTGATCGGCTTGTCCGCCGGGCGGACGACGTCCTGGTCGGGGTTCCATTTCACCGAGGCGAGATTCTCGGCCATGGTCCGGCCGGTGACCGTCATTCAGTCGCCATGCATGAAGCCATGGTCGAGCAGCGTCTTCATCAGGAGCGGGATGCCGCCGATCTCGAACATGTCCTTGGCGACATATTTGCCGCCCGGCTTCAGGTCGGCGATGTAGGGCGTGCGCTTGAAGATCTCGGCGACGTCGAACAGGTCGAACTTGATGCCGCATTCATGCGCCATGGCCGGCAGGTGCAGCGCCGCATTGGTCGACCCGCCCGAGGCGGCGACCACGGTCGCGGCATTTTCCAGCGCCTTGCGGGTGACGATGTCGCGCGGGCGGATGCCGCGGCGGATCAGTTCCATCACCTTCTCACCGGCGGCGTAGCAGAACTGGTCGCGGATATCGTAGGGCGCCGGGGCGCCGGCCGAATAGGGCAAGGCGAGGCCGATGGCCTCGGAGACGGTGGCCATCGTATTGGCGGTGAACTGCGCGCCGCAGGCCCCGGCCGAGGGAGCGGCAGTGCGCTCCAGCTCGTCGAGATCCTCCGACGACATCTCGCCCGTCGAATGCTTGCCGACGGCCTCGAACAGGTCCTGCACGGTCACCTGGCGGCCGCGGAACACGCCGGGCAGGATGGAACCGCCATAGATGAAGATGGAGGGCACGTTGAGGCGCACCATGGCCATCATCATGCCGGGCAGCGACTTGTCGCAGCCCGCAAGGCCGACCAGTGCGTCATAGGAATGGCCGCGCATCGACAGCTCGACCGAGTCGGCGATGATTTCGCGCGACGGCAGCGAGGATTTCATGCCGGCATGGCCCATGGCGATGCCGTCCGTGACAGTGATGGTGCAGAATTCGCGCGGGGTGCCCTGGGCCGCCTCGACCCCCTTCTTGACCGCCTGCGCCTGACGCATCAGCGCGATATTGCAGGGGGCGGCCTCGTTCCAGCAGGTGGCGACGCCGACGAAGGGCTGATGGATCTGCTTGCGCGACAGCCCCATCGCGTAAAGGTAGGATCGGTGCGGGGCGCGTTGCGGCCCCTCGGTGACGTGCCGACTTGGCAGCCTGTTCTTGTCGAACGTGAATGGTGTCATCTCGCCCCCACGAAGATGCATCGGCCGCCACCGGAATCCGGGAGCGCTTGAGCCTGTCCTGCCATCGTCCTGAGAGCTTGAATAGTCATGAACTCACGAGGCCACACATGCACGCAACCGGCCACTTGACGTAGCGCGTCCGTGGGAAATTTCGTCGCTTGGGGCTGTGGCGGGATTGGGGCGGAAAATGGTGAACCATCGGTGGCTTTCTCAGCAGTTTATAAGTGTTGCAATCGAGACACATTCTGAGAAGACAGCCGATGCGACAACTTAGGATGGCAGGCTTGGCCGAGCCCGCTCAGCGCGCCGCCACCGCCCCTGCTCGCAGGCGGAGGTCGAGAAACAGACCGGCCGGATAGACGGCCATGACCGGCGCATAGGGCAGGCCGGCCGCGGCCAGCGCCTCGCCAACCCAGTGATTGCACACCTTCAGGACCGAGAAGGTGCCGGTCGCCGCATAGAAGAGGCTCGGCCCATAGAGACCCTGCCCCAATTCCTGCGGCGCGCCCGCCGCCGCCGCCGCCACCGCCGCATCGAGGAAGGCGGCGAGCCGCATGAAGCCCGGCCTGCCGAGCCTGAGGGCCAGCACGTCGGAATGGACGAAGATCTCCGGCGCCGGCCGCGTCAGGCCGACCACATGCAGCACCGCCGCATTGCCGGGACGGAACAGGGCGCGCAGCGCGCTCAGCACCTGGACGTCGCCGACCGTCGGCGTCTCGCGGTAGAAGCGCGCTTCGCCCCAGCCGATCTCGACCGACGGATAGTCCCGGAACCGGTCGAGCACGGCGACGAGCCTGCCGAGCCCCTGGGCGTCGGCCGCCGCCTTGAGCGCCTCGCGCGGCAGTGCGATGCCGGAATGCCAGCCGTGGGAGACGACATGGATCGGCACGGAGGGCTCATCCGGCCGCGGCGGGTAGAGCGCCGGATCGCCGGCGCGCAAGGTCAGGCCGGCGACCAGCAGCAGGCCGACGCCAAGGCCGGCGACCGTCAGCATGGCCCGCCGAGCCGCGCTTCGGGCGAACCCGCGCGGCTGCGGCGGCGTCATGCTGCCTCCGCGACCAGGACCACCGTCACCACTTCCGGCGGCGCGAACAGCCTGAGCGGCAGCGCGCTGCAGCCGAGGCCGGCGCTGACGATCAGATGGCGCCGCCCGACCCGATGGTGGCCGTGTGCCAGCGCCCGGGGAATGCGGCTCGGCGGCATGCGCAGCGGCGGCAGGCCCGGCAGACGCACCTGGCCGGCGTGGATATGCCCCGCGAGCAGCACCGCGCCCTCGGGCAGGTCGTAGATGATGCCGGGATCGTGCGAGAGAACCAGCTCGGCGCCGGCCGCGGCGGCGACCAGGCCCAGATCCGGCTCACCGTGCATGTCGTCGGCAAGGCCGACGACGCGCAGGACATCCGCGCCGATGGCGAAATGCGCCGTGCGGTTTTCCAGGACCGGGATGCCGGCCGTCTCGAAGGCAGCAGCGACGGCCTCCGCGCCATATTCGAGGTCGTGGTTGCCGAGCACGGTCGCCATCGGCAGCGACCATCCGGCAAGCTCGGCCGCGATCGCCTCGGGCGGGATGCGGCCGCCGCCGAAGGTCATCATGTTCATGTGGTCGCCGCCGAGCAGCACGAGGTCGGGCGCGAGCGCCCTCACCTCCGCACCGATCGCGGCGAGCCGCCCGACATCCCCGGCATGCGAACCGAGATGCAGGTCCGAGAGAAAGACCACCGTGACGTCGCGCCCACGCCAGCCTGGCAGCGCCGCGCGGTAGCGGACATGCCGGTGCGCCGGCGCGCGGCTGAAGGCCGCCCAGAAGCCCTTGCCGCCCGAAGGGTCGGTGAAGGGCACGCGCACACCCCGGACGAAGCCCGCCGCCGATCGCTTCACCGCGCGGCGGGCCATCGGGTCAGCCGACCTCTTTCAGGCGCACCAGGGCCGCCTCGACCTTGGCCTTGCGCTCCGCCGCCTCCTCGCGCTTCTCGCGCTGCTCCTCGACCACCTCTTCGGCCGCGCGGGCCATGAAGTTGGCGTTGTTGAGCTTGGCGTCGCAGCGGGCAATGTCGCCTTCCGCCTCCTTCAGCGCCTTGGCGAGACGCTGGCTCTCGGCGGCGACGTCGATCACGCCGGCCAGCGGCAGGGCGATGGTCTCGCCGCGCACGACGAGTTGCACCGATCCCTTCGGCGCCGCGGCCACCGAGCTGATCTCGGACAGGCGCGCCAGCCGGTTGAGCAGGTCGCCGTAGCGCTTCGCGCGGGCGACCGTCGCCTCGGACACGCCGACGAGCACGAGCGGCACCTGCGCGCCGGGGGCGACGTTCATTTCCGCGCGGACCGACCGGATCGCCTGGACGGTGTCGACCAGCCAGCCGATCTCGGCTTCGGCCTCGCCGTTTTCGAGACCTGCGAGCTGAGGCCAGGCGGCCAGCGCCAGAACGCCCTCGCGCGCCGGTCCCGCCTCCCCGGTCACCGACCAGAGCTCCTCGGTGATGAACGGCATGAACGGATGCAGCATCTTGAGGATCTGGTCGAGTGTCCAGGCGGCGGTCGCGCGGATCTCGGCCTTGGCCTCCTCGTCCGCGCCGGTGAAGACGGGCTTGGCGAATTCCAGGAACCAGTCGCAGAACACGTTCCAGACGAAACGATAGACGGCGCCGGCCGCCTCGTTGAACTTGTAGGCGCCGATCGCCGCCTCGGTCTCGCCGATCGCCTTCGCGGTCTCTCCGACGATCCAGCGGGCGAGCGTCGAGCGCACGGCCGCCGGGTCGAAGCCGGCCACGCGCCGGCATTCGTTGATCTCGCAGAAGCGCGCCGCGTTCCACAGCTTGGTGGCGAAGTTCCGGTAGCCCTCGACGCGGCTGGTGGCGAGCTTGATGTCGCGGCCCTGGGCCGCCATGGCGGCCAGAGTGAAGCGCAGCGCGTCGGCGCCGAACTGATCGATGAGGTCGAGCGGGTCGATGACGTTGCCTTTCGACTTCGACATCTTGGCGCCCTTCTCGTCGCGGACGAGGGCGTGGATATAGACCGTGTGGAACGGCTCCTCCTGCATGAAGTGCAGGCCCATCATCATCATCCGGGCGACCCAGAAGAAGATGATGTCGAAGCCGGTCACCAGCACGTCGGTCTGGTAGTAGCGCTTGAGCTCGGGGGTCTCATCCGGCCAGCCGAGCGTCGAGAACGGCCAGAGCGCGGAGGAGAACCAGGTGTCGAGCACGTCCTCGTCGCGCGTCAGCGCGGTCGGCGCGCCGTAGTGCTCGGCCGCCTCGGCCTCGGCTTCGGCCGCGGTCGGCGCCACGAAGACCCTGCCGTCCGGGCCGTACCAGGCCGGAATCTGGTGGCCCCACCAGAGCTGGCGCGACACGCACCAGGGCTGGATGTTCTCCATCCACTCGAAGAAGGTCTTTTCCCAGTTCTTGGGCACGAAGGCTGTCCGCCCCTCGCGCACCGCCTTGAGCGGCGCCTCGGCGAGCGTCTTGGCGTCGACATACCACTGGTCGGTGAGGAAGGGCTCGACCGGCACGCCGCCACGGTCGCCGTGCGGCACCATGTGCAGGTGGTCCTCGATCCTGGCCAGCAGGCCGCGCTCCTCCATCATGGCGACGATGCGCTTGCGCGCCTCGAACCGGTCGACGCCGTCGAGCGCCAGCACGGCTTCCAGATCCGCCCCTTCCGCGCCGGCGAGGAAGTCCTCGTTGCCGGCGAGCGCCAGCCGCGCCTCAACGTCGAAAATGTTGATCTGCGGCAGATTGTGGCGCTTGCCGACCTCGAAATCGTTGAAGTCGTGCGCCGGCGTGATCTTGACCGCTCCGGAGCCCTTTTCAGGATCCGAATAGGCATCCGCGACGATCGGGATCAGCCGGCCGACCAGCGGCAGGCGCACATGCTTGCCGATATAGGGCTGCCAGCGCTCGTCGTCGGGATGCACGGCCACCGCCGTGTCGCCCAGCATGGTCTCCGGCCGCGTGGTCGCGACCGTCACCTTGACCGCCGGGTCCTCGGCCAGCGGATAGTCGAAATACCAGAGCTTGCCGCGCATCTCCGTCTGCACCACCTCGAGGTCGGAGATGGCGGTCAGCAGCTTCGGGTCCCAGTTGACCAGCCGCTTGTCCTTGTAGATGAGGCCCTGGCGGTAAAGGTCGACGAAGACCTTGACGACCGCCTTGGACAGGCCCTCGTCCATGGTGAAGCGCTCGCGCGACCAGTCGCAGGACGCGCCGAGGCGCCTGAGCTGGTTGGTGATCGTCCCACCCGAGGTCTCCTTCCAGGCCCAGACCTCCTTCAGGAAGGCCTCGCGCCCCATCGTCCGGCGATCGGTGCGGTTCTCGCTCGCGAGCTTGCGCTCGACCACCATCTGCGTCGCGATGCCCGCATGGTCGGTGCCGGGCTGCCACAGCACGTCCTTGCCGCGCATGCGCTCATAGCGGCACAGCACGTCCTGCAGCGTGTTGTTGAGGGCGTGGCCCATATGCAGCGAGCCCGTCACGTTCGGCGGCGGGATGACGATGCAGAACGGTTCGGCGGCTACACGCTCGGGCCGGCCGGCGCGGAAGGCCTCGGCCTTCTCCCAGACGGCCGACATACGGGCTTCGATGTCTTTCGGCGTGTAAGTCTTCTCGAGCATGGCGCTTTTTCGGTTTGCGGTCTTGAGCGGGATCGCCGTCATATAGGCAGTCGGGGCGGATAGCGGGACCCTCGGGACCCGGGCAGCGCACAAAGCCGCTCCAAACGCGCCCTGTCAACATTTCTGCCATGCGCCCTTGCGCCTTGCCGCATTGCACAGGCGGACCGCATAGCTTGGCGATGACGACAATGCTGGCCGAAGATGCGAGCCCGGACACGGTGCCCTGGCGGGCCCTGCTCCTGCTCGGAGCCACCTCCTTCGCCTCCTCCGCGGCGCTGCGTTTCTGCGATCCGCTGCTGCCGACGCTCGCCCACGCCTTCGATACGACGCCCGGCCGCGCGGCCATCGTCATCACCGCCTATGCCGTCTCCTATGGCGGCTTCCAGCTG
This sequence comes from bacterium YEK0313, assembly GCA_000751295.2. Taxonomy (NCBI): domain Bacteria; species bacterium YEK0313. The sequence goes on from CCMO02000001.1 coordinate 3,939,901, forward strand.
GTCACCGGGCCGCTCGGCGACCGCTACGGCAAGGTGCGCATGGTGCAGGTCGGCGCCATCCTGAGCGGCCTCTTCACGCTCGCCTGCGCCTTCGCGGCCAGCATCGAGCAGATCGCGCTGCTGCGTCTGTTCGCCGGCCTCAGCGGCGCGGCGATCATTCCCAACTGCATCGCCTTCATCGGCGACACGATTCCCTTCGCCCAGCGCCAGGCGGTGCTCGCCCGCTACATGGTCTTCACGAGCTTCGGCGCGATCAGCGGCCAGGCCATCGGCGGCATCCTGGCCGACGCGCTCGGCTGGCAATCCGTCTTCATCATGGCCGGCGCCTTCCTGGTCATTGCCGGCACCGTACTCGTCGTCCAGCAGCGATCGAACGCCGTGCTCTCGCGCCGCCAGCCGGTGCCTTCGGGCGGCATGCGCGGCTCGCTCGCCGAGATGGCGGCGCTGCGCAAGCGGCCCTATGCCCGCGTCGTGCTGTCGGCGGTGACGCTCGAAGCCATTCTGTTCTACGGCACCTTCACCTTTCTCGGCGCGCATCTGCGCCAGGCCTACGGCATCAGCTACACGACGATCGGCGCCATGACCGCGCTCAGCGCCGCCGGCGCCGCGGCCTATTCGTGGGCCGCGCCGTTTCTGCTTGGCCGCCTCGGCGAGCGCGCGACGCTCGGCATGGCCTCCATATTCCTTGCCGTCAGCTTCGGCCTGCTGGCGCTGAGCCCGCCACTCTGGCTCATCGCGGCGGCCATCGCCATCGGCGGTTTCGGCTTCGTGCTCCTGCACAATCCGCTGCAGACCAACGCCACCCAGATGACGCCGGACGCGCGCGGCGCCGGCATCGCCGCCTTTGCCTTCTGCTTCTTTGCCGGCCAGACGGCTGGCGTCGCCCTGTGCAGCGTCGTGTTCGACCGGTTCGGCGCCCAGCCCCTCTTCGCCGCGGCGGCGCTGCTGCTGCCGGTCCTCGTCTTCTGGTTCCGGGCCGGACTGGCGCGCACCAGGCCCGTCTGAGGCCGCCAGGGTCTCAAGCCGCAGCCAAAGAAAAAGGGCGCCCGCACGGGGCGCCCCGGACCGTCGCGGTGAATGGGTCTCAGCGGCCGCCGCGCGAGACGCGCTCGATCTCGGCGCGCACCAGGCGCTCGACCAACTGCGGCAGGTTGTCGTCGAGCCAGGTCTTCAGCATCGGCCGCAGCATCTCCTTGACCAGGTCCTCGATAGTCCGGGCATTGTTCGAGAGGATCGTGTTGGCCAGCGAGCCGAAGGCGGCCCCGACGGCGGCATGAGCCTGCGAGGACAGGAGCGGGTCGGTCGGCGCAAGAGCCTCGACCGCCGGCGCGCGCTGCGGCTCGGGCGTGTCGAGGAACTCGATGTCGGCCCGGCGCGCCACCGGCTTGATCATGCCCACGGCCTCAACGACCGCATCGTCCTTGCTGAGATCGAGAATATCGGGTTCGGGCGCCTTTTCGGCCTTGGCCGCCTCGGGCTTGGCGGCGGCGGGCGCCGGCATCGGCACCACGACCGGCGCGGCCGGGCCCCGCTCGGGCTCGGCCGCCTGCATGGCGTCGAAATCGGCCAGCAGCGCGTCGATGTCGTCCTGCGATTTCTGGCGGCGGTCGGCGCGGCGGCAGCCGGCGCGGGCTGGGCGGGCGGCGGCACGACGGCGACCTTGGGCGCGGCCGGCTTGGGCGGCTCGTCGTCCGCAATGATCCGGCGGATCGAAGCCAGGATCTCCTCCATCGACGGTTCGTTAGCCTTGGCTGCCTGAGACATCGCCGTCACCCCTTTTACTCACCGCGTGGCGCCGGACCATCTCCCCTTGGGATCTTAAGGAGAATCGCCACGAATCAACTGCAGTGACTATGCACCGCGGGAGCCGTCAGGGCTAACGGCTCCATTGACCATCCACAAACAAGATGTCGGCCATGTAAAAGGGTGCCGCAGGCGTTGCGGTTACCGACCGTCCGGCGTGCGCACGCCCAGCCAGAGATCGCGGACCTGCTGATAGTGCTGGGTCGGATCGAAGACCTCGGTATGCAGCGCCAGGCGCGAGGCGTTGAGCCGGCCCATGGCGGCGAGCACCGAATAGGACAGCACCACGCGGTCACGCTGAGCCTGCACCAGGGCGACACGCGCCGTGAACAGGTTTTGCGTCGCGTTCAGCACGTCGATGATCGTACGCTGGCCGACCTTGTACTCCTCGCGGATGCCGTTGACCGCGATGGTCTGGGCACGCACCTGCTCTTCGGCCGCCTGGATCTGGGCGCGGGCGGCCTGCAGCGCGGCCCAGGATTGGACCACCGCCTGACGGACGCTGGCCGTCGCCGTCTCGATCTGGATGCGGCGCTGGCCATGGGTTTCCTTGGCCGCGCGGATGGTCGCGTAGTCGCGGCCGCCATTCGCGAAGATGGGAATGGTCAGCGTCGCGCCGATGCTGGCCGAGGACACCTGGTAGGCCTGGGTCTGGTCGGCCCCGCGGAACAGGCTCGCGCTGATGCCGAGCGTCGGGTAGAGCGCCGATTCGGCAATGCGGACCTGCAGCAGCGAAGCGTCGGCGCCGTGCCGGGCGCCGCGGATGGCGGGATGCTCGGACTGGCCGGACATGACCGCCGCGTCGAGGGTGCGCGGCAGCAGCCGCTCGACCGTGCGCGCCGGATTGAGCCGGCCTGGCTGGATGCCGACCTGCTGCATGTAGACGGCGCGCGAATTGGCGAGATCCGATTCGGCGGCGCTCTGGGTCGCAAGCGCGCCCTGGAGCGACGATTCGGCGAGCGCCACGTCGGTGCGCGTCACCTCGCCCACCGCGAAGCGGTCGCGGGTCGCGCGGAGCTGCTCGCGGAAGACTTCGACGGCGCGCTTGCGCAGGTCGAGGGTCGCCTGCTCGCGCAGCACGTTCATATGGGCCGTGGCGGAGGCCAGCAGCACCGTCTGCTCGCTGTTGCGCAGCGTCTCGCGTGCCACCATCACGTTCTGATCGGCCTGCCGCACGCTGTTGGCGGTGCGGTTGCCGTCATAGATGGTCTGGGTTGCGGTCAGCGTCGCCGAGCGCGGAAAGGACCGCGTTGAGGCGTGAAAGGGCGGCTGGCCGCGGACACTGCCGGAGCCAGCCTCGCTGTACTCGCCCGATGCGGTGATCGTGGCGGTCACCGATGGCCGATAGCCCGACAGGGCGGCGGGCACGCCTTCATTGGCCACCCGGACGCCCGCACGCGCGGCGTTGAGGTCCGGATTGTTCCGGTAGGCCTGGATCAGTGTCTGGTCGATGGACTGCGCCCGCGCGGCAACGGGAGACAATAGCGGGCCGAGAATCGCGACGGCCAAAGCCGCCGCGGAGCCTACACGGTCAAACGTGGCTCCGATCATGTGTAACACCTGCTTCGTGGCGTTACCCTGGACGATCCGCCACGACCCAGGGCACTTCAAGAGCACATTCGATAGCCGCTCCGGGACGGTTAAGAAAGCCCCACCGCGGGAAAACGGCCTTTTAGGTGGGGAGTGGGACGCGAATGCCACACTCCCGTCAATCAAAAGACGAAACCGCGAACCACCGCAAAGCCAGGCAGCGGCGGGATCGCCGCGTCGAAAACCGGGCGCGTGCTGATCTCCTGTCCGATGCGGGTGTGGACGAGGCATTTCGCCGCGCGGCCGGTGCCGACCACCGCGACCAGCCGGCCGCCATCCTTCAACTGATCGAACAGAGTCTGGGGCACGGATTCGACCGCGCCCTCCAGCACGATCACGTCATAGGGCCCGTTCCCGGGCGCGCCGGCGGCCAGCGGGCCGGCATGCACCGTGACATTCGCCTTGCCGCCAAGCGCCTCGCGGGCCGCGGCGGCCAGCGTCTCGTCCTCCTCGACCGCGACGATGGCGCCGGCGAAGCCGGCGAGCACCGCGGCCGAATAGCCGGTGGCGACACCGATATCGAGCACCTTGTCCTCGGAGCGAATTTCCGCCGCATGCAGCATCTTGGCGAGAATCATCGGCTCGATCAGGTAGCGCGCCGACTTGCCCGCCGAAGCCTCGCTCACCGCGATGTCGTCGTCGATATAGGCCAGCTCCCGGCGCGCCGCCGGCACGAAATCCTCGCGCGGCACCGCCATCAGGGCGGCCACGATGCGGCCGTCGGTCACATCGTTCACCCGAATCTGCGTGTCGACCATGGTCCGGCGCGCGTGCGCAAAATCGATCATCGCGAAACCCTTGAAAAACTGCGGCGGCGAAAGGCGGCGCCGAGGCCCCGTCTTTAGCGGGGGAAACGGGCGAAGTGCAAGGTCGTGGCGTCGCCCACAGGCCCGTGACAAGGACGTTGCCGGCTCAGTTGCGATGACAGGGACAGCGTGCTAGAGCGAGCCCACTCCGCGCCGGGCTCGCCCGGTTGAGTTCGTCAGGATGGCCTCGTGGCGGAGTGGTTACGCAGAGGACTGCAAATCCTTGCACCCCGGTTCGATTCCGGGCGAGGCCTCCACCCTTCCCGCTCCGTTCCGACAGATGCCTGCCGCCCGCCCCGACGCGGTGCTGCCGAGCGCATTGCATTGCGCCAGCGGCTTGAGGATGATCCCGGCGCGGCCGGAATTACCGCCGCCCCGATCGTCCCGCGCCGGAAGGACCGCCCATGTGGCAGCCGAGCCCCCGCTATCCCGACCCAGCCGTCGAAATCCTCGATCCGAGCTTTGCCCGCTACCGGATCTTCAATGCCGCGGTCGAGCGCATCGCCACCGGCATGCGCTGGGCCGAGGGCCCGGTCTGGTTCGGGGATGGCCGCTACCTCCTGTGGAGCGACATTCCGAACAACCGGATCATGCGCTGGGACGAGGAGACGGGTGCCGTCTCGGTGTTCCGAAAACCGTCCATGTATGCCAACGGCAATACCCGCGACCGCCAGGGCCGGCTGGTCAGCTGTGACCATGGCGGCCGGCGGATCACCCGCACCGAATATGACGGCAGCATCACCGTGCTCGCCGACAGCTTCCAGGGCAAGCGGCTCAACTCGCCGAACGACGTCGTCGTCAAGTCCGACGGCTCGATCTGGTTCACCGATCCGCCCTTCGGCATTGCCGGCCATTATGAAGGCCACAGGGCCGAGCCGGAATCGCCGCAGAACGTCTATCGCCTCGACCCGGCGACCGGCGAGCTGGCGGCGGTCGCCACCGACATTGCCGGCCCGAACGGCCTCTGCTTCTCGCCCGACGAAAAGCGCCTCTATCTCGTCGCCTCGCGCGCCGTGCCGAACCGGCTGATCTTCGCCTTCGACGTGGTCGGCGGCACCGCGCTCGCCAACCAGCGGGTCTTTGTCGATGCCGGCCCCGGCACGCCCGACGGCTTCCGCTGCGACGTCGACGGCAATCTGTGGTGCGGCTGGGGCATGGGCAGCGACGAGCTGGACGGCGTCCATGTCTTCAACCCCGACGGCAAGCTGATCGGCCGCATCCGCCTGCCGGAGCGCTGCGCGAATCTCTGTTTCGGCGGCCTCGCCCGCAACCGCCTGTTCATGGCGGCGGGCCAGTCGGTCTATGCTCTCTATGTGAACGCGCAAGGCGCGCCCGGCGGCTGAGGGCCGCCGGCGTCAGGCCGGCGCCTTCAGCCAGGCATTGAGCTTCGGCCAGCGGCGGCCGATGCGGATGGCGAGGCGCCGGCGCATCCGGCGATAGAACGGGCTGTCGACCGAGAGGATGGCGAGGCCCACCGGGAACATCCACGGGCCGAGCACCGGCAGGATGCTGAGGACGCCGCCGGCGACGAAGGCCCAGCCGAGCGCGCGGCGGCGCCAGCGCTGGCGCGGCAGCACGAATCTGCGGCCGAGAACGGTCAGGCTGGCCGGCGTCGCGCTGGTCACTCTCGCTCCTTCATGCACGCCGCAAAAGGCTGCCAAACCGGCTTGCTTCCGGCGCTTGGCCTGGGGACAACTTCAAGGCCGTGATGTTGCCATCCTTTGTCGCGATATTTGCCCCTTGGCAATCGTGATCGACCTGTGTTATTCGCGCCGCTCACTCGCGGAAGCGATTGATCCTCGGTAGCTCAGCGGTAGAGCAACCGGCTGTTAACCGGTTGGTCGCTGGTTCGAATCCGGCCCGGGGAGCCAGATTCAGCCCGCAAGGCGTTGCTAACGTGACGCTTTGCGGGCTTTTTCTTTTGGCGTTCATAACGCCATTCATAGCTCGCCTCGTCCCCTACCCCAGCAACGAAAAAGCCCCGCCGCATTGCTGCGACGGGGCCGGCAAGGCGACCCGGTCGTGGCCCCGAAGGGCGCGAGGTCGATGGCCTTGCCAATCTGATTGAGCGCTAATCAGCGCTGGCCGTCAACTGACCCGATATCAGCTTGTAGTCGGCATAGCCCGGCGCGAAATAGTCCAGGCCCAGCGCATCGCGATCGATACCGAAATGCGTCTCCAGGAACCTGACGACCTGCAAAATAAGTCGCTCGCATCGTGCGACAGTGGCGACTGCCTCGTCATCGTCACAGTCGCGCAACAGGTCGGCATCGCCGAGGGCCGCGCACGCCTGCGCTAGGGCGCCCGCCGGGCTGTCGGCGGTCATGTACGACATCGCATCGACTATGGCGCGAATGCCGCGATCAGCGGCGCTGTTGGCGTTCGGGCCGATCGCGTCGTCGATGAGGGCGGGAAGCCGGCCGGCGAGAGCGGCGGTGAGACAGGGGGCCAATGGGGTCGCAGGAGACGTAGCGAGCATGGAAACCTCATCAACGAAAATCGTTTACCATCAAAGGAAAGCGCGAAATAGAACGAGTGTCAACGCTTTTCGTTTGCGATATACGATTATCGTGAAGGAGAGACCAATGACCCCGGCTCAATCTCGTGCCGCGCGCGGCCTGCTGGACTGGTCGCAAGCGGAGCTAGCGGTCAAAGCGAACTTGAGCGAAAGCACGATCCGTGACTTCGAAAAGGGCCGACGCGTCCCGACGATCAACAACTTGACCGCCATCCAAACTGCCTTGGAAAAGGCTGGCGTCCAATTCCTCGACGGCGGCGATGTGGCGTCTGGCCCGGGTGTGGCGCTACGCTAAAGCTCCGGCTTCGTATCAGTTACGATGCGAGCGCGATCGCATGGATTGGAACCGTTCATGACCAAAGACGGCGTTGACCAAGTTAATCGGCATCTTTGCCACGAATCGGCGAGCGAACGTGCAACGCCAGTTCGCCGGACCACTCCAGCGGCGTTCAGCGGTGCGGCATGGCCCGCAGTGCTGCGGGTCGAGGTCGCTGCCGCCTACCTCGGGTTCGAGACGACGGCGGAGATGATGAGAGCCATCCATCGCGGAAGCGCCCCGCGGCCGAACGATCGCCGTGGACGAAAGCCGATCTGGTATCGCGCCGACATCGACAGATGGATTGAAGCGCGAATCGAACCAGGTTTTGATGGTGACATGCCCAGCCTCGCCGACGAGATCTAGTCGCCGGGAGTGCAGGCGGTCCGCCCAACACTACGGTGGAGTACGGATTGATCGGCCAGCGTTCTTGCGAAAATTACACTGGTAACATTCCGCCTGCAGGTTGGAGATGTCATTCGTACCTCCGCCGGTGACATGGACCTTGTGGCCTTTGTCCAGACAAACCGATATCGGGGATCCGGGCGACGCGGGATGTGGTCCCACTGACGGCCGCACTCGACGCAGCGCGGCGATGCGGCTAGCAGCGACCGCCATTCGGTATCGGTGTGGCTGCCACCGTTGGCTTTCACCCTTTCGTTTCGCCGCCGCCTTCACCTCGCTGGCTGGGGCGGTAAGGCCGGCGCGGGCATGATCTGCACGCTGGATGTCGGCGACACGGTCGTGGTCGCAGGCGCCGACGTGGCACGCTCTTCAACCCTTCTTTGCGGCGCTGGTCGCTGCGCCCGCTCCATCACGCGTCGTGCTGTCGCCGTTGGCGTCGGAGGAGAAGCCATTGTGGCCCTCACGGCTACGCAGCGCGTGTCGTGCTCCGAGCGTGTGGCCAACATGAACCCATACTCAGCCATGCATGATTTCGCCGTGGCGACTGCGATCTGGGAATGTGTGATGCCCGCAGCTATGCCAGACGCGATCGCTCCGCCCACGCCACGGCCCACTGGCATCCCGGCCGTACCTGCTGTACCAGCCGCCTCCGCCCTATTCTGGCAAACAAGCTTGGCCTGCTCAAACAAAACGCGAAGTTCGGGGTGGTCGGCTGCTCGCTGGCAGTCAATGCGCCCCCAGATTGGTGGGTTCTCCTGCTGTGCTGTCGTTTGACATCCACACAACAACAGCGCCCCGGCAATCGCCGTGACCTTTTTCATTCTCGCCCCCTCAACCTTCGATACGCAAATTTTGCGAACGTGCCTCAAGGGTAGCAAGACGTGTCAGGGAGTCCAGTTGCGCAAACACGTTCGTATCCGTTTGCTCATGATGTGGTAGTGCCCACAACGAAGCCACCAATGGTGATCGTTCAACCGTGCAGCGCGCTGAGCGCGCCGCCCCCATTCCGTGTCACTATTGAAAATTGCAATCAATCAATGATCCACGTCGCACTGAATGGTATTGTGTCGTTGGGTCGCCACCGGCGCTCATTGATTCAGCGTTACCCACACGCTTGGCGGCACAGCGCTATGCTGCGCCGGGGTAGCGGGACCAGCCCGCACTGAAGCAATGTGAGGCGTCAACATGCGAAACATGTTGCGGTCCAGGTTGGTGAGTGTGCGGGCTTACGCCCGGCGCCGGTTAGGTCGTATTGAGCGTGTCCGCGCTCATTTCCGCGCTTGGCCGGGGCAGCTCTCATTCAACTTCGAATTCCCGGCATCGTAAAGCCGGGACTGGCCGGTGGCGATCTACAGTATTTTCGATTTCTGGAATGTATTATCGAGAATTGTTATGAATTTAACGCCATCGATAAGGACAATGTGACTGGCTATCGCGCCCTAGATAGGAGGTTAACGATCGAAGGAGATTTTCATAGCTAGACATTATCTGTAAAGGCCCTCCAGATCGAGGCCGACTTCCAGTCGTATGATCGCGTCAGATCCTGACAATCCGGAACTGACCGACGAGCAAATCAAGTCGGCGCGACCTTTCGCCGAGGCGTTTCCCGATCTCGCCGCCAGCATCAAACGCGCTCGAAAAGAAAAGGGCCAAAACCAGAGGCGTTGACGACAACTTACTTGCTGTGCGCGCCGGTTCAGCTCAATTTGAGTGAGTCGATGTTTAATGGTAGTCCCGAATCAGCAAGTGGATCACGAGCCCTTCAAATGACTGATGACGAACGCGCTGCAGCTTACGAAACGACTTTGCGGCTCGGAGATATATTCATACCGTCATCAACACAACGGCGGCGCAACCTAAACAGCAATTCTCGGTTTGTTCATTATACAGATGCCGATGCGGCCATCAGTATCATGAGAAATCAACGCTTTTGGATGCGCTCTGTTCGAGCTATGAATGACTATAGTGAAATTCATCATGGTCGAGAGCTCGTTGAAAGCGTATTCCCGAAATTTAAAAAAGATTTCTTTTCTGCTGTAAATGCATGTCACGATGGGGCAGCGGAATCAGCAATAAAGCAGATCGAAGAGTTATACGTATCATTCTATATGAATACGTACGTGGCGTGCATATCTGAGCACGACCTGTCGGAAAACGAACATGGTCGGCTTTCAATGTGGCGGGCGTACGGGAAATTGGCATCTGGAGTTGCATTGGTTTTCAATCCTCAGCCGCTCCTAATGCGCGACAGTATCGGCATATTTTCCGTGCCGACACTCTATTTTGATGAAGATAACTTAGTTGAAGAATTTCAGTTGATAGTTAAGAATATTTCGGAAAATAGAAAATATCTTGAATCTCTGCCGAAAGCGTATATTGAACAGGCGATTTTCCATTTGTTTACAACTATGTTTGTTGGGCTGAAACATCCTGGTTTTCGCGAAGAAAAAGAATGGAGAATTGTTTACATTGATGAGATGTTCAATAGCCCTGTTATTGAAAAGCAAGTTAGGTCCGTTCGCGGCGTTCCGCAGCGTGTATTTGAAATTCGAATGCAAGATGATCCGGCCATTAGGTTTGTGGGCGTCGAACCGAAATCTCTAATAGAGCGCGTGATAATTGGCCCGTCTCACTCGTCTCTCGTGCTGCGCTACGCACTTACGGACGTGATGGACAGTGTCGGGATTCCGCGAGGGCGGCTCGTGGCGTCTGGAATTCCTATGAGAACTTGAAACGACGCCGAGTCTTATTTCGGTGTTTCCGGTTGACAAATGAACGGCACTGAACAAAAAGGGAACATGGCTACGCTCGGAGCAAACACGGTGGGTAGGGTAGGATGGCAATGCGCCGACGGTGGACTCGCGTATCTTGACATGGCCGCGGTCGATATTCGCACCGCGAATTCATTCAGCGGCAGCAGCGTAGCATCGCGTATCTTCGCCCTGCTCGGCAATGCCGCCGAGTTGAGCGCAGGTCAATTCGACGCGCAAATAGAGGCGGTCGCGAGCGCAGTGCGATCATTGCAAGCCGCCCTTGTCGATCCGTTCTCGCCCGCTGGCACCGTCGAGCAAAAACGCGATGAGGCTCTGGCAGCGATAGGCCGAATGCGGGCGCACTTCGAGGCGCAGCCCCCGAGCGATCGAGCGCGCAATCTCGGACTGGCTTAGCCTCATAGAAGGTGTAAAGCCCCACCAAATTGGTGGCACCATTTCTCGACTACAGGTTGCTATTGAGGCACAGTGCACTCTTGCTAATCACGGGGGGATGCCATGACGGAACCGACAAGGCGCTTTGAGATCGACCTTCCCAGCGGGCTAACCGTGGCCCATTTGGGCGGACTCCTGGTTGCGCTTCAGCCTGCCCTGTTGACGACCATCCGCGCCTTGGCAAAGCAGCACGGGAACAAGCCCGGCCCCTGGCTCGACGAACTGGAAAAGGACCTAGTCAGCCACGCCAATATCGTCGCGGAGGGCGGCGCTGCTGCCGAACTTGAGACCACGAAGCAGATGGCAACCGCCCTCCTTCAGTCGGCGGTAGACATCGTCCGCGACGAACTCATCGCCGCAGAAAACAAATAGTGGGTTTGGCGCAAGTCGCGCGACCGCTGTTTGGCTGCGAATAATTTGTAGTTCCACGAGATCTCCTCATCTCGACAAGGACGAGGTGTGAGGCGGCATTCTCGCCGCCGCCATCACCCAACAACGGGTCGCTGCTGCAGCCCGTAGGCGCCAGCCATAGCGTTGCCGATCGGACTGTTCCGACGCGAAATGTTTCGCGCCTGACGGGCCTCCATCCGATCAGCCATGGCCTCCAGATCGATGACCATGTTGCCCTGACTGTCGGACCGCACAGAGGCTGATACGGGCTGACCGTTGTTGTTGACGATCACGTTGCCCGTAAACCCGCCCTGACCTTGTCCGCGAGCCGACGGCGTGTAGCTCACCCCAAGCCGGCCGCGGCTGTCGCGCTGCAGCGGCATGATCGCCTCTGGACCCGCCTCTCCCATAAGGCCCGTGCCATTGGCGAATGGGAACAGGGTCGGCCGATCGACGATGCTGTTCGTGAATGCGCCACCGAGCGCAAACGGATGCAGGCCGGCCGAGCCGAAAACGCCACCGTTGGCCATGAACGGCCCCATGCCGGTATAGCCGCCAGCACCGTACGAGAACGAGCCTCCCGGCGTGCCGGCAAAGCTGCCTCCGCCAATGCCGAACAAGCCACCAAGCCAGCCCATTCCACCAGATCCGCCCATCAAGCCGCCGAGTAGCTGCTTGATGGCGTTGTCCATGGCCATGGACAGGAGACGATCACCGACGCGAGCCACCTGGTTGCCGAGCGCGCCCCACAACGTTGCGCCGCTGCGCAGGTCCTGCAGCATCCCGCTGCCGAACCCGGAGAACAGGTCACCGGTCAGCCTTAGCTGTTCGTTGAACCTGATCTGCGCCGCCACAGCCGAGTCCATCTGCGACGACCAGCCCTCGCCATAGACGTTGCGCATGGTCTGCGCCACGCGCCGTTCGCTGTCCGGCATGAACATGGTCTGACTCTCGAACGTCAGATCCTGCCGTAGCCGCACGAGCGCTTGCTCCTGTCGCGCCTCGCCCATGGCCTTGGCGAGTCGTCTATATGCCTCGGCTTCTGCTAGTGGCACCTGCGCGCCATCGCCGAGCTCTCGACGATATTGACGACGCGCGTCGGTCATCAATTGTTGTTCGATGCGCACGCGCTCTTGGACAGCGATCGAGCCGCCCATCGTGTCAATTTCGCGCTGCAGCGTTTGGGCGGCATCGATCTGGGCATCGCGTCTCTGCCGGAAGGCTTCGCCAAGCGCGAATTGCGATTGCCGCAATTCGCGATCGCGCGCGATCCGAGCGGCATTGTCCACTTCCGCCTGAGTGCCAGCCGCCCCCCCTTGCTGGCGAGAATTGAGGTAGACCTGCGCGGCTGCCGCGCTGCCGCGTTCCCCCGCCGTCCTGGCCTGCCTTAGCAGGGTGTCGACGCGCGCAGCCTCGTTGGCGTTGTCGATTGGCGAGAGGCGTTGCGCGAGAATAGCGGCGAAGCTGTCGGGACGAAGCGCCCGATTACCGTCCTCGTCCGGCAGACCGTAAAATTCGGGACGAAAACGCGCCGCCCCGCGTGCATTGAGGTCGAAAACGGCTCGACCATCATCGCGCAGCCGCGATTGCAGGGCGCGTGCGGTGGTCGCGTTTCTTGCCTGGGCATCGTAATATTCCTGACTTCCAGGCATCTCGCGCATTAGCCGCTCGGCATCGCGCCTGGTGGTCTCAAGCTCCGTAATAAGCGGCCTGATGTCGTCGACAAGCCGTTGTCCGGGTTGGCCCTGCCGTCGCGCTCCATCGACGGCGGCGTCATGGACGCGGCTGTTCCGCGCGGCCAACGCTGCAGCCGAGGCTTGCCGCTCCGTTGATGAGGTGAGTGCTTGCGCGCCGACGACGAGTGCATTTTGGGTCGTCAGTTGGATCTGCAGCTCAGCGTTCAGCTGACGCTCGGCGCCCAATCGACGCTGTAGCGCCTCTTGTGTCTCACCGAACGTCGATCGAGAGCCGAGGAAGCGTCCGTTGGTTCGATCAACAACACCGTCGCCGGCCGCTTCGGCCTGCAGGCTCTTAATCCTCTGATCGACAAGGCTCTCGACGCTCCCGCGACTAGCGAGGTATCGATCAATTGCCTCGCCGGAGGTAGTGACAGCGCCCGACGCTGCTACTTTCACCCTGTCCCATGCGCGTGCCCAGAAATTCGTAAGCTCTTCGGCCCGGCCAAGGCGTGGGGCGATGGCGTCGAGGAGCACCTGCTGCGCCCGCTGCTCGTGGCCGCTCTGCGCAAGATAGCGGATATAGTCCTGCGTCCGCCGATTAAGCCCGCCGACAGCCGCGTTGAGCGTTTCTGCGCCACGGGCGGGATCCGCAAACGACGCGGCAAGCATCTTGTTCGCTTCGGCCGCATCGAGACCAACCGTCGCCGCGAAATCTCGCCGAATGCCAGCGATCGATCCGATCATCTGCGGGCCGATACGCCCGGTTGCCGCCAGAGCACTAACGGTTCCGCGGTTCTCACCAATCGAACCGCCTCGCAGGTTGGCGGTGGCAGCCGCGATCGCATTTAACTGCCCGAGCGTCGCACCGGAATCCCGGCCCAGGCCGACTAAGGAGCGCTGCAATTCTTTCTGGCCATCGGCCCAAGCGGAATAGGCGTAGACCGCCGCCGCGGCCATTGCCAGGAGACCACCGGTCGCCAGGCGCGCCGGCGTCAAAACCGAGCCGACTGAAGATGCAAAATCGCGGAAAACGGACGGTTGGTCTTGCCAAATCTGGAAGACTTGGCCGCCCTGTGTGGCAAGGACCTGAAATGGGCTCGAGCCTGATGCCAGCATCGTAGCTATGTCATTGACCTGGAAGCCCAGATTCCGAACGGCATAAGCAGACGCACTGGTCGATCTTGCGAAATTGTCATTAGCCGACGCCAGGCGAGTGGTCGGCGCTATCGTGCGCTCGACGTGCTCACGATAGCGCGCAAGTTTGTCGTCGGCGGTCTCTCGGCTCCAGATGCCGCGATTGACAAACATGTCAAATCGAGATTCCGCCTGCTGAATCAACTTGTTGGCTTTGAAGGCCGGATCAATTTTAGCTTCATAAGAGTCGGCCAATTTCCGAAGGCGATCGTCGGAGTAGGTCCGAACTTGGACAGCCTGAACTCGGCTGACGGCCGCCGACAGATCGTCAGTCTTTTTCGTCGCGACATCGGTTGCCTGACTAGCGCGCCCCATGTCGCGGATGTACTGGTCGAGTTGGACCGCGGCTCGGCCGGTGTCGACAATGATCTCTGTTACGACCTGCTCAGCCATGTCGACGCGCCTTGCGCTTCGTCGTTTTTCGCGAGCGCCGATCGGATGGCATTTTCGACGCGACGAACTCCTCGATTACTGGTTCTGTCTCGGCATTCCAGGTAGCCATCAAATCGCGCGCACCCTCAGCCCGCGCCGTCCGGTATGTCAGCATTTCCTCGGCGGTTGCACCGGCGATCAACCCCGCCAGAACAGCCGCGTCGGTCGCTTCACGCACGTAGCTGATGTGCGCCGGAATAGACTCCGGATCGAACCGACGACCCGTTTCACCTGTGGCGAGGTCTGCATAGATTGGAAAAATCTCGGATCGCAAGAACATGCGAGCGTCTTCCCGGCCATGTTCGGCGCCAAGTGTACGCCAGTCTTTTGCGACGGTAGATGCTGAGGTGGTGACCATGTTTTTCCTATAAAAATGCCCGTGCCGGTACATCCGCGGCACGGGCCAAGAGTGGCTGCAGAGCCTCGGCCTAGCCATGGCACTGCCTCACAGGGTCATATTCTGATTTGTGGATGCGTGCAGAAAGGAGCCCGTGCGGTTAACGCCCTTTCGAGGCCTCAGAGGCACGACCCACCCCTCCCCACCTGGGACGCGAGGAGGCGCTATGGCGCGATGCCGCGCAGCCGCATTGCGGCTTCCGCGCGCAGACGGACAGACGTCAATTTGCTATGCTCGGTTGAGGTGAGCGTAACTGTTGTATCCGAATAGACAGGAAGAGAACAAATAGAGATTTCTGATAATTTCACTTCCTGGACTGTTCTCTCGGGTAGTCCCACACCGGGGTCTTGCCAGAAGTCGGCAATAATTCTGAACCCAAAAGACATGCCGACCACATCACCGCGACCGACGGCGCTGATAGCCCGTTGAGCATCAGGGTTGGTTGGGTCAAGATCTAAGGAGAACCATAGACCCCGATTGTCTTGCTTTAGCCGCAGCGTGCCGGCCGACGTCCGGCCGAGAACACGATCGTAATCATGATTCCAGAGGCCCAAAATATCGCCATCTAGACAGTTAGTGAACGCTCCAGGAGCGATCCGTTCCTTGAAAAGATCGTCAACGATAGCCCATCGGTTGAAAATTACTGCATATCCCTCGACTGTTCTGCAGTCCATCTCCGCCCAGGAGCCTCTAACCTCGCCGCCTAGCAAATTTTTCCTCCATCTCCGCGGCGCGCTCCGTGATTGTCTTTTTCGGCTTTCGTTGAGCAACGATTTGCTTTGCGAATTCACCAGCGTCGAAATTTTCTATTGACAATTTTACACCGCGAAACGTCACGAACTGTTTGAAAATTGCCTTGCGAGTTCTACTCACGCGTTCAGTCGACATAGCCCGCCCCTCGCGTCTCGTTGAGATAGACCTGGATTTTCCGTGAGGCATCGCGCGCGCTTCCGAGAAAAAACGGCCAGACTGGCCCGAATGCGCTCGGAGCGGCATCGACATCTTCCAGGTCGGAATGGAGCATCATGAGCTCGACGTGCGCGCGATCGAGCGCGGTCATCGCGGCGATGACAGCGCGGACGCGGCGGTCAAGTTCGGGTTGAACAGCTTCGCGCACCTTCTTAGCCGCGTCGGTCTGTCGAAGCCGCAGTCGTTCGACGAGCACGCTAACGGCCGCTTCAAGGTCGCGCTGCCGGCCTCGCAGGTCCGCCAGATTGGTGCGCAGCGCGGCTTTGCTGTTCGGCTGGTCGCCGAGCAACGCGGCAACGCTGGCCCTAATTTCGGGCGACCTGTCGGCAGCGATTGCCGTCTCGATTTTCGTCTGTTCGCGCTTGGCCTGCCCGAGCTCGTGATGCAATGACGCGAGGCGCTCAACCATCGCGCCGTATTCGGCGTCCGCCTCTGCGAGGGTGGGCACGCTGAATGCCGCTGAAGCCGGCACCTTGGATTTTAAGAGGGCCATTTTTACTCCTGGAATAGGTCGCGAACCGCTGCGCCGAGCGCCGCGCCGGAAATCGCAGTCGCGGTACGATGCGTGGTCTGGCTCCAGTGCGATGCGAGGTCACCGACTTCGCGAAAGCGCTCCGCGCCGAGTTGGCCGGAAACGACGATCTCTGGCCAAGTCTCGACGAACTCGATCGCCGTACCGGAAAGCACGGCCTGTTCGTCCATCGAGCCGAGCGCCATTGCGACCAGATCGGCGAGGCGTTGCCGTGCCGTCGGGATGTGTTTCGGCGCACCAACGAGCGACGCGCCGCCCGGCGGCATGGCCAAATATTTTCGGACCGCATCCGCCACAACATGAAGCGCCGGATCGATGGCCCGCGCCGTGACAAAATTCACGAAATGGTCGAGTCCGATAATCGGGCTAACACCCGGAGCACCGGACGGCAAAAGTCCGGCTTCCTGTAGGCGCCGCGCGATGGTGCGCGAACGCGCGCGATCGAAGCCGAAGCGGCGATCCAGCGCCGCCACGGCATCGTTGATCGAAGCCATCTCGGCTCCTCTCTATGTTAAAGATTGCAAGTATCTCGGCGAAGCAAAACGCCGCCCCGAAGGGCGGCGTCTGCGGCGGTACGGTTGCGGGAACATGTCCCTCAATGAGTATCGGGGCGACTTGGCGGGAAGGGACTCTAGGCCGCGATCTGCTCGTCACTGAGTGCGGCGCTGAGCGCGGCGCAGGCCTCCAGCAGCCGCGTCTTGCCGAACCGCTCGGCCGTTTTGCCCGCCTTGCCGAATGCCCGACCGACCGCACCGAAGTTCGCAGCATCAAGCGCCAGGTCGAGCGTCCGGACATCGTCATCCGACAACGCTTCGGTCAGGCGCCGGATCTCGTGCCGAGCCGCTCGAGCTTGCCACGGGTCCAGGGGCGCTGCAGCCGGCGGAGGTGCGCCTTGAGTTTCAGGCCGAGGACGGAAGCGTTCGGTGGCCGGCCAGAGGCGCCGTCGGCCGTCACGTCCGATCACCGACAGGCCAAGAATCCGCCCAGGCCGCTCGTCTGAGATTGCCAACTGGCCGATCCGAATGAGCCTGCCGTCGCGGTCCCGCTCGATGTCTCCGCCGACCGGCACCAGCCGCCCGGCTCGTCGTTGAAATACGACGCCCTTGATAGCGGCCATGAGTTCGTTAACGGTCGGCCACGCGTCGAGGTAGCCATCCTCGCGCAATGGCTCGTTATCATTCGCCGCGAGCAATTCGCCAGCGATGTCCGCCATCCATGTCGTCTGAACCTCGTCCGCCTCGGATGCTGCGCGCAGCCGGCGCCATGTAAGCAGCGGCGCGAACTTGTCGGCCATATCACGGTGCCGCGGCCTGGCCGGACGGGGCGTGCGCGGGATGACGTTGCTGTCATTTGAAGGCGCGGTTTCGCGCCAGCGCGCCAGAGTGGCGCGATGCTCGGCGGGTGTGCGCAAATGGCGCTCCTGGGTTGGAGGAAGATATTGCCGGGTAAGCGTCGAGGAGATTGATCGTCAAGGCCTCGCGCGTTGCGCGCGTGAGCATGCGGACCGCGCCGGCTGGTCGGGAAGGTGTTCTCGACGGCCTGGCAACGCTGCCGTGTACACTTCGCGAGGAACGTCTTGGCACATGCCGGCAAGCGCGGCCGGCGTATCGTCTTTGCCCTCATCGTCATGGCCTTCGATCAGGGCGATGCGGCGGCAGCCGGCGCGCAATGGCGCAACGGAGGCGCCTCCTCGTCAGCCTGCCCGCCGTGGCGACTTGACCGTCCCAGGCAACGGTCGACGCAGGCCGCGATCGTTGCCTGCGTCACCACCTGACGAGACAACCCCTCGACGCGCCATCTGCGGATTCTCGGGTTAGCACTAGTTCGGGGATGCCCAACCGGTTAACGCCCCGTGAGACCCTAGAGACACGACCCACCCCCTCTATGCCTTGGCCGCTCCTTCCACCCCAGAACCGGTTCGCGACACATGCGCATGGCGCTGGGACGGCCAGCCGGGTTCCAACCCGGCGTTGGCGGTTCCAACGCCTGGGGGGTATAGGGGGGTTGGAAGAACACCCCGTTGGAAGGGGTTGGAAGGGCGTTGGAAGCCGTTTTAGGTAGGCGTTGGAAGCTCCGGGGGCCGGGGTTGGAAGGGGTTGGAAGGCAGTTTTGGGGCGTTGGAAGGGGTTGGAAGGGGTTGGAGTTACCCCCCAAAGTCTTCCGCCGTGACCCATAGGCGCGATCGTGGTTTCGATGGAGGACCGTCGGTTACGACCTTGATGACGCCCGCATTCAGCAATCGGTTCATCGA
Organism: bacterium YEK0313; assembly: GCA_000751295.2. Lineage (NCBI taxonomy): Bacteria > bacterium YEK0313. The sequence continues at coordinate 3,958,389 of CCMO02000001.1, forward strand.
GGCCTCCAACTTCCGCCTGCTTGTTCCCGCGGCCTCTGGGAGGCGTGCCATGACGGTAGGTGCATAGGACACGCTCGGATTCGGACTGACGAGCCGACCCTGTCGATTCATCGCCGAGAGCATCGATAGGAACAGCCGATCGATCTGACCATCCAGCAGGCGCGCAGACGGGCCGGGTTTGCCATCGTCAATGACAAATACGCCGTCGCTCCATCGTAGCCGCACCCTGCCATCGCGCGCGCCGTAATTGCTTTTTTTCTGCGCCAGAATTCGCACATCAGGGTCAGCGTCATCACCCGTTGTTGCAGTCAGGTAGAGACGGCTACGAACACTATTGTTCCACGCAGTCGATCCGGACAAACCGGAGCCAGATTGCATGCCGGCGACTGATGGATGCGCGAGAAGCAGGACGGCGCAGTCGTTATCAATCGCGATTTTGCGCAGACTCGCGATGAACGCGCGGACTTGAACGCGCTTCACTTCATCACCTCCGAAGAGATCCGCGGCAGTGTCGAGCACCACGAGCGCAGGGCGGAAGGTGGCTATCTTTGTGGCCAGCCCCGCCATCAGCGGCGTGGGCATCATGACGCCTTTTGCGTCCGGCCTCGACAGGGCAGCGTCTCGGTCAGCCAGCGGGACTAGCAAGAAGTCGCGAAGATCGGCGAGGGTACGCTCGTGGTGGCGCGCGATATCTGAAATACGGCGATGAAACTCGTCCGGCTCATCCTCGGCGCCGACGTACAGCACCCGGCCGGCGGTTGGAGTTAGGCCCATGGTCGTTAGCCCGCCCAGCGCTCCCGCGACGCCGATCTGCAGCGCGGCCAGCGATTTGCCGAGGCCACCGTCGCCGGAAAGCAATGTAACATTGCGCGCCGGGATAAGGCCGGGCAAATACCACCCCCGCTCGGGCACAGGCGCATCCTGCCAATCTGCCGGACACACCACGGGAAGCGACATATTGTCGTTTGCGGGCGCTGTCGGCGCGGCAGCGATGGCCGACAAACGAGCTTTTTCAGTCGCCAGGATCTGCTGACCTTCCCTCCAAATGTCGGCCAGGTTCCGCATTATGCGACCGCCCTTGCTTGCCGCTGGAAATAGCAGGCGACGTTCTCTGGCAAATCGTCGATATCGAACCTGGCGAGGTCGTTGTCATAAGCACCGAACCCCCATTCCCACGCCTCGAGCGCGAGACGAATATCGTCGCATTGAATGCGATCCGCACGCCTGAGCGCCCGCAAGTGGCCCCGGCCGTACGGATGGAGCGAACAGCAGCCGGCGCAGCCGGCGCGGAGCCAGTCGACGGGTGCGGCGTGCAGGCGCACCGTGCCGCTGATGTTGTCCTCGCCGAGCCAATCGACCGCATCGCAGATGCGCAAATGCTCAAAGGTGTCGGTGTCGATCAGAAGCGTGTCGACGAACACGCCGTCGGCGCGCAGGGGCAGCGCGAGTGCCGTCCAACTTGGGCAATCACGGCTCACTACGTCGATCAACTTAACATCCCCGAGGACGGCGATGACCGGGCCGGGATCGATGTCGTTTTCGAGCATCCATTCATGCGCGCCGACGGTGTCCGTCTCGGCCTCGAAGGCGGCGCAAACGTCGATTGGAACGGGTAAGAAATTTTCCGGCGTTAACCGAAATCCAGTTGACAAATTGATTGCCACGGGTTATATAGCCTCACGCTTTTGAGAATAGCCCGGCGCAGGACGGCAATCCTGGCCGGGCATTTTTTTGGGTTAGGCGGGGTTCGGCCTGGCCGTACCGGCGATGCGGCTCGGGACAGCGAACTGCCTCAGTGAAGCGATCGACTGAGGACATCGATCTCCTTGGCCGTGCTCACGGTCACGCCAATTCTTAGCAGCGCCTCGCCCCGTCGATGGGCGGGCACAGCGCCCCACGCCTTCTCGAAGGCGTGAAGAGCAGCATCATCATCGGCGCCATGCGTCTTGGTGGAGCGCGAGTCCTCTGGCTCGAGCCTCGCGCTCCACCGCTCCAAGACCGCGACCTGCTTTTCGGGCTCGCGCTCCTTAGCCGCCGCCAGGAGCGCCGACCGGTTGTTTTCAAGCCCTGTTTCGTGAGCCGCAGACTTGGCCTCAGCCGAGAGCGAGGCGACCCTGACCGCACGCTGTGCAGCCGTGCGGTCAACACCGAGTTCCCGAGAGGCCGAATTGACACCAGACCGCTTGCCGCGGCCTCCCCTGGAAACCGGCGCAATCTGCGCCGGTTTCTCTGCCTCGACATGCGGGGCATCCACGGCCTGTCGCGGCTCCCGCATGTACGGAGTGTCCAGGCGCCGCCCCTCGGCCAGTTCGATCCAGCGCGCCAACTGCAGGTCATGTTCCAGAGCGCTCAACTCCGCCCGATGGAGATTTTCGCCAATCTCCATCATCTCGGCCGTCGGATCGTCCGCTTCGACACACAAACAGCTAACCCACTCGTGCCCAAGCAACTTGAGCGCTTCGATGCGATGGCGCCCCGCTACAAGCACCGGAACGTTGCGGCACTCCTCGCCATCGATCAGCATCTCATATACAAAACGCACTACCGGTGGATTGATGAGACCAATCTCTTGGATAGACTCTTTCAGCCTCTCCACCGAAGCCGTGTCGACCGGCCGTCGGCCGTTAGGAATGTGAATACCTGATATTTCGACGTTACTAAATTTGCCATTCCTATCTCCCCCACGGGGAGCATAGCGTTCAACACAGTCATTCTCGGAAGCCGGCTGCTTCGCTTCTCGACCGGTCGTGCTCATGCCGCCCTCCTGGCGATGCGGCCATCGATCCAGGCTTCAACCTCGGCGCGGACAAAGGCCACACGACGCTCGCCTAACGGCACAGCGGCTGGAAAATCACCCCGCGCGCGCAGGACATTGATCATTGACCTTGATAGGCTCGTCAGCCGCGCGGCGTCGTTCAGCGAGACAAGCCTCGGCATATTGTCGTTTTGGGGAGTCATAGAAACCTCGCGCGGCAATCGCCGCGTTTCCGAACATCTGATTGTTCCGGGAGAGGTTACGGGACCGGCTTACGCCGGAGGCTTCGCGCCCGTGCGGGCGGAGGTTCGCGGACACAAAAACCGCTACTATCGCCACTAATAGCAAAAATAGACAGAAATGTCAAGATATAGCTACTTACCAGCGCAGTAGTTATCCCAATCTGTCATTAGATGGCGCCGCTTTTCGAGTGCGTCCATTCGGCGGTAAGCTCGCTCGACCTGATCGCCAACAGCATGCGCGATGGCCGCCTCCACAACCTCCCGCTCGTGTGGCGTTTCGTCGGCAGCCCAATCTCTGAAAGTGCTGCGGAAGCCGTGCGCGGTGACATCGACTTTCAGCGCCGCAAGAACATTGCCGAACGTCGCATCGCTGATAGGCCGCCGCGCAATTCGACCAGGGAAAACGAGATCCCCGATCGCCCTCGTCCGCATGTTCTTGATAATCTCTAGCGCGCGCCCGACGAGCGGCACACGGTGCATTCGCTCGCCCTTCATCCTGCCGGCAGGAACCGTCCAAATGCCAGCATCGAAGTCAAACTCCGCCCACGTCGCCTCGCGTGTCTCACCGCTGCGAGCTGCTGTGAGAATTGTGAATTCGAGAGCACGTGCTGCCGTCGATTCCACAGCTCGAAGACGGGCCATGAACGTTGGAATCTCGCCATAGGGCAGTGCTGCGTGGTGGCCGCGCGAAAGCGACTTCAGGGGCGGCAGAATATTTTCAAGGTGTCCCTTCCATTCCGCCGGATTGTCACCGTGCCGAAGCCCACGAGATTTCCCGTAGTCGAGAACAATTTTCAGACGCTCGCGGGTCTTTCCCGCGGTCTCGGCTTTGCTTCCCCATAACGGACGCAAGACGCGAAGCACGTCGTCCGTTACGACCCTGTCAATGGGTACTTTTCTGATCGCCTTGATATATGTCCCCGCGAAGCGCTTCCACGCCGGTTGGGTTTGGCGTCCCCGCCATTTCGACTGCATCGCTTCGACATATTCATCGACTACCTCGCCCAGCGTCTGAACCGGCTTCGCTGCTATCCGCTCTCGCATTTCCTCCCGCGGATTGCCGCCACGCCCAACAATGCTTCGCGCCTCCTCGGCCTTGATACGGGCCGCGGCCAGCGACACTTCACCGGTTCCTCGGCCGTAAGGCCCGAGGCCTATCTCGCGTCGAATGCCGAAGCGCCTCCAAATGAAAATCCAAGACCTTCGGCCGGACGGCTTGATGCGAAGAAACAACCCGTCGCCATCGCCCAGAACGCCGACCCTTGCGGTGGCTCGGATCTGTGTGTCCGTTAGCTTGTGTCTCGCCATACGTTCATAACTCTATTCATAACCACCCGCAGGCCAACAATGTCGAAATGGACAATAATGTCGGCCGTGTTGGTTATGAACGTACCATAATTGGCGATAAAAGTCAATAAAATCAATACATTAAATCCGGCCCGGGGAGCCAGATTCAGCCCGCAAAGCGTTGCTTACGCGACGCTTTGCGGGCTTTTTCTTTTGGCGCGACGGCAGCCCTGCCCGCGCCGGCCGCCGAAGCGTGCCGGGCCGCGCGGCGTGGGATATTCCGTCGAAGCCTGACACGGGATTGCCGGCTGCGCCGCGCGCCGGACGGCGCGCGGGCTTTTGATTGCCACCGTTCGCACCGATCGCCTCAGGCTTCCGCCGGGCGGCGGAGCCGCAGCTAGAATCGCGCGCTGCTCTCGACGCTGTTGCGAAACGCGATCAGCCGGGGGCCGAGTTCGTCATAGATGAACGAGCGGGTCATCCGGTAGATCGGTCCGCCAACGCTGATGACATAGATCTGGCGGCGGTCCGGCCGGCTGAACGGCACCGCGATCGTACCGATATCGTCGACCCAATCGCCCATGCTGATAGCGAAACCATGGCGCTGAAAGTGCTCGTTTTGCGCGTCGACCATCGCTCGGGACTGGTCGTCGTTGATCATCTGGCGCGCGAGCTCGCCCAGTTGGATCTGCAACTCCCCCGGGGTGAGCGCCGCAAGATAGGCGCGCCCCATCGCGGTGGTCAGAATTGGTATCCGAAATCCCGGATAGACTTTCAGGCCGACGAGCGCGGTGCCTTCCCAGGTATCGATATAGAGCATCGAATCCTTGTCGCGGACGCCGAGACCGACATTGAGGCCCGTCTCGTTGGCGAACTGCTGCATCATCGGACGCAGGTTGCCGCGAATATCGGCATCGGCACGCGCGATGAAGCCGAGATTCACCGCCTTGGGACCCAGATGGTACATCCGCTGCCGTGGATCGAACGACAGGAACCCGCCCTTGGCCAGGGTGAAGGTGATCCGCGAGACGGTCGCCTTGGGCAGGCCCGTGCGCTGCGCGAATTCGTGATTTCCCAACTGGCTGTCGCCGAGATGGAAAGCGCCCAGCACCTGCAGGCCGCGCGCCAGAGCCCCGATGATCTGGCTCTCGTCGCCGGCGTCCTCGCTTAGATCCGCACCTGCTCCACCCTGTCGCACCTTGGCGCGCGGCGCACGTTTCTTTTCCGGCAATTTGCTCATGGGGTGGATCTTAAATGTGCCGGGTTTCGGACGCTATCGCGAAATTCTGGAAATGACTTCCATGCATTTGCAGTCGATCGAGACGCCGATGGCTCGCACCAGGAACCCTGGTATCTCATTGTAATAACAAAATATTTTTGAAACCTCGGACATTCCGAAAACAAACGATCCTCAGGTCTGATCCGTTCAAGCTTGACAAAATTGATCTCCTTCAAGATCTTTATGGAAATCAATTCCAAAAACTTGGAACTGCCGAACCCCTCTCCTGCACGCGCCTTCTCACGATGATCCGGCCAGTCCGAGCGCAACGACGAACCGCGCCGCACCGCCTCCCGCCAACAGTCACAGGAAGCCAGATGTCCTCCGCCTATCTCGTTCTCGATCTGCAAAACGACCTCGTCCATAACGACGGCCCCAACGGCAAGGGCCCCCTCGGCGAACAGGTGCGCGGCCGCCAGGTTCTCGCCCGGACCCAGAAGATCATCGGCCGCGCTCGGAGCGCAGGTGCAGCCGTCCTGTTCGTGCGGGTCGGCTTTTCGCCGGACTATCGGGAGTGCTCGCCGACCTCGCCGATGTTCTCCGCCATCCGCAAGTTCGGCATCCTCAAGCTCGGCACCTGGGGCACCGAAATCCACCCGGACCTCGACCGGCGCGAGGGCGACCTCCTGGTGACCAAGCACCGGGTCAGCCCGTTCTACGGCACCAATCTCGATCTGTTCCTGCGCGCCAACCGCATTCAGCGCCTCGTCATGTCGGGCGTCTCGACAGTCGCGGTCGTGCAGGCCGCGACCCGCGAAGCACACGACCGGGATTTCGAATGCGTCGTGGTCGAGGACGCCTGCGCGGCGGCGACGGCCGAGGAGCACGAGAACTCCATCGCCGCGCTCGCGCGCTTCGCGGCGATCACCACGTCCGACGACGTCGCGTTCTGACGCGCCGACGCCAAGGCCCGCAAGAGGATGATGCGATGAATCGCGAAGAGCTCAGGGACTACCGGCGGCAGAACGTGCCGCTGTTCAACGCGCAGAAGCTCAAGCTCGGCATCTTCGCGGTCAATTGCAGCGGCGGCAGCGTGATCACCACGGCGCCGACGGACCGGCAGGTCACCTGGGACTACAATCGCAGCGTGGTCCGGCTCGCCGACGCGCTCGGCATGGAAGTAGCGCTGCCGATCGGGCGGTGGAAGGGCCAGGGCGGGCCGTCCAATCACAACGGCACGAATTTCGACGTCTATACCTGGGCGGCGGGCATGGCCGAAGCCACCGACAGGATCATGTGCTTCGCCACGTCCCACGTCTCCCTGACCCATCCGGTGGTCGCCGCGAAGCAGGCGGCGACCATCGACCACATCTCGAACGGCCGGTTCGGCCTGAATGTCGTCATGGGCTGGTTCCGCGACGAGATGGCCATGTTCGGAACCGGGCTGCGCGAGCACGACGACCGCTATCGTTATGGCGAGGAGTGGCTGAACATCGTCAAGCGCCTGTGGACGGACACCGCCCCGTTCGACATCGAAAGCGCCTATTTCAATCTCGCCGCGCTCGAATCCAGTCCGAAGCCCGTGCAAAGGCCGGGGCCCGTCCTGGTCAATGCCGGCACGTCGCCGGCCGGCATCGATTTCACGGCGAGGAACGTCGACGTCAGTTTCGCCTCGCCCTCCAAACCCGACGACATCGATCGCCTGCGCCTGGTGACCCAGAAGGCGGACCGGGAATACGGCCGCGACGTCGCGCTCATGTGCTCGGCGCTGGTGGTCTGCCGCGAGACCGAGGCGGAGGCCCGCGCCGCGTTCCAGGACATCCTGGACAAGGGCGACTGGATCGCGGCGCGCAACATGATGGCGACGCTCGGCGTCGAAAGCGGCTCCTTCAAGGAAGGCGTCGACGAGCGCGCGCGTCGCTTCGTGGCCGGCTACGGCACCAATCCGCTCGTCGGCACGCCGGAACAGATCGTCGATCAGCTTGCCGACTATTCCAGGCGCGGCGTGCATGGCGTCGTGTTCTATTTTGCCGACTACCTGACCGAACTCGCCTATTTCGGCGAGCGCGTCATGCCGCTGCTCAAGCAAACCGGACTGAGGCACTGAAGCGATGACGACGACAGGACGGTTGAACGGCAAGCTGGCGGTCGTGACGGGCGCAGCCGGCGGCATCGGGGCGGCGATCTGCGAGCGCTTCCGGGCCGAAGGCGCGGAGGTGATCGGCACCGACCTCGCCGGTCCAGGCGAAGCGGACGGCGCGACGCGTGACCGGCTCGTCGTCCTCGACGTGACCTCGGAAGCGGCGGTCCAGGCCTTCGCGGACCGTCTGCGGACCCGGGGCGCGCGCATCGACATTCTCGTAAACAATGCCGGCGCCATGCTCGGGCGGCCGCTGCTGCAGACGACCCTCGAGGACTTCCGGCGGCTGATGAACGTCAACGTCGCCGGGCCGTTCCTCCTGATGCGGGCGTTGGTCCCGCTGATGGCGCCGACCGGGTCGGTGATCAACATGTCGTCGGGCGCGGCGGTGCGCCCGATCCTCAACATGAGCGCCTATTCGGCCTCCAAGGCCGCCATGTCCATGCTGTCGAAGGCGGCAGCCCTCGAGCTCGCGCCCGTCAGGGTCAACGCGATCCTGCCCGGCGCCATCGACACGCCGATGCCGCGCACCTTCGTCGCCGGCATGGGCGCCGATGAGCAGGCGCGGATCATGGACGGCCTGTCGCGCGGCCGCGCCGCCGGACGGCTTGGACGCCCCGAAGAGGTCGCCGCCCTCGCCGTCTACCTGGCGTCCGACGAATCCGCCTTCGTCACGGGGGCCGACTTCGTCATCGACGGCGGCCGCCATTAGCCACGGCGCGATCCGACAATGAAAACGATATCCGGGAGGAAAACGATGAAGACGACAATCCGCGCCGCCATGCTGGCGCTATCGACCCTGGTCGCCGGTCCGGCGGCCGCACAGATGTCCGGCGACGTCATCAAGATCGGTGTCCTCACCGACATGTCCGGCCCGTTCTCGCACCAGACCGGTGCCGGCTCGGTGACCGCGGCCCAGATCGCCATCGACGAGCTGCGCGGCATGGTCGGCAATGCCAAGATCGTCCTGCTATCGGCCGACCATCAGAACAAGCCGGACATCGGCCTGAACATCGCGCGGCAATGGATCGACATCGAGGGCGTCGACGCCATCTTCGATCTCGGCAGCTCCGCGGTCGCTCTGGCCGTTCAGGAACTGGTCCGCGAGCGCAACAAGGTCGTCATTTTTTCCGGCCCCGGCACCGACCGCCTGACCAATGACAGCTGTTCGCCGAACGGCATCCACTGGACCTACGACACCTATGCCACCGGGCGCTCGATGGCGAATGCCGTCCTCGGCGACGGCGGCAAGAAATGGTTCTTCATCGGCATGGACAGCGCCTTCGGCCGCTCGCTGGTCGAGGTGATGACCAAGACGGTCCAGGCGCGCGGCGGCCAGATCGCCGGCAGCATCTGGCATCCGACCGGCACCAACGATTATTCCTCCTTCATCCTGCAGGCCCAGGCCTCCGGCGCCGACGTCATCGTGCTGGCCAATTCCGGCACCGATTTCGTGCGCGCCGTGAAGCAGGCGCGCGAATTCGGCATTCGCGGCGCGCGGCCGCGCATCGTCGGGCCGGCCATCACGGCGGTCGACATTCTCGCCCTCGGGCCGGAGGACGCCGAAGGGCTCCAGTACATCGACGCGTTCTATTGGAACCTGAACGACGGCACCCGCGCCCTATCCGCCGAATTCCGCCGTCGGCGGGACGCCAATCCGGGCCAGGCCCATGCCGGCGTCTATTCCGCCGTCCGCTCCTATCTCGAGGCCGTCAGGACCGCCGGCACCGACGCCGCTCCGGCCGTCCTGAAACAGCTGCACACGACGACCATTTCGGACAATTTCACCCCGGCCGGCACGGTCCGGCGCGACGGCCGGATGGTCCATGAAATGTACCTGATGCGCGCGAAGGGGCCGTCCGAGCCGGTCACGGCCCCCTGGGACACCGTGTCCCTCGTCGCGCGCGTCCCGGGCGACGACGCCTTCCGGCCGCTCGCCGAAAGCGCCTGCCCGCTGGCGCGCTGACGTCACCCGCCCCGCTTTGGCGCGCAGGCCGCCCGGCCTGCCCGCCCCTTCACCTCATCCCATACGAGGAGCCGGCCGTGTTCGGCATTTCGACACAGGCGCTATCCGGGCAATTGTTGATCGGGCTGATCAACGGCTCGTTCTACGCGTTGCTGAGCCTCGGCCTCGCCATCATTTTCGGCCTCCTGCACATCATCAATTTCGCCCATGGCGCGATCTATATGCTCGGCGCGCTGCTGGCCTGGCTCCTCATGGCCTATCTCGGGATCGGCTATTGGTGGGCGCTGATCATCGTGCCGCTCGTCGTCGGCGCGCTCGGCATCCTGCTCGACCGGGCGCTGATGGCGCGGCTGCGCGGCGCCGATCCGATCTATGGCCTGCTGCTCACCTTCGGCCTGGCGCTCATGCTGCAGTCGGCGGCGCATTCGGCCTTCGGCTCGTCCGGCCTCGCCTATGCCGTCCCGCGCGAATTGCGCGGCGGCTGGAACCTCGGCTTCGTGTTCCTGCCGACCTACCGGGCCTGGATCATCCTCGTCTCGGTCCTGGTCTGCTTCGGCGTCTGGTTCGCCATCGAGAGGACCCGGCTCGGCGCGTCCTTGCGCGCGGCGAACGAGGATCCGGCGCTGGTCGCGACCTTCGGCATCGACGTCTCCCGGCTGATCACCCTGGCTTTCGCGGCCGGGACGGCGCTGGCCGGCCTCGCCGGCGTCCTGGCGGGGCCGGTCTACTCGGTCAACCCGCAGATGGGGGTAGACATCATCTCCATCGTTTTCGCGGTCGTGGTCATCGGCGGCATGGGCTCGATCCTCGGCGCCATCGTCAGCGGCTTCGGGCTCGGCCTCGTCGAGGCCCTCACCAAGGTCGCCTATCCCGAGGCCTCGTCCGTCGCGATCTTCGTCATCATGGTGCTGGTCATCATGGTGCGCCCGGCCGGCCTCTTCGGAAAAGCCTGAGCATCATGCCGAACCCATCTCAATCCCTCGCCATCGGAACGCCCGCGGCAGGCCAGCCGGGCCATGCACGCGAACGTTCGCATATCCCGGCGATCTTCGTCGGCCTGGCGGTCGCGCTCCTGATCCTGCCGTTCCTCGTCTATCCGCTGTTCCTGATCAAGGTGCTGTGCTTCGCGCTGTTCGCGCTCGCCTTCAATCTGCTGCTCGGCTATTGCGGCCTGCTGTCGTTCGGACATGCGGCCTTCTTCGGCGCCGGCTCCTATGTCGCCGCCTATGCCGCGCTGGCCTGGCGCCTGCCGCCGGAAATGGCGGTCCTGCTCGGCATGGCGGCCGCCGCGGCGCTGGGCCTCGGCTTTGCGGTCCTCGCCATTCGCCGGCAGGGCATCTACCTGACCATGGTCACGCTGGGGCTTGCCCAGCTCGTCTATTTCGCCGTCCTCCGCTCGCCCCATGCCGGCGCCGAGGACGGGCTGCAGAACGTCCCCCGCGGCCGTCTCTTCGGGGTGATCGATCTCGCCAGCGACATGACCACCTATTTCGTCGTCGCCGCCGTGTTCCTGTCGGCGCTGCTGCTGATCTACCGGATGGTGTTCTCGCCGTTCGGCCAGGTCCTGCGGGCGATCCGGGACAACGAGCCGCGCGCCGTCTCGCTCGGCATCGACGTCCAGGCCTACAAGCTCGCCGTCTTCGTCGTCTCTGCCGCCCTGTCCGGCCTCGCCGGCGCGATGAAGGCCCTCGCCTTCCAGATCGCCTCGCTGGTGGACGTGCACATCGCGACCTCCGGCGAGGTGGTCCTGATGACGCTGGTCGGCGGCGTCGGCACCCTGTTCGGGCCGATCGTCGGGACGGCGCTGATCGTCTCCTGCCAGAACTATCTCGCCGGCCTCGGCGAGTGGGTGGTGTTCCTGCAGGGCCTCGTCTTCGTCCTCTCCGTGCTGCTGTTCCGCGACGGTATCGTCGGCGTCCTCTCGCGCAAGATCGGGAGGCCGCTGTGACCGCCGCCCCGCCGCCGGATCGGCCGGAACCGCCCGTGCTGGAGACGCGCGGCATCGCCGTGGAATTCGCCGGCTTCCGGGCGGTCGACGGCGTCAGCCTCAGTGTCGGCAAGGGCAGCATCCATGCGCTGATCGGACCGAACGGGGCCGGCAAGACGACCTGCTTCAACCTGATCACCAGGTTTCTCACGCCGACCAGCGGGCGCATCCTGTTCAACGGCCGGGACGTGACGGCGATGCCGCCGGCCGCCATCGCGCGGCAGGGCCTCGTCAGGTCGTTCCAGATCTCGTCGATCTTCCCCGGGCTGAGCGTGAACCAGAACGTCTGCATCGCGCTGCAGAGCCGCCGGCGCCGGCTGTTCCAGTTCTGGCGCTCGGACCGGTCCCTCGCGGATCTCGCCGCGGAGGCCGACGCGCTTCTCGACCATGTCGGCCTGCTCGACCATCGCGACACGCGCGCCGCGCTGCTCTCCTATGGACGCAAGCGCGCCCTGGAGCTGGCAACCACCCTGGCGCTCGATCCGCAGGTCCTGCTGCTGGACGAACCCATGGCCGGCATGTCGCCCGAGGATGTCGTGCGGATCACCGCGCTGATCCAGCGCATTCGCCACGGCCGCACCATCCTGATGGTCGAGCACAACCTGTCCGTCGTCGCCGCGCTCTGCGACCGCATCACGGTTCTGGCCCGCGGCAAGGTGCTCGCCGAGGGCGACTACCGCACCGTCGCGGCCGATCCCCGGGTCCAGGAAGCCTATATCGGAGCGGACCATGACTGAGCCGGCAGGACATCCCTCGCCGCTCCTGGCCGTGCGCGGCCTTCGGGCGGCCTATGACGAAAGCCAGGTCCTGCACGGCGTCGACATCGACCTCGGCGATGGCGAGGTCGTCAGCCTGCTCGGGCGCAACGGCGCGGGCAAGTCGACGGCGCTGAAGGCGATCATGGGCATGGGGGTGGCCCGGCAGGGCTCGATCAGGATCGGCGGCGTCGAGACCATCGCGCTCCGGTCGAGCGCGATCGCCCGGCTCGGCATCGCCTACTGCCCGGAGAACCGGGGCATATTCTCCGCGCTGACCGTCCAGGAGAATCTGCTGCTGCCGCCGGTCCTGCAGGCGGGCGGCATGCCGCTCGACGAGGTGCTGTCGCTGTTTCCGGTCCTCGGCCAGCGCCGGTCGAGCCCGGGCACCAAGCTGTCGGGCGGCGAGCAGCAGATGCTGGCGATCGCCCGCATCCTGCGCACGGGTTCGCGCATCCTCCTGCTCGACGAGCCGACGGAAGGCCTCGCGCCGGTCATGGTCCAGCAGATCGGGCGGATCCTCGCCCGGCTGCGCGAGCGCGGCTTCACGATCCTGCTCGTCGAGCAGAACCACCGCTTCGCCGCCGCGATCGCCGACCGCCACTACCTCATGGAGAACGGGCGGATCGTCGATGTCGTCGGCAGGGGCGAGGTGGCGCTGCGCCAGTCCGACATCCGCGCCTGCCTCGGCGTCTAGTTCAATCCCGGAGAGCGACCATCATGGCTGTATCCATCCGATCCCTTCTGGACGCGAACGAGACGATCATCGCGCCCGGGGCCTATGACTGCCTGACGGCCAATGCGATCGACCGCGCCGGCTTCAACGCCGCCTATATGACCGGGGCCGGCGTGTCGGCGTCCCACGGCTTTCCCGACTACGGCCTGCTGACCATGTCGGAAATGGTCGCTGTCGCCGGGCGCATCGCCAGGTCCCTGTCCATTCCGCTGATCGCCGATGGCGATACCGGCTTCGGCAATGAGCTGAACGCGGCCCGGGCGGTGCGCGAATACGAGCGCGCCGGCGTCTCCGCCATGCATATCGAGGACCAGGTGTTTCCGAAGAAATGCGGGCATTTCAGCGACAAGGCGATCATTCCGCGCGAGGACTTCATCGCCAAGATCAGGGCGGCGGCGCGCGCCCGGGAGCGGCAGGACTTCGTCCTCATCGCGCGCACTGACGCCCGCGCCGTCGAGGGCTTCGAGACGGCGGTCGACCGCGCCTGCCGCGCGCTCGATGCCGGCGCCGATGTCGCCTTCGTCGAGGCGCCGCAGAACCTCGACGAGATGGCCGCCATCCCGCGGCGCGTCCAGGGTCCTTGCCTCCTCAATGTCGTCTGGCGCGGCAGGACGCCGGACGTGACCTTCGCCGAAGCCGAAGACATGGGCTATCGCATCGTCATTCTGCCCAGCCTGCTGCTCAAATCGGTGATGGGACTGTCGGAAGAGATGCTCGCTGCCGCCCGGCGCGACGGCCGTCATCCGAAGCCGCCCGGCGACATCGACATTAAGGGCGGCATTGCGCGGGCCGGCGGCGCGGAATGGCGCCGCATCGAGGCGTGCATGCCATGACGAGCACCGATCCGATCTCAACCGGCCGGTCCCGCCGCCCACCCCTCCGGAGCACACCGTCCATGACGAACCACCGGCCCTATATTGTCGGCATCGGCGGAACCACCGCGAACCATTCGTCGAGCGAAAAGGCGCTGCTTGCGGCCCTCGCCCATGCCGAGCGCAACGGCGCCGAAGTCGCCGCCTTCGTATCCGACGATCTCGACTTTCCGAACTACGGCGCCGGTCGTCTCGATGCCCGGGCCTCCCGTCTCGTCGAGGCGATCCGTCGGTGCGACGGGCTGATCATCGCCACGCCCGCCTATCACGGCATCATGTCCGGCATGATCAAGAATGCCCTGGACTGCGTCGAGGAACTGCGCACCGACGCGCGGCCCTATCTCGACGGCCGGGCGGTAGGCACCATCGTCTGCGCCTATGGCGACCAGGCCATGGGCACCACGCTGGCCAGCCTCAGGGCGGTCGTCCACGCGCTTCGCGGCTGGCCGACCCCCATGGGCGTCGCAATCAATTCGAGCACCTGCCGCTTCGGCCCGGACGGCGAATGCTCGGATCCGGGCGTGACGGCGCGGCTGGCGCTGCTCGCGGACCAGACGCTCGGCTTTGCGAGGCTCTGCCATGTCGCGTGACCCTGCTCCCGCGCCGGCGGCGCAGACCCTGTTCGACAAGCTCTGGGCGCGCCACACGGTCATGGACCATCCCATCGCCGGAACGCTGCTCTATATCGACCGCCATCTGCTGCACGAGGGATCGCGCAATGCCTTCTCGCTGCTGGCGCGCAAGGGCCTCGCGGTCCGTCGGCCGGACCTGACGGTCGCGACCGCCGATCACTATGTCCCGACCCGCCAGCGCGACATTGCCGCGATCGAGGCCGCTTCGACCCGCGAGATCGTCGCCGACCTGACCGCGAACACTACGGCCGCGGGCATCCGGCTGTTCGACATCGCCCATCCGCAGCAGGGGATCGTGCACGTGATCGGGCCGGAGCTCGGCCTCAGCCTGCCGGGCATGACCATCATCTGCGGTGACAGCCACACCGCCACCCATGGCGCGCTCGGGGCGCTCGCCTTCGGTGTCGGTGCCTCGCAGGTGGCGCATGCGCTCGCCACCCAGACGCTCTGGCAGAAGAAGCCCCGCCAGATGCGCATCCGCATCGAGGGAACCCTGCGTCCCGGAACCTTCGCCAAGGACCTGATCCTGGCGGTGATCGCGACCATCGGCGCGGCGGGCGGCACCGGCCACGCGATCGAATATGCTGGTTCGGCCGTGGACGCCCTGTCGATCGAAGGGCGCCTGACCCTCTGCAACATGACGATCGAGGCCGGCGCCCGTTTCGGATTGATCGCGCCTGACGATGTGACTTTCGCCTATGTCGACGGCCGCCCCTTCGCACCGACCGGAGCGACCCGCGAGCGCCAGCTCGCCGACTGGCGGACGCTCGCCACCGACACCGGCGCGGCCTTCGACCGGGAGGTCGTGCTGGACGCGGCGAAGGTCGATCCGATGATCACCTGGGGCACCAGCCCGGAGGACGGCGTGCCGGTCGGCGGCCGCGTCCCCGATCCGGACGGCATTGCCGATCCGCTCCGCCGGGCCGGCAAGCGCGAGGCGCTGGACTATATGGGCCTCGAGCCGGGCGCGCCGATCGCGTCCATTGCCTTCGACCGGGTCTTCATCGGCTCATGCACCAACGGGCGGCTCGAGGATCTGCGGGCCGCCGCCGCCGTCGCGCAGGGGCGGCGCGCCGTCATCCCGGCGATCGTCGTGCCCGGCTCCACGGAGGTCCGCGCGCGGGCCGAGGCGGAAGGTCTCGACCGGATCTTCACCGCGGCCGGCTTCGAATGGCGCATGTCGGGCTGTTCCATGTGCGTCGGCATGAACGGCGATCTCGGCCGTCCCGGCGAGCGCTGCGCCTCGACCTCGAACCGGAACTTCGTCGGCCGGCAGGGCAAGGGGGTCCGCACCCATCTGATGAGCCCGGCCATGGCGGCGGCGGTCGCCGTCAATGGCCGTGCGGTGGACATATCGAGGAGCTGAGCGGCATGCGCCCCTTCACCAAGGTCCGATCGGTCGCCGCGCCGCTGCCGCTCGACAATGTCGACACCGATCAGATCCTGCCGGCGCGGTTCCTGTCGCAGCGGCGCGAGGACGGTTATGCCGACTATTGCTTCCGCGACCTGCGCTTCGCCGCCGACGGTTCGCCGCTCGCCGAATTCCCGCTCAACCAGCCGCGCTACAAGGGTGCGAGCATCCTTGTCGCCGGCAGCAATTTCGGCTGCGGGTCGTCGCGCGAGGGCGCGGTCTATGCCCTGATGGATTGCGGCATCCGGGCGATCATCGCCGAGAGCTTCGGCGACATCTTCCATCAGAACGCGCTGGTCAACGGGATGCTGCCGGTCGTGCTGGCCAAGGCCCAGGTCGCCGCGATCATGGAGCGGGCGGACAATCCGGCGGCGGGCGCAATCGAGATCGACCTGGAAGCGCAGCGCGTCGTGCTGGGCTCCACGGCCATCGATTTCGCCATCGACCCGTTCCGCCGCCACTGCCTGCTGAACGGCGTCGACGACATCGACTTCACGCTTCAGTTCGCGGCGGATATCGGCCGCTATGAAGCCCAGCACGGACTCGCCTGAACCGGGCGCCACCGGCGCTCCGCCCGGCCGGCCGAGCGAAGTACCGGTCGGGACGCGGAACGTCGCGCGGCGGCAGGCTCCTCGTCCCCTGCCCCGTCCCGGGCCCATCGGCGGCAGCCCAGGCCAGAAAAACGAAGCAACGGAACAATGCTGACGGCAGCAGGTTCGCATTCCGAGCGGGCTCGGCAGTGACCGCAGCCGGCTCGCGGTTTTTCCATTGTTCCGGAGACGACCATGGCCAAGGCCCCGAAAGATCTCAGCGACCTGTTCCACGAGACGCTGAAGGACATCTACTACGCGGAAAAGCAGATCCTGCGCGCTCTGCCGAAAATGGCCAAGAATGCCCAGACCGACGAGCTGCGCGCGGCATTCGAGAAGCATCACGACGAGACCGAGGGCCATGTCGAGCGCCTTGACCAGGTCTTCGAGATGATCGGCAAGACGCCGCGCGGCAAGACCTGCGACGCCATCATCGGCATTCTCGACGAGGGCAAGGAGATCATGGAGGAGTTCGCGCAGACCGAAGCGCTCGACCCGGGCATGCTGGCCGCGGCGCAGGCGGTGGAGCACTACGAGATCAGCCGCTACGGCACGCTGAAGACCTGGGCGCAGCAGCTCGGCCTGAAGGATGCCGTGCCGCTTCTCGAGGCCACGCTGTCGGAGGAGAAGAAGACCGACGAGCTGCTGACCCGCCTTGCCCTCGCCAATGTCAACAAGAAGGCGGCCTGACGATCGCCCTTTCCTGCGAAGCTTCCGCCGGCGGGTCGCCGCCGCCGGCGCCCTCGCGGCAGGCAAGCGCGCGCCGCGCCGACGGCCCCATGCGCGGGCGGACGGCCCGCGCGATGTCCATGGGGACAGCGACAGGCGGGGCGGCGGATCGTCGCCGCCTGAGCCGGCGATCCGCTTATGATGACGACTTGCCGGTGCCGGGAGCGGCCATCTTGCGGTGCTGGGCGGCCAGCATCTCGGCTGGGACGATGTTGGCGAACGCCGCCCGCACCTTGTTCATCCAGCCGCTGACGACATCCCCTTCACCGTTCAGCATCGCCTCGAAGCCGGTCCGCGCGACGTCCGCCGGATCGTCCTTCTCGGCCTGGCCGAGCTTCGTGTCGAGCATGCCCGCCCGAGCGAAGAATTCCGTTTCTGTGGCGCCGGGCATGAGACACGTCACCGTCACGCCGGTGTCCTCCAGTTCGTTGCGCAGGGCGAAAGCGAAGGAGTCGATGAAGGCCTTCGAACCATTGTAGACCGCCTGGAACGGCCCCGGCATGAAGCCGGCAATGGAGCCGGTGATGAGAATGCGCCCCATGCCGTCCCGCCGCATGTCACGGCCGACGCGGTGGATCAGGTAGAGCGTGCCGGTCACGTTCGTCTCGATCACCCGGCGCCATTCGTCGACCTCCTCGTCGAGGAAGGCATGGCCGGCGCCTTTGCCGGCATTGGCAAGGAGTGCCGCCACCGGCTGGCCGGTGCCGCCGACGACATCGTAGAGCGTGTCGACGCCCGCCATGGTCGCGAGGTCGACATCGACCGGATGGACGACGGCGCCCAGCTTCCGCAGCGATTGCGCGGCGACCTCGAGCTGCCCGTCGTTCGACGCGATCACCAGGTCGTAGCCCTTCTCGGCGGCGAGCTTGGCGAGTTCGTAGCCTATGCCTGTCGATGCGCCGGTGACGACGGCGAGCGGCCGTGATGCGGAGGTCATCATGAGCACCTCACGGTTGGAGAACCACCTTGATGCAGCCGTCCTTCTTCTCGCGGAAGGTCCTGTAGAGGTCCGGCCCGTCGTCCAGCAGCGCGCGATGCGTGATGACAAAGGAAGGATCGATCTCGCCCTTGGCGATGCGATCGAGCAGGGCCGGCATGTAGCGCTGCACCGGCGTCTGGGCCATGCGGAAGGTGAGGCCGCGATTGATCGCCGACCCCATGGGAATCTTGTCGAGATAGCCGCCATAGACCCCGACGATCGAGACGATGCCGAAGTTCCGGCAGCAATGGATCGCCTGGCGAAGGACATGCGGCCGGTCGGTCCCCATGAAGGTGGCCACCTTGAGCCGGTCGACGACGGAATCCAGTGAAGCCAAGGCATCGGCCTCGGTGCCGACGGCATCGATGCAGGCATCGGCGCCGCGTCCGGCCGTGAGCTCCTTGATCCGGTCGTAGACGTCGTCGGTCCGGAAATCGATGGTCTCGGCACCGCCGCGGCGGGCAAGCTCCAGCCGTTCCGGCACGGTGTCGACCGCCAGAACCCGGCCGGCGCCCAGCAGGAATGCGCTGCGGATCGCCATCTGCCCGACCGGGCCGCATCCCCAAATGGCGATCGTGTCGCCCGGCTGGATGTCGCAGAAGTCGGCGGCCATGTAGCCGGTCGGGAAAATGTCCGAAAGGAAGAGCACCTGTTCGTCGGACAGGCCATCGGGCACCTTGATGGCCCCGGTATCGGCATAGGGCACGCGCAGATATTCGGCCTGGCCACCGGCATATCCGCCGAGCAGGTGGGAATATCCGAACAGTCCTGAAGGTGACGAGCCCCAGAGCTTTTCAGCCGCCGCGCGGTTGGGATTCGACCGCTCGCAGCCGGAGAATTGGCCGCGCTTGCAGAAAAAGCAAGCGCCGCAGGCTATCGTGAACGGCACGACCACGCGGTCGCCGACCTTCAACGCCTTGTTGTCCCGGCCGACCTCCACCACCTCGCCCATCGCCTCGTGGCCGAGAACGTCGCCGGCCTCCATGGACGGGATGAGGCCGCCATAGATGTGCAGGTCGGAACCGCAGATGGCACAGGCCGTCACCTTGATGATGGCGTCGCGGCCGTCGCTGATGGCCGGATCGGGTACGCGCTCGCAGCGAACGTCGCCCTTGCCATGCCAGGTGAGAGCTCTCATGGCGGCAACTCCCAGGCTTGTGGCTGGAACAATTATCGAGGGATCAGTGGGCCAACGCCGCGTTTCCGCGCGAGTTCCTCGGCGCAGGCGAAAGCGGCCGCCGGACAGGAGCCTTCAGAAGCGGCCGCGCCTTGGCCGGGCGCCGATCCCGACCGCGCGGGGAAAAACGGCCGGCGGCGAAACATCGGCCTCGGCGGCAGGTTCCCTCGTTGGTGCTGGCCGGCCAGTGCCCCCCGCAAGAGCGCCACGGAGCCCGCCATGTTCATGCGCCTCAATCGCCTTCAGGTCGACCTTCCCGCGCCAGCCAGACAGGACCCCAATGCCGCCGCTGCCCTCCAGGAACTGCTGGGCGGCAAATACGGGGAAATGTCGACGCTCGGGAACTATCTGTTTCAGAGCTTCAACTTCCGCAGCAAGTCGAAGCTGCGGCCGTTCTACAGCCTGGTGGCCGCGATCACCGCGGAGGAACTGGGCCATGTCGAATTGGTCAGCAACGGCGTCGCCATGCTGAACAACGGCCCCGATTCCGATCTCGACGCGGTCGCGGGCGACGACATTTCGGACGCGCCCTACGAGGCCATGAAGGACATCCGGCTGGCCTCGGCCTTCCTTTCCAATGCCGGCGGCGCGACGCCGGTCAATGCCAATGGCGCGTCATGGAACACGGATTTCGTCACGACGACCGGCAATGTCATCGTCGACCTCCTGCACAATTTCCACCTCGAATGCGGCGCCCGGCTTCACAAGCTGCGCGTCTATGAGACCCTTTCGGAGGCCACCGGCCGCGAGGTCTGCGGCTATCTTCTCGTCCGCGGCTCGGTGCATGCCCACGCCTATGCGCTCGCGCTGAAGTCCCTGACCGGCGTGGACATCGAGAACATGCTGCCGACCCCGAACATCAATCTCGACCGGATACCGGAATGCCGGAAATACCTGGCGGAGGGGTCGCATCGCCGCCTCTATACGTTCAGTCCTGACGACTACCGGGACATTGCGGGCATCTGGAGCGGCAGCGCGCTGCCAGGAGACCCGCCCGGCGAACTGGCCGTGGTCGAAGGCGCCCCCGAGGGCGGCAAGATCCACGATCTGACAGGCGATCCCTCGGTGTTCGCGCCGAACTACGCGCCCGAGGAAATGTTTGAGGTCGCCGCCAAGCTTTACCAGAAATCCCGCTAGCGGCGCCGGATCTGCGGCGCCGATCGCGCGGGCGGGCGGGGCTCCCCTGCCCGCAGCAATGCCAGGCCGATGGCCCGCCGGGCCATCGGCAAGGGCGGCTCACTTCGTCGTGTAGCCGCCATTGACCAGGATGGTCTGTCCGGTCATCCACCAGCCGTCGGAGACCAGGAAGCGGATGAACGGCACGATGTCCTCGATATCGGTGAGGCCGGTCTTGGAGAAAGGCGAGAGCGCCGCCGCCGACTTGTGATAGGCGACCGCGTCGGCGCCCTCGGCCGGATAGAAGAAGGGCGTGTCCATCGGCCCCGGCCCGATGGCGGTCACCGAGATGCCACGCGCGCCGAACTCTTTCGAAGCCGCCCGGGTGAAATGTTCCACCGGTGCCTTGGTGCCGGCATAGGCCGCGTAGAACGGCGTATAGGCGCCGAGCAGCGACGTCACCAGCGTGCAGATCTTGCCGTTGTCGCGGACATGCCGGCCGGCCTCCTTGAGGAAGAAGAAGGCCGATTTCGAATTGACCGCGGTCATCTCGTCATATTCGGCCTCGCTGATCTCGACGAAGGGCTTCTTCAGGACCTTGCCGACGGTGTTGATGGCGATGTCGGGCCGGCCGACCGCCGCGACCGCGTCGGCGAACAGCTTCTCCATCGCGCCTGCCGTGGTCAGATCGGCCTGCAGGGCGACCGCCTCCGCTCCGGCTGCCTTGACGGCGGCGACGGTCGCCTCGGCGTCCTTCGCCGTCGCTGCGCTGTTGTAGTGGATCGCAACCGCCTTGGCGCCGTGCCCGGCCAGGTCGCGGGCGAGCAATCCTCCGAGATTTTTCGCCCCGCCGGCGATGAGCACGGTCTTGCCCTTGATGCTGTGGTCGGTCATGGCGGCACCTCGCGTGAAAAATGGCGGCGGCCACGCCACGCGGCCGCTTCATACCGGGCACGATACCGTCTAGGTTTCCTCGATAAAGGCGGCTTGTCTGACATCACTTGACAGACCAGCCGAACAATCGGACGGCAGGGCATGGACCGGATCGACCTTTTCAGGATCTTCGCGCGTGTCGTCGAAAGCGCGAGCTTCACGCGCGCGGCAAGCCTGCTCGGCATTCCCCGATCCTCGGTCTCGGCCGCCGTGCAGGAGCTGGAGGGCCGGGTCGGGGCCCGGCTTCTCCACCGCACCACCCGCAAGGTCTCGCTCACCCAGGACGGTGCGGCCTTCTACGAGCGCTGCGTCCGGCTGGTCGCCGATGTCGAAGAGGCAGAGACGCTGTTCCGCTCGGCGGCGACGCCGACCGGCCGGCTGCGGTTCGACGTGCCCGGCCGTATCGGCCGGCTGGTCGTCGCCCCCGCCCTGCCCGCCTTCCTCGACAGCTATCCCGAGATCGACATCGAGCTCGGCGTGACCGACCGCGCGATCAATCTGGTCGAGGACAGCGTGGACTGCGTGCTGCGGGTCGGACCGCTCAGCGATTCCGGCCTCATCGCCCGGCCGATCGGCGAGCTCGACCTGATCAATGTGGCGAGCCCGGCCTATCTCGAACGCCACGGTGTGCCTGCCGGACCGGATGTGCTCGATGCCCATTGGGCTGTCAGCTACGCCTCGCCGTCCTCGGGACGGGTCGCGCCCTGGGAATGGCGCGACGGCGGGGAGATCAGGACCTGCTCCATGCGCTCGCGCGTCACCGTCAACAGCGCCGAGGCCTATATAGCCTGCTGCATCGCCGGGCTCGGCCTCATCCAGATCCCGGCCTATGACGTCAGGCCGCAGCTCGCCGCCGGCACGCTGGTCGAGGTCATGGCCGGTCACCGCGCGGCCCCCATGCCGATGACGCTGCTCTATCCGCACCGCCAGCACCTGTCCCGCCGCCTGCAGGTCTTCGCCGACTGGCTCGACGCTCTCCTGCGTCGCGAGGTTCTGGCCTGACCGGACCGAGGGTCAGCCCGGCGGACCTGCCCCCCGTCCCCTTTCGTCCGAGCTGATCCGGCCGTCGACGAGATGGATCCGCCGGTCGGTCCGCTCGGCCATCGCGAGGTCGTGGGTGACGGCGACCACCGTCTTGCCGCGCCCGCGCACCAGCTCGGTCAGGATGTCGAAGACCTGTTCGGAGCTCCTGCTGTCGAGGCTGCCGGTCGGCTCGTCGGCGAGAATCACGGGCGGGTCGTTGGCGAGCGCCCGCGCGACCGCCACGCGCTGGCGCTGGCCGCCGGAGAGTTGGTCCGGCCGCTTGTCGAGATGATCGGCGAGGCCGAGCGAGGTGAGCAGGGCCTCGGCCCGCTCGCGCATTTCGCCCCGGCCGAGCCGGCCGAGCCGCCGCATGGGGATCTCGACATTGTCGCGCGCGGAGAATTCCGGCAGCAGGAAGTGGAACTGGAACACGAAGCCCATCGTGGCGAGCCGCGTCGCCGCCCGCTCGTCCTCGCCCATCGGCTCGGTGTCGCGGCCAGCGATCGCCAGCGTACCCGCCGTCGGCCGGTCGAGAAGGCCGAGCAGGTAGAGCAGCGACGACTTGCCGGAGCCCGACGGGCCGGTAATGGCGACGAATTCGCGCGCGCCGATCGACAGGGAGACATTGTCGACCAGGGTGACCGGCACCATCTCGTCGAGCCTGCGCGTCAGGCCGTGCGCGGCGATGAGCGGGGTCATGTCGCCCCCCTGATGATCTCGACCGGATTGACCCGCGCCGCCCGCCTGGCCGGCAGGTAGCC
The DNA here is from genome assembly GCA_000751295.2 of bacterium YEK0313. Taxonomy (NCBI): domain Bacteria; species bacterium YEK0313. The sequence continues at coordinate 3,981,699 of CCMO02000001.1, forward strand.
TGCGACCGCGGCGGCGATAAGGGCGAAGCCGAGCGCCAGGACATAGTGCAGGAAGCTCCAGGCGATCGGCAGCCGGGTCATTTCCTGGCCGGTCGTCGCCACCTCGAAGCGCACCAGCGACAGCGCATGGACCAGCGCGAAGCCGATCACCCAGCCGGCCAGCGAACCGGCCGCACCGATGACCAGGCCCTCCAGCAGGAACAGCCGCCGCATGTCGGCCTCGGCAAAGCCGAGCGACTTCATGATGGCGATGTCGCGCGCCTTTTCGTGGGTGATCGTCGAGATGATGTTGAAGATGCCGAAGCCGGCCACCAGCATGATCGCCGCCACCACCGTGTACATGATGACGTTGCGCACCACGAGGGCTTTCAGGATCTGCTCGTTGGCGTCCTGCCAGGCCACCGCCTTGTAGCCGAGCTCGGCTTCGGCGCGCCGCGCCACCGCCGGCGCGCCATGGGGATCGTCGAGCTTGATATGGACCTGGTTGATGACGTTCGGCCGCCGCGACAGGATCTGCGCGTTCTTCAGGAGGACATAGGCCTCGCCCTCGTCCCGCGCAGTGGTGCCGGTGTGGAACAGGCCGACGATCTTGAAATCGCGGGTCTGTCCTTCGGAGGCCACCGCGGTGATGGTGTTGCCGACCCGCGCGCCGAGGCGGCGAGCCATGGTGTCGCCGATGATGACGGTATTCCCGCCGCCGACGAGCGAGCTGAAGTCGCCCTGAACGAAGTGGCCGGCCAGGGGAGAAATGCGCGGCTCGGCATGCGGATCAATGCCTATGATGGCGGCGCCGACATCACGTCCGGAATAGCGGACCACGCCCTGCAGCCTGAGGCTGCCGGCGAGCCGGCCCGGCACCCAGCCGTTCAGCCAGGTGAGCGCGGCGGTCGGATTGATGATGCCGCGCCGATCCTCCCGCGGCCTCAGGCCCGCGATCGCCGCCGTCGCGAAGGCCTCCTCCGCTGGCTGCCGGGGCGGCGTGCGCCGGTCGTCGGTGACCTGCACATGCGGCATGGTATCGATCATCTGCCGCACGAAGTCGTCCTGGCCGCCCTGCATGAGGGCGGCCATGGCGACGGAAAAGCCGACGCCGACCGCCACTCCGATCACCGCCACCAATGTCTGGCGGCCGCGGCCGGCAATATGGGTATAGGCAATGTCGAGGATGAGCCGCATGCCGGCCTCACCGTGTCGCGACGGCGGTGACGGTGACCCGGGCGCGATCCGCAAGCTGCGCCGGGAACGGCGAGACGATCCGCGCCTCGTCGCCGAGGCCGTTCAGGACCTCGATGCCGGAGGGACCGCGGATGCCCGTGCCGATCGTGCGCAGCCGCGCCTCGCCGTTCTCGACGACGAAGACCTTGTCGCCGTCGACCGCGACGGTCGGCACGATCAGCGCGTTCGAGGCGACGCGGACCACGACATTGACATCGGTCGACATGCCGATGCGCAGCGGCGTGCCCTCGGGCAGGCGGAAGCGCACCCGGTAGGCTTTGGTGACCGGATCGCCCTTCGGCGTAATCCTGTCGACGGTCGCTTCCAGCGTGCGGCCGGGAAAGGCATCCGACCGCAGCAGGGTGCGCTGGCCGACGGTCACGCGCGGAATATCCTCCTCGTTGACGTCGGCGGTGACGATCAGCGGCGTCGGCTCGCCGACCCAGAACAGGCCGGTGCCGGGCTCGGCGACCTCGCCGACCTCGCCGTCGCGCCGCAGCACCACGCCGTCGCCGGGCGCGCGCAGCACATAGCCTTCGAGCCGCGCCTGCTGGCCGGCGACCAGCGATTCGAACTGGACGACCTCGGCGCGCGCCCGGTCGAGCGCCTGCTGGCTGCCGACATTGCGCTCGCTGAGCACCGACTGGCGGCGATATTCTTCGCGGGACAGGTTCAGCCGCGCCTTCAGGGCGGCGATCATCGCATCGACCTGGCTCGTGTCGAGCCGGGCGAGGACATGGCCCTTCTCGACGCGCTGGCCCTCGCAATTGCAATGCGCGACGATGCGTTCGCGCTCGACCGGCGTCACCTTGGCCCAGACCAGGGGCTCGACCACGCCGCTGGCATAGACGATCTCGGCGGCATCGCCGCGCATCGGCGCCACGACGGACACCTTGCTCGGCCTGAAGAACTGCCAGCCGGCCGCCGCCGCGACCGCCGCGGCGGCAAGACCCATTCCAAGACGCATCCAACGCATGGAAGTCTCCAGAATATCCGCGTCTGTCCGGCCGGGGGCGCTCAGAACCGATAGCGCATCAGGCGGCCGAGCCGGCGGAAGGCGGGAATGAGGCACATCGTGTGGATCGCCAGACGTGCCGGCAGGGAAAAGCGGGCGAACTGCCCGGTCTTCGCCGGGTCGTAGATCATCGTGTCCTCGACGAGGCGCAGGCCCGGCACCAGCCGCTCCAGCTCGCGCGGGCTCTCCAGGGTCCAGCCGAAGGTCGCGCCGGTGGCGCGGACCATCCGGCTCGCCGCTGCCAGCCTGGCGCCAAGGCGGTTGAAACCGTCGAAGACGAGTTCGCCTTCGCCCATGCGGCGGGTCAGGGCGCCGAGCAGATCCTTCACCGCCGCCTTGCTCAGATACATGAGCAGGCCTTCCGCGATGATCAGCGCCGGGCCGGCCGACGGCAGGTGCTCGCGCCACTCCGGATCGGTCACGGAGCTGGCGATCATCGTCGCCTCGGGCTGCGCCGGATAGAGCCGGCGGCGCAGGGCGATCACCTCGGGATAGTCGACATCGAACCAGCGGACCGTGGCCGGCGGCGCGATGCGGAAGATCCGGCTGTCGAGGCCGCAGCCGAGATGCAGCACCACCGCCCGTTCGTGCGCGTCGATGAACGCCCGCGTCCACTGGTCGATCCGGTAGGCCCGGATGGCAAGGCCGACCAGGTCGTCCCGCCGCATCTTCAGGCGCGAGAAGTCGTAGTCGATGCGCTCGACGACCTCGGCGGCGAAGCGGTCCTTCAGCAGCGAATCCGGCATCCGGCTCTCACCGGCCTTGCCGTAGAGCGTGATGAGCAGCGTTTCCTTGACGCCGCGAAGGTCGATCTTTTCCCGGCTCGTCACGACCGCCTCGCCGTCATCAGCGCACGGACGAAACCCGGTTCGACATAGGCGACGCTGCCATCGGCAATGCCGAGGATGCGGTCGACCGCAATGCCATAGAACCGCAGGCGATCTTCGAAGGCGTCCCAGACCGCTTCAGCCTCCGGGCCTTCGCCGGCGCTCATCGCCCGGGCCATGAGCTCGCGGCTGCCGGCGCTGATCTGCAGCACCAGCGCCGCGGTCGCCTCCGGATCCGGCACGTCGAACAGGCCCTCGGCCCTGCCCTGGGCGATGATCCGCGCCAGCACCGGCGTCACGACCGGCATGATCGCATCGTTGATGCGGTGGTAGAGCACGATGCTCTCGGGCTTGAACAGCACGTCGAAGGCCGCGCGCAATTGCGGCGCATCCTCGATCTTCAGTTGCCGGGCGCGCGCGAAGAATCGGTTGAGCCGGGCGAGCCCGTCGAGCCCGGGCTCGTCGAAGACGTCGCCGAGACGCTCGAGCGACTGCTCGGCGAGGCGCAGCGCCAGGGCCTCGAGGATCTCTTCCTTGGAGGCGAAGTGGTGGTAGAGCCCGCCCTTGGAGACGCCTGCCCGCTCCATGATGGCGTTGATCGTCGTCGCCTCGTAGCCGCGTTCGAAGAACAGCGCCTGTGCCGCGTCGACGAGTTCGCTGCGGCGCGCGGCGGGGTGCATGACAATGCGCGAGGGCTTCGGCTGCTTCGTCATGATCGTCATCCAGACCGACCGTCGGTCTGTAACCGAAGATACGCCGCGCGCCGCCGCATTGCAAGGCGGGCCCGAGGACGCGGCATCGGTCCCGGCTTCGGCGGCCGCGAGGATCGCGCTGGGCGCTGGGCTGGATTACGGCGGGCTCTCGGCCATTGAAGCCGGCTGCAAATTGCCTAACCTATGCATCTGCGCCTGTGCCTCCTCCGGTCGGTGCAACCGGGCCGGCCCGTCTGAAGGGCATCATGCCACGGACGGCCCCGCGCGAGCGGATGGGCATGGCGAGGCGCGACATCGGTCCGCCCGATAAAGACCGCCATGCAGAGATGAGGCCCATGACCGTCGAGAGCCTTCACTCCCAATCCGCCGAAACCATCGAAGTCACCCGCGACAGCCTCAGGCGCGCGACCGAGGGCCTGCCGGGCGCCGTGCGCTTCGCCCTCGGCTATCCCTTGAAGATCCGCTCGGGCACGCTGACCATGGTGCTGCCCGACGGCCGCCGCCTGCTGTTCCGCGGCCGTGAGGACGGCCCGACGGCCGAACTGGTCGTGCGCGACTACCGTTTCGCCCGGCGCCTGATGTTCGAGGGCGATCTCGGCTTTGCCGAAGCGTTCATGCGCCGGGAATGGGACAGCCCCGATCCGGCCGGCCTGCTCTATTTCTTCTGCGTCAATATCGAGGCGATCGCCCACATGCCGCGGCACAATCCGGTCGCCCGGCTGCTGCAGCATTACCGCCACTGGCGCAACCGCAACACCAAGGCCCAGGCGCGCCGCAACATCATGGCGCATTACGACCTCGGCAATACCTTCTACCGCGCCTGGCTCGATCCCTCGATGACCTATTCCTCGGCCTATTTCGGCGCCGGCGCGGCGAATTTGCCTGAGGCCCAGCGCGCCAAGTACCGGCTGCTCGCCGACCAGCTGGCGCTGAAGCCGGGCGACCACGTGCTGGAGATCGGCTGCGGCTGGGGCGGCTTCGCCGAGATCGCCGCCAGCGAATACGGCGCCCGCGTCACCGGGCTGACCTTGTCCGAGGAGCAGCACAGCTACGCCACGCGCCGCATGCAGGAGGCCGGCCTTGCCGACCGCGTCACCATCAAGCTGCAGGACTATCGCGACGAGACCGGCACCTACGACGCCGTCGCGTCCATCGAAATGTTCGAGGCGGTCGGCCGCGAATATTGGCCGACCTTCTTCGCCAAGGTGCGCGACTGCCTGACCGTCGGAGGCCGTGCCGGCCTGCAGGTGATCACGCTCGCCGAGAGCCTGTGGCAGAACTATCTGCGCGAGATCGACTTCATCAGGGCCTATGTCTTCCCGGGTGGCATGCTGCCGACCGCCACCCATATGCGCGAATTGCCGCGCGAGGCGAGCCTGGAGATGCACGGCGAACGGGCTTTCGGCCTCGACTATGCGCGCACCCTGCGCGAATGGGCCGACCGGTTCACGGCGGTCTGGCCGGATCTGACCCATCTCGGCTTCGACGACCGGTTCAAGCGGCTCTGGACCTATTATCTCGCCTATTGCGAGGCCGGCTTCCGGGCCGGCACCATCGACGTGCGCCAGTTCGTCTATGCGCGCACCTGACCGGCACCGCTGTTCCATCCATCCGGTGCATGGGGCAACCGGCAGGGTTGAGATGCACCGGAGGCTCGGCTAGCGTCCTGCGACGTCCAGGACCCTGTCGATGCCCATTCACGCCTCTCTTGTCGAAGCGATCGGCAACACGCCGCTCATCAAGCTGAACCGGGCGAGCGCGGCCACCGGCTGCACCATTCTCGGCAAGGCCGAATTCCTCAATCCCGGCCAGTCGGTGAAGGACCGGGCGGCGCTGTACCTGATCAAGGACGCCATGGACCGCGGCCTGGTCAGGCCCGGCGGCACCATCGTCGAGGGGACCGCCGGCAATACCGGCATCGGCCTTGCCATGGTCGGGCGCGCCATGGGCCTCGGCTGCGTCATCGTCATTCCGGAGACCCAGTCCCAGGAAAAGAAGGATGCGCTGCGCCAGCTCGGCGCGAGCCTCATCGAGGTGCCCGCGGTTCCCTATGCCAACCCGAACAACTATGTGAAGGTCTCCGAGCGGACCGCCGCGCGGCTCGCGCGCGAAAATCCCGACGGCGCCTTCTGGGCCAATCAGTTCGACAATGTCGCCAACCGCAAGGCCCATATCGAGACCACCGGGCCGGAGATCTGGCGCGACACGGGCGGTCGCATCGACGGCTTCATCTGCGCCATAGGCTCGGGCGGCACGCTGGTCGGCACCGCCATGGCGCTGAAGGGCTACAGCGACAAGATCGCCATCGGCTGCGCCGATCCGATGGGCGCGGCCATGTATTCCTGGTTCACCCATGGCGAGCTGAAATCCTCGGGCTCGTCGATCACCGAGGGCATCGGCCAGGGCCGCGTGACGCGCAATATCGAAGACGCACCGGTCGACGTCGCCTTCCAGATCCCGGACGAAGAGGCGATCCCGGTCATGTTCGACCTGCTCGACCACGAGGGCCTGTGCGTCGGGCCGTCGAGCGGCATCAATGTCGCGGGCGCGATCCGGCTCGCCCGCCATCTCGGTCCCGGCCATACCATCGTGACCATCCTCGCCGACTACGGCTTCCGCTACGCCTCCAAGATCTACAATCCCGCCTTCCTGCGATCGAAGGGTCTCGGTGTGCCCGAATGGCTCGAGCGCCAGCCGCTGCCCCTCGTCGACCTCGTTCCGGTGCCTTGATGCCTACTGAATTCGTGTTTCGCGACGACGCCTATCGCCAGGAGACGGAAGCGACCGTTACCGGCCTGACCGAAAAGGACGGCGTGGCCGGCGTCGTGCTCGATCGCACCGTGTTTTATGCGACCGGCGGGGGCCAGCCTGGCGACAGCGGCGTGCTGGTGGCTGCCGACGGCGAGCGCAGAGTGACGGTCGCCGTCTATGGCGAGACCAAGCAGGACATCGTCCATGTCCTCGAGCCCGGCGCCGTGCCGCCCGCGATCGGCGCGAAGGTCGTCGCCCGCATCGACTGGCCGACCCGCTACAAGCGCATGCGCATGCATACCGGCCTGCACCTGCTGTCGGTGGTGCTGCCCTATCCGGTCACCGGCGGCTCGGTCGGTACCGACGAGGCGAGGCTCGATTTCGACATCCCCGAAGCCGGCCTCGATCGCGACGTGATCACCGAGCAGCTCAATGCCCTGATCGCGAAGGACGCAGCGGTCAGCGAGCGCTGGATCAGCGATGCCGAGCTCGAGGCCAATCCCGGCCTCGTCAAGACCATGTCGGTGAAGCCGCCGATGGGCACCGGCAAGGTGCGCCTCGTCGAGATTGCCGGGCTCGACCTGCAGCCCTGCGGCGGCACCCATGTCCGGCGCACCGGCGAGATCGGCCGGCTCGCCATTTCCGCGATCGAGAAGAAAGGCAAGCAGAACCGGCGCGTCCGCGTCGTCTTCGCTTGACCGCCAAGGAGCCCAGACAATGACTGCCCTGCCCTCGCCCTGGCTGCGCTCCACCGAATGGCTTGCCGAACGGCTCGACGCGCCTGATCTCGTCATCATCGATGGCTCGTATTACCTCTCGACCATGAACCGGGACGCCGAAGCCGAATTCGCCGCCGGCCACATTCCCGGCGCCCAGCGTTTCGACATCGATACGGTGAAGGACACCGAGAGCGATCTGCCGCACATGATGCCGCCGACGCCGGCCTTCTCCGCGGCGCTGCGCAAGCTCGGCATCGGCGACGGCCAGTCCGTGGTGATCTATGACGGCGCCGGCCTGTTCTCGGCCCCGCGCGTCTGGTGGATGTTCCGCAGCTTCGGCGTCGAGCGCGTCTTCATCCTCGACGGCGGCCTGCCGAAATGGGTGGACGAGGGCCGGCCGCTCGAAACCGGCCCGGCCCGCGCACGGGCCGCCAGGCATTTCACGGCGAGGCGCAATCACGGCGCCGTCGCCGATCTCGGCGACGTCAAGAAGGCGCTCGCCTCCGGCCGCGCCCAGGTCGTGGATGCGCGCCCTGCCGAGCGCTTCCGCGGCGAAGCGGCGGAGCCGCGCGCCGGGCTGAAGTCCGGCCACATGCCCGGCGCCTTCAACGTGCCTTTCTCGGCCATCGTGAAGGACGGGCGGCTCGCCGATGTCGAGACGATCAAGTCTGCCTTCGCCGGTGCCGGCGTCGATCTCGACAAGCCGATCATCACCAGCTGCGGCTCCGGCGTCTCGGCCGCCATTCTCTGGCTGGCAATCGACGCCGCCGGCCGCCAACCGGCCGGCCTCTACGACGGCTCCTGGGCCGAATGGGGCGGCCGCGACGATTGCCCGGTGGTGAAGGGCGAATAGGCGAGCAGCCTTGACGCCCCCTGGGGCAACCCTCCGCCGCCATGCCGAGACCGCTCGGCGGCGCCGGCGGGGAGCGCAGGCCCATTCCTGTCAGCGACTCAAGCTCAGGGAGCCGGGGCAGCACCACCGAGCAGCGCAGCAGGCCGCCGAATGACCATCTCCCGGTCGCCCATGCGAACAGCCACGGCATAAAGCCCTGGCGCGCGCCCATTGAACTTGAGCCCGATAGTTTCGGCGCGGATACCGAGCCAATCGCTCATTTCCTCCGCCGTGCCGCCGACCTCCATCCATGCGATCCCGCCCGGCTGGCTGGCATGGGGGCGGCTGACCTCCTGGCGCGCCGGGTGGTGCTCCATGGCTTCGAGACAGAAGAAGTTGGGCAGCCCGGCCTTCCAGCAGGTGATGGTATCCGGCGTCCGGTAGGATGGGCGCCTGGCCCCGTCGGGTCGCACGCGAATGACGCTGTCATAGACCTCGCTGTCGAGGCGCCTGGCAAGGGCCTCGAGTTCGGCCTTCGTATCGACCCGCGCGCTCCACCCGATATAGACATCGCCGTCGGCGACACAGGAGTTGAACCAGTTCGCCGCTTCGTACTTGCCGACCGCATAGGCGTCGACGACGCCCTCGACCTCGATATAGGCGTCACCGCCGAGCGGCACGATCCGATTGGCGAGCCCGAGGCCTGGAAACCAGCCGCCCTCGTAATTGCCAAGGCCGGTCTCCTCGTAGAGGCGCTGCGAGCCCTCGTAGACGTTCTGCACGGCAAGACAGATGTGGTCGATGACGATCATGAGGGTTCTCCGGTTGAAAGGATGTTCAGGCCGAGCAGTCGCTCGCGCTCGAGCCGGCGGCGCTCGAAGACCGTTCCACCGACGACAATGCACAGGCCTGCCAGGGCCAGCATGGCCGCAATGAAGATCAGGCCGCTGTCGAATGAACCGGTGCGCTCACGCAGCCAGCCAATGACCAGCGGGCTGATGAATGATCCGACGATGCCGACGGAATTGACGACGGCGATGACGACGGCCGCCGCGCTCGTCGAGAGACCGCGGGTTGGCAATTGCCAGAGCGGAACGAGCGCGAACATCAGCCCGCCCTGAAGCATGGTGAGGCCGGCCAGCAGGACGACGACATTCTTCGACGCCACGCAGAGGATGACGCCGGACGAGCAGATCGCGGCTCCGACGGTCGCGTGCCAGATGCGCTCGTTGGTCCGGTCGGAATGCCGCGCCCAGAAATAGTTCGCGATCGTGCCGATAACGCTCGGGATGGCGGTCAGCAGACCGATCTGCACGACCGACAGGCTCACCTGGAACGTCGCACCGAAGGCGGCGATGATTTGCGGCGTGAAGATCAGCTGGGCGTAGAAGCCCATCTGAAGCAGGCCGTAGGCCAGGGCGAACAGCGCCAGCTGGGCATTGCCGAAGACCAGCTTCAGGCTTGCCAGGACGCTGTGTTTCTCGGAGCCGGAAACCTCGACCACCGACGACAGCCATTGCCGGTCTCGTTCGGGCAGCCAGGTGGCCTCGGAAGGCTTGGAGGTGAGGTAGCGGGCGGTGATGAGGCCGAGTGCAATGGGCAGCAGGCCTTCGACAAAGAACATGATCCGCCAGCCCGCGATGCCGAACCAGCCATCGGTGTATTGGATCAGTGCAGTGGAGGCTGGCGCGCCGACGATGACTGCGAAGGGCAAGGTGGTGAGGAAGAACATGCGCCCCCTCACCTCCTTCGGAAACCACATTGCAAGATAGAGGATCATGCCGGGAAAGAATCCGGCCTCCGCGATGCCGAGGAGAATTCGCGCGATGACCAACTGTGTCGGGCTCTGGATGAAGGCCGTCGCCGCCGAGATGGCGCCCCAGGTCAGCATGATCCGCGTCAGCCAGATCCGAGCCCCGAACCGCACGAACAGGAGGTTGCTCGGGATCTCAAGGACGAGGTAGCCGACAAGGAACACACTGGTCGCCAGGCCGAAAACGCTCGGCGAGATCCCGAGGTCGGCATTCATCGTCAAGGCGGCCGAACCGATGTTGATCCGGTCGAGATAGGCCATCGAGTACATCGCCGCGAGCAGTGGCACGAGGCGCCAAGCCACCCGATTGAGGATGGCGCGATGCTGCGGATTGTCCGGGTCGTATTGGCTCGCTGCCATGGTGGAGTTCCCCTGAATCGCTTTGCTGGAAGGTCGCGCGACAAGCCGTCGCGGCATCTTATATTTATCAATCGATAATTATTGAACGTCAAGCCGTGCCCCCGCGCCTGGAAGCAGGATTGCGGCAGAACACTGCCTCAAGCCGCGACGGCTCCGCCGTGGGCTGGGAGGCGCGCCGGAATGCGCCGAATATCAGGGCATACCCACACAAGAGGCCGGCGCTTCCAGCATCGCGGCGGCGCGCGGCAGAGCCGCCCGCCGGCAACGGGGACCACCCCTGCCGGCCTCCTGGCCATGCAGCGACACATGCGGCGGAACCAAAATCACCGCCACGGAATCGAATTGTATTTTATCGGCCGATTATTTTTTCAAAGTCCCGACATGCGCAATTGCAAAGCCCGCGCGATCGACCAGCCCGACCGGACCTCCGCCCCTCATCCTCGCCCTGTGGCGAGTGACGGGTAGTCGAGATAGCCCTCGACGCCTTGCGAGTACCAGGTCCCCATGTCGTCGCTGTTGAGTGGCGCGCGACCGGCGAATCGGGCGGGGAGGTCCGGGTTTGCGAGGAACGCACGGCCGAAACTGACGGCGTCCGCCGCGCCGGAAGCAACGGTCAGGCTCGCCCGCTCGAGATCGAAATCGGAGTTGAGCACCAGCGGCCCCTTGAATGCACGACGGATGGCCGGGGCAACCGGAGGATGGTCCGGCCTGCCGCGCGTTCCCTCCGGCGGCGGCTCGCGCAGTTCGAGAAAGGCGATTCCGAAGTCCGAGAGGCGTCCCGCGACGGCAGTGAAAAGCGGCTCGGGATCCGGATCCTTGACCCCCTGGGACTCGCCATTCGGTGACAGCCTCACCGCCAACCGGTCCGCGCCGACGATTTCGCCGACGGCTTCGCAGACCTCGACGAGCAGGCGCTGACGATTGGCGATGGAGCCCCCATAGGCATCATCGCGAAGGTTGGCGCTCGCACGCAGAAACTGGTCGATCAGATAGCCGTTGGCTGCGTGGATCTGAACACCGTCGAAGCCCGCGCGCAACGCGTTCCGTGCGCCCTGCCGATAGTCCTGGATGACCCGGCCGATTTCATCGGGCGCGAGCGCGCGTGCCTCGACATGGGGCTGCTTGCCCTCATAGGTATGCGCGAATCCCGGCGCAACCGTCGCCGACGCGGAGACGGGAACCTCGCCATCGCGAAGGCTTGGATGCACGAGGCGCCCCATGTGCCAAAGCTGACAAAAGATCCTGCCGCCCGCCTCGTGTACCGCGGCCGTGACATTCGACCAGGCTGCGATCTGCGCATCGGACCAGATGCCGGTTGCAAAGGGCCAGCCGAGACCTTCTCGGCTGATTCCCGTGGCTTCGCTGATGATCAGTCCGGCGCTCGCCCGCTGCCGGTAGTACTCGGCCATGATCGGCGTCGGCAGGTGCTCGCGCGTCCCGCGGGCGCGCGTCAAAGGCGCCATCAGGACGCGGTTCGGCGCATTGATGGCGCCGAACTTGATCGGGTCGAACAGGGTCGTCATGGAGGGCTCCTGTGGGACCGGTGTCACGCGACGGGCAGAGGCGCGTTGGCGCTGTCGATGAATTCGACGGTCGTGAAGACGAGCTGAGTATCGCCGATGTTATGGAGGTCGTGGATCATGAACTCCCCGGCTCCGAAGCTGAAATGCTTCGTGTCGCCCGGCGCATAGGACATCTCGGCGACCCGCCCGTCGGCATATTGCGAGCGCGCGCGACCTCCCGTCACGACGGTCCAGAAATAATCGAGCACATGGGTATGAAAGCCGATCCGCTCACCCGGTTGCAGGACCAATGTCCAGACGCGGACGCGGTCGGTCTCCGACACGAGCTCGCTGCCGACCCGGCCCTTGCCGAGATTGGTGCCGAACTCGGCGCGGTGTGCGTCCGTGAGTTGGGCCGGAGCCGGAGGCCATGCGAAAGCTGTGTTCTTGCTCATGGTCAATGTCCTGTTGCTTGACAAAATCGGCGGCGCTCAAGCGGCGATGCCGCTTGCGACCGCGGTTTCCGCCATCACGGCCTCGGGCCGGCGATGGCGCTCGGCGAGCTGGCGCTCCTCGTCCGTCAACAACTGGGCCTGCATGTAGGCGCCGAGGTCGCGCGCGCGCTTGATGACGGCCCGGCCGTAGGGCAGCCGCGAAGCCTCGAAGACGCGGAGCGCTCGTCCGATGTCGCCGCCACTATCTGCCAGCGCCCCCACGAGAACGAGGGCATCGCTCGCGGCCTTGGTCACGCCCATGCCGACATGGGGGCGCGCTACGAACGCCGCATCGCCGATCAGCGCGACACGGTCTCCAATCGCCATCTGCGATGTCTCCAGGTCCTGAATAGCCTGGATGAAGGGCTGCCGCGTCGCCTCGACGACTTCGGCGAACTGCGGCGAGAGCAGCCGCCGGGCTGCCGTACGCATCTCCCGGCACACTGCCGGCCGGATCTTGTTCGGGGGAATGGAAAGCTCGTGCTGGACGCCGTCGACATCGGTCAGAAGCTCGCGCAGCACCGTGCCGGGCGCAGCCGGGCGATACCACACGAAATTGTAGCGCCGCCGCCCCGGCTCCATGGCCTCGTCGGCACCGGCCACGGGATAGCCGAGCATCTGCTCCCCCGGAGGGAGTGAGAAGGCGAAGCTGTCGAAAAGTGCCGCCCGCGTCCCCGCCGACAGATCCGCCTCGTCCACCAGACCGCGCCAGGCTATGTAGCCGACATAGGACGGCGCCACTTGCGGCAGGAGCTGCCTGCGCACCGTGGAGAAGATGCCGTCCGCGCCGATCAGCAGGTCCGCACGCGCCGTGCTCCCATTGGAAAAGTGAGCCTCTACGCCGCTGTCCGAGACGGTCAGGCTGTCGAGCTCGACGCCGTGATGATAGCACCCCTCCGGCATGGCCTGGCGCAACAGGCCATAGAGGTGGCCCCAGGATGTGAGAATCTGTGGCAGCGCATGCTCACCGACAATCGTGCCGTCACCGGCAAAGACGCGCCTTCCGGTCACGGCGACACCGATCCGCGCAGCCTCGCTGTCGACGCCGCAGAGCCGCAGAACGTCAAACAGTTCGTCATGCGTCACGATGCCGGCCCCTCGGCCGGCGAGCTCGGCCGAAATGCGCTCGTGGACGTTGACGTCCCAGCCTTGCCGCAACAGGAGATGGGCCGCGAACAGGCCTGACATCGATCCGCCGATCACAATGGCCCGCCGGCGATCCTGCGGCATCATAGTGGCCTTCGACATATCCTCCGCCTCCAGATAGAATATTTATCGATCGATCAATTATACGACACAGCGTGCAAGCTGGCTGTTCCGCGCCTCAGTGAACGCCGAGATGCTCTTCGAGGCCGCTCCTGTCGGCCATGATCTCGCCTGCCGGCCCCTGGGCGACGACTCGTCCCGTGCTGATGACGGCGACCTGGTCGGCGAGCTGCAACGCAAAAGCCATGTGCTGCTCGACCAGGACTACCGAAAGCCCCGTTGCACGCAGACGCCGCACGATAGACCCGACTTCGGCAACGATCTGGGGCGCCAGCCCCTCCGTGGGCTCATCCATCAGCAGGACGCGCGGTGCCGTCATCAGGGCCCGCCCGATGGCCAGCATCTGCTGCTCGCCTCCTGAAAGTAGCCCCGCGAGATGGCTCCGTCGTTCCTTCAGCCGCGGAAAAAGGCTGTAAATCTGCTCTCTGGTCCAGATCGCGCGGCCCGCCGGCGGCGAGGTTCGCCGTGCCACAGCCAGGTGTTCCTCGACGGTCAGGCTCCTGAAGACGCGCCGTCCCTGCGGAACCAGCGCCACCCCCATCCGGGAGATCGCCTCGGGAGCGAGGGTGGCAATATCCTGTCCCGCAACGGCGATCCGCCCCGTCCGTGACGACAGCAGACCGGCGATGGCATTCATGCAGGTGGTCTTGCCAGCGCCGTTGCGCCCGAGCAGGGCCAAGATCTGGCCCGTGGGCAGATCCAGCGAAACGTCGTGCAGGATGTGGCTGTCGCCATAGAAGGCGTTGACGCCGGACAGCCTGAGGGCGGGCTCATGATGCAAGATAGGCCTCCCTGGTGCGCGGATCGGCGATAACAGCGTCTCGCGTCCCATCGACGACCAGCTTTCCGTGGTGAAGCAGCGCGATCTTCTCGGCGAAGGCGAGCGCGACATCCATGTCGTGCTCGATCATGACGATGGTGAGCTCACGCGGCAGGCCGTCGAGAAGCTCGCTCACGGTGCCCCGCTCCTCCCGCGAGAGGCCGGCGAGCGGCTCGTCCAGCAGGAGGATTTGCGGGTCCTGCGCCAGCGCCATCGCAATTTCGAGACGCCGCTTCTCGCCGTAGGAGGTTTCCTGGACGGGACGGTCGGCCAGCACATCCAGCTTGACCCGCGCCAGAACCGCCATCGCGCGGTCGCGCAGTTCCCGGTCGGAGCTGATCGCGCGGACCGGGTTCCACCGTCGCCGGCTGCCGCCCAGAAGTGCCATGACGACATTGCCGATCACCGTCTCGCGCCCGAAAAGCGCCAGGATCTGAAAGGTCCGCCCGATGCCAAAAGCCGCGCGACGGAAGCTGGGCAGCGTCGAGACATCGCGCCCTTGGATCAGGATCTGCCCGCCGCTGGGCCGCAGATCCCCCGCGATCAGGTTGAACAGGGTCGTCTTGCCGGCCCCGTTGGGACCGAGCAGGAGCCGCCGCTCGCCGCGCTCGACCCGGAAGGAGACGCCTTGGATGACGTCCAGACCACCGAAGCTCTTGCGCACACCAGAGATTTCGAGCGCCGTCATGAGCGAGCTCCGTCCATCCGCGAATGGCGATCCAGCGTCGCATCCGCCAGCGGCCGAGCCTGGGACCATCGCGCCGCAAGCGACGATTTGAGACGATGCATGCCGGGCAGAAGTCCCTCGGGGGCGACGATGATGATGAAGAGGAAGATCAGGCCGAGCAGCGTCGGCCACCGGTCCGTATATGCGCTGGCGACGTTTTTCAGGAGCACGACCAGGCCCGCCCCGGCCACCGGGCCGAGCGCGGTGCCGAGACCGCCCGCGATCACCATCAAAACCGCCTCCGACGACACGGTCAGCGACAGCGCGTGAGGGCTGATGAAGCGAAAGAGCAGCACATAGAGAATGCCGGACACCGCCGCCAGGAAAGCCGACATGACATAGCCCGTGTAACGGATCGCCCAGACGTGATAGCCGAGCGTGCCCATACGGCGCGGCTGATCGCGCACGCCCTGCATCGCCGCTCCAAGGGGGGACCGCGCCAGCATCGCGACCAGGAGGAGGCATGCGGCGACGACGACGAGGCTCAGATAGTAGAGCCCCGTGCCGTGGGCGAACGGGCTCTCGATCCGCGGCAGGGATACGCCGTTCTCGCCGTTGGTCAGGTCGACATAGCGAAAGGCGACGCCCCAGACGATCTGCCCGAGCGCGAGCGTGATCATCAGGAAGCTGAGGCCCGACGTGCGGAGTGCGACGAGACCGAACAAGGCGCCGGCAGCGGTGGTCGTCAAGAGCGCGGCCATGATGGCGGCCCAGACCGGCCACCCCTGCGTCGCGGTCAGAACCGCGAAGACATAGCCGGAAATGCCGAGGAAGGCGGCCTGGCCGAGCGAGACCATGCCGCAGTAGCCGGCGATAAGGTTCACGCTGACGGCGAAGAGGCCGTAGATCAGGATCTGGGTTGCGATGGCGAGATAGAATTCGCCCGGCAGGACCAGAGGCGCCAGGGCTGCGGCGCACAGAAACAGAATGATCGGCTTCATGCCAGGTGCCTTCCGAAGAGGCCCTGCGGACGCAGCGCGAGCACGACGACCATGGGCAGGAACAGAATGACGTAGGCGAGGTCCGGCAGAAGCATCTGGCCGAAAGTGTAGATCAGCCCGATCAGCATGCTGCCGACGAAGGCGCCGGTGAGGGAGCCGATCCCGCCGAGGATGATGACGAGCAAAGCCAGCGGCAGCATTTCGGCATCGAGCCCCGGATAGACCGACATGATCGGAGCGGCGAGCGCCCCGCCCATGCCGGCAAGCCCGGCGCCGATGCAGAACACGGTCGTGAACAGGACGGATACCGGAATGCCGGTGGCGCGCGCCATGTCGCGATCGTCGACCGCGGCGCGGATGCGCGCGCCGAGCGTGGTGCGCTCGACGAGGAGCCAGATCGCCGCCAGCGCGCTGATCGCGGCGGCGATCAGCGCCAGGCGATAGGCGGGAAAGGCCAGGCCTGCCACCTGCACGGCTCCGCGCAGAGCCTGCGGCGCCGGCTGGGCAATCGGATCTCCGGACCAGACGAGCAGGCACTGGTCGGCGATGATGAAGGCCAGTCCAAGCGTCCCGAGCACCTGGGCGAGCTCCCTCCCCGCCAGCCGGCGGATCAGGAGGCGCTCGACAAGGCCGCCGAGCGCGGCGCAGGCCGCCGCGGCCGCCAGCACGGCCGCGATGAAGCCGTAGCCGACCGCTGAGGTCGCGACATAGCCGCCGAGCATGAAAAGCGCGCCGTGGGCGAGATTGGCGACGCGCATGAGGCCGAAGATCAGCGAAAAGCCGACGGCCAGGAGGAACAGGATCGCTCCGAAGGCCAGGCTGTTGAGAAGCCCGTTGATCCAGAACATGGGGAAGTCTCCAGTGACACGCCGGCGACGAACAGGCGGCTGGTCAGTTGAGGCGCGGATCCGAGGTGGTCATGTCGAACCAGTCGAAGGGCTTGTCTCCGACGTTCACCATCACGGTCTTGACATCGAAATAGGCGTCGAAAGCCTCCTTGCCGAACTCGCGCCCTGTGCCGGAGAGCTTGAAGCCTCCCCAGGGAGAAGCGGCATCCACCCGGTGGTGATCATTGATCCAGACAATGCCGGCCTCGATGCGCTCGGCGACCCGGTGGGCGCGCGCAATGTCGCGCGTGCGGATGGCAGCCGCCAGTCCGTAGGGACTGTCATTGGCGATGCGCACCGCTTCGTCCTCGGTGTCGAAGGGAGTGACGACGGTAAAGGGCCCGAAGACCTCCTCCTGAAAGATGCGCATGGCCGGATCGACGTCGGCGAAGACCGTCGGCTCGACATAGAAGCCCTTGCTGGCCTCGAGTGCTGGCGGCACCCGGCCGCCAGCCACCAGCCGCGCGCCCTCCTCGTGGCCGATCCTGACGAAATCGAGCACACGCTGGCGCTGGCGCTCGGAGATGACCGGCCCCATCTGGGTGTCCGCGGCGAAGGGATCGCCGACGACGATCGAGCGCGCCTTCGCGGCGAGCTTCTCGACGAAGGCGTCGTAGACGCTGCGCTGAACGATGTGGCGGGCAGCGCAGACACAGGTTTGCCCGGCGCCGACGAAGGCGCCGAAAGCCGCGTAGTTGACCGCCTGATCGAGGTCGAAGTCCTCGAAGACGACAACTGGCGTTTTCCCGCCGAGCTCGAGCGTCTGACGCGCAAAATTGCTTGCCGCGGCGGCGCCCGCCCGGCGGCCGGCCTCGGTCCCGCCGGTGAGCACGAGCTTGCGAATGCCGGGATGCTCGGAGAGCGCTCGGCCGGTTACCGCGCCGTTGCCGGTGACGACGTTGAAGACACCTGGCGGCAAGCCCGCCTCGGAAAAGAGCTCGGCCAGCCGCAAGGTCGTCAGCGGCGTATATTCTGAGGGCTTCACGACGGTGGTGCAGCCCGAAGCGAAGGTGGGGGCGAGGTTGCGGCAGGCGATCAGCAGCGGATGGTTGAAGGGCGTGACATTCGCCACAACGCCCACCGGTTGCCGCCGCGCAAAGGCGAGATATTCGCCCTCGACGGGGATGACATCATCGCGCCGCGCGATCGCGAGCCCGGCATTGTAGCGGAAGAGGTCCGGAACCCGGGCCAACTGGGCGCGGGTTTCGCGCCGCGGCCGCCCGTTGTTGAGCGTTTCGAGTTCATAGAGCTCGTCGAGGTGAGCCTCCATGACGTCGGCCAGCTTGTTGACGAGCCGTCCGCGCGTGCGCACCGACATGCTGCGCCAGTCGGGCGAGCGAAACGCCGCGTCGGCGCTGCGAACGGCGCGATCGACGTCCTCAGCCGTCGCTTCGACGACCTGAGCGATGGTCGCGCCGGTGCCGGGCGCAATGATGTTCAACAATGCGCGTGGGCCAGGATCGATCATCGCGCCATCGACGAAGAGGCCCCGCGACGGCTCGCGCAGGGGCGTTCCGGCCGAAGCCGGTTGGGCAGAAGTAACCATTGTTCTTCTCCGTTGGAGGTCGACTAGGTGCCGATAAGCCGGACAGCATTCCCGCTCGCGATCAGCCCACGGGCCTCCGCCGACAGGCCCTCGACTGAGTCGAGCGTGGCCATCGGCGTCTCGTCCGCCATGTCGAAGGGAATATCGGTGCCCAGCATGACCTGCTGCGGACCGACCAGATCGATCAGGTAGGCGAGCGCTGCGGGATCATGGGTGATGGTGTCGAAATAGAAGCGGCGGAAGAGGTCCTTGGGCGACCGTTGCGTCGTCTGGGCCTCGAGTCGCACCTTCCGGCCATGGACCAGCCGCCCGATCTGATAAGGAAGGAAGCCGCCGCCATGGGAAAGACAGATCCTCAGATCGGGCAGTTCCTCCATGACGCCACCGAAGATCAGATCCGCCGCCATGACCGCAGTATCGAGCGGATTGCCGACGAGATTGGTGAGGTAATACTTCTCCAGCCCCGGCTTGGTGCCGAAATAGTAGGGATGGGTGAGGACCAGCAGCCCGAGCTCGGCGGCCTTCCGAAATATCGGCCTGAAGCGCGGCGCCGAGAGCGCAATCCCGTTGATGTGGCAGCCGATCATGACCGCGCGCATGCCATGCTCGTCGACGATACGCTGCATTTCTGCGAGCGCGTGGTCCGGCGACTGCATCGGCAATGTGCCCATTGGCCGCAGCCGATGCGGCGAGGCCGAGGAGAAGGTCGCGATCTCGTCGTTGACCCGGCGCACGAAAGCAGCCTCCGCGTCCGGGTCGATGGCGTAGAAGAACAATGTCGGCGAGGGAGAGATCACCGCCGCGTCGAGCCCGCGCCGGTCGAGTTCGCGCAGCTTCACGGCAGGATCGACGAACTCGTCGAAGAGCGGATAGGCGAACCCCTCGCGATGCACGAGGCGCGTGGCTCCGCCAGCCCGCTCGACCTTCACACCGAACGGCTCCGGCACTTCCTCGAACAGGCGGACGACGGGGCCGGGAATGACGTGGTTATGGACGTCGACAATCATGTTTCTCTGACCATGTGGAGGAAGGAGGCTTCCCGGCTCACAGTTTTGCCGGATCGCTGCGCGAATAGACCGGCGCCGCCAGAAAGGCCTCCGGCTTGTACGTCCAGAACTGGGAAACGTCATCGTATGTCTTCACAACCGTATTGACGAGGCGCCCCTCGCGACGTTCTGTCTTGCGGATGTAGATCTTCTGGATCGGGTTGCCATAGCTGTCGAGACGCCAGGGGCCACGGGGATCGTTGCTGATTTCGACCCGGCGCAAAGCGGCCATGAATGCATCCTTGTCTTCGATCTTGCCGGCGACATCCGCGAGCGCGCTTTCAAGCGCGAGGCCCGCCGAGTAGGCCCCCGCGGAGTAGAAGCCCGGATCGACGCCGGTCTCCTTGCGCAGCTCGGCCACGAAACGTTCGTTGGCCTGCCCCGCCAGAGCCGCCGAGTACCAGCCGGCCGAGATGATGCCGAGGGCCTCGTCCCCCATGCTGTGCAGGACCCCCTCGTCGACGGTAGTCATGGCGGCGACGACCGGGATTTTCTGCTTCAGGCCGTATTCGGAATACTGGCGCAGGAACCTGAGCCCATTGGCCCCCGCGAAGGCCGCGAAGACGGCGTCCGCCTCGCCGATCTGCGCGATGTAGGAACCGTAGTCTGCGACGTTGAGCGGCGCCCAGAGCTTGCGCAGGATCGCGCCGCCGCTGGCCTCGAAAGCGCGCTGAAAGCCCGACGTCTGCTCCTGGCCAAAGGCGAAATCGTCCGCGATGGCGACGATGCGTTTATGACCGAGTTCCTTGGCCACATATTCCCCGAGCGGATGGCATGGCTGGGCCGATGTCGAGGACGTACGGACAAACCAGGGGTTCAGGCGGCGCTGGGTCAGATCCTCCGCAGCGGCCGACGCGCAGAGGAAGGGAATCTTGGCTTCCTGCAAATAGTCATTGATCGCGAGCGCCTCGAAGGCTGCGACCGGGCCGACGATCACATGGACGCCGGCCCGCTGAACAAGCTCCTGGGCGCGCGTCTTGGCGAGCGCCGGCTGCCCACCGGTGTCAGCGACCGTGAACTGCACGTCCCGACCGGCAACGCGATTGCCGCGCTCGCGCAGGAACAGACGGAAGCCATCCTCCATCTGACGCCCGCCCGCCGACAACGCCCCTGACTTGACGGTCAACATGCCGATGCGCAACGGCGCGCCCTGTGCGCGGATGCCAGGCGCCCCCATGGCCACCGACGCGAGCGCCCCCGCCACCGCGTGCCTTCTCGAAATCATCATCTCC
Organism: bacterium YEK0313; assembly: GCA_000751295.2. Classification (NCBI taxonomy): domain Bacteria; species bacterium YEK0313. Next base: position 4,002,405 of record CCMO02000001.1, read on the forward strand.
TCCTCAGGTCGTCTTATTATTTATCGATTGATCATCAATATGACGACCACACGCATGTCGTCAAGTCAAGTTCAAACGATATGTGGCCGCCAGACGCTGCCGGCCAGGCAAGGAGGCTTGCCACTGCCGGCTTCTCAGCGCCCTGGTCGAGTGATAAATGAAGCGCATGCCAGCCGACGACTCGCCCATCATCCTTCGAAGCGAAAGCGTGCCCCGGAAGCGCTCGTCCGGCGATGCCGAGCGGAGCAATCTCAGCTCGGGCCGACGCATGAGCCCAGCCAAACGTGAGGAGGAGATCGTCCGCGAGGCCGTTCGGTTCTTCGCCGAGTTCGGCTTCGAGGGGCAGACTCGCGAACTCGCCAAGCGGCTGAACATCACGCAGCCGCTGCTGTACCGCTACTTCCAAACCAAGGACGCCCTGGTCGAGCGCGTCTATCAGGAGGTCTTCCTGAGGCGCTGGAACCCGTTCTGGGAAGAGGTGATTCAGGACCGCAGCAAGCCGCTGCGCCAACGGCTGGTCGCCTTCTATCAGGACTATTCGAAAACCATCCTGACCTATGAATGGATCAGGCTCTTCATGTTCTCCGGCCTGAAGGGCCTCGATTTCAATGCGCGCTATCTGGAGCTGCTACGCAAGCGCATCTTCAACGTCCTCATCGAGGAACTGAGGATCGAATTTGGGGCGGCTACGACATCGGCGGTGCCGGTCAAGGACATGGAGATCGAAGCCGTCTGGAGCCTCCACGCAGCGATCTTCTATCTCGGCGTCCGCAAGTTCATCTACAATCTTCCCGTCGGCGAATTGGAGCTGATCGTCGAGATGAAGGTTCTGTCATTCGTCGACGGCGTGAAGGTCGCCTTGGGGCAGAGCTCCTAGATTGAGGTGGGTGCCGGCACGCGGATCCAGCGAAGCCTCGTCGATGCCGCTGCAAGGACCGCGACGTCTCCCCGGCCACAGCGCTTCACGATCTATGCCCGGACCACTAATGGCGAGCGGCCGAAGCCATAATGAGCCCGCTCGGACGTCCTGCCGCCCCTTCGCCACGCGCCATTCGCCGATCCCTCATTGCTGGCGCTCGATCAGGACCGCATCCTTCAGCGCGAGCCCCGGTTCGGCGGCCAGCGATTTCTTCAGCTCCTTGAGCAGGCGCTCCGCGTCTGGGGTCGCGACTTCGAGGTCGAACTCGCCGGTGACCAGATCCTGTCCGCCGCCGACATGCTCGCCGAGATCGTGTTTCACAAGCAGGTTTTCGACGAGCCGTTCCGCCCGCCCGCGTCCGTCATCGGTCGGCGCAAAGCTCAGGACCAGGATCGCCGCCGCCGTCATGTCGCCTGCCGCACGAGCTCGTAGCGTTCCGCCGCCTCGTTGAATGCGAAACCGCAGCGCAGCAGCCGGGCCGTGACCAGGAACGAATATTCGTTGTCGAGAGGATATTCCTTGTAGGGCAGCGACTTGCGGTCGATGGAGGGGTCGCTGACTTCGGCGCCGCTCACCATGTCGACGATCTTGCTGCCGATCTGAAAAAGCGCCCGCTCCACCGGGATGGCTGCCTGGACCTTTCTGCCCAGCACACGCCAGGGGTCGGGATTGTCTTTGGCCTCGACGAACAGCCCGTCATTGCCGAGCAGATGTTGGACGGCGAGCGGTTTGCTTTCGATAGCGTCAGGCGGCGTATCGTCCGCCGCGACGTGGTCGAAGATGTTCAACAGGTAGCCCCAGCCCTTCCGGCTCAGGGCCACATAGCCAAAGCCGAAGCCGGAAGCTTCGACGAGAGGCACGCAGAACATCGCGCCCTCCTCGAGCGCAAGGACCTTGATCGTCTTCAAGGTTGCACCGGAGTTCTGCCGCGACATTCGACCGGCGGCAGGCGAACCGACATGGCCAAAACCTCCCTGAATGCCGCGTGCCGCACCGACGATTGCCCGGCAGTGAAGGGTAAAAAGCAGGGGGCGGATGGCGAATAGGGGCGGCCGAGGCGCCGCGGCGCGCCCGCCTTCCCCGTGCCCTGTTCGCCACGCGCCGATCGCCCCTCAGTGCAGGATCTGGCTGAGGAACAGCTTGGTCCGCTCGTGCTGCGGATTGGAGAAGAAGGCGTTCGGCTCGTTCATTTCGATGATCTGGCCGAAATCCATGAAGATCACGCGGTTGGCGACCTGGCGGGCGAAGCCCATCTCGTGGGTGACGCACAGCATGGTCATGCCCTCTTCGGCAAGGCTCACCATGGTGTCGAGCACCTCCTTGACCATTTCCGGGTCGAGCGCCGAGGTCGGCTCGTCGAACAGCATGATCTTCGGGCTCATGCACAGCGCCCGGGCGATCGCCACGCGCTGCTGCTGGCCGCCGGACAGCTGGCCCGGATATTTGTTGGCCTGCTCGGGGATCCTAACGCGCTTGAGATAGTGCATCGCGATTTCCTCGGCATCCTTCTTGGGCATCTTCTTCACCCAGATCGGCGCCAGCGTGCAGTTCTCCAGGATGGTCAGGTGCGGGAACAGGTTGAAGTGCTGGAACACCATGCCGACCTCGCGGCGGATCTCGTCGATCTTCTTGAGGTCGTTGGTCAGCTCGATGCCGTCGACGACGATCTTGCCCTGCTGGTGCTCCTCCAGGCGGTTGATGCAGCGGATCATCGTCGACTTGCCCGAACCGGACGGGCCGCAGATGACGATGCGCTCGCCGCGCCGGACCGTCAGGTTGATGTCCTTCAGCACGTGGAACTCGCCGTACCACTTGTGGACACCCGAGAGGTCGACCGCCACCTCGCTGCTCGTTGCGGGCATTTTCGCGGCTGCGGAACTGGCCATGCGGAACTCCTAGCACCCTTGTTTTGCGATGACCGGTCCCGCCTAGCGGCGACGGCCCTTGTTGAGGCGGTTCTCGACGAAGATCGAGTAGCGCGACATGAAATAGCAGAAAGCGAAGTAGATGATCCCGGCAAAAGCGAAGCCGGTATAGAGCGTCACCGGGCTCGCCCATTGCGGATCGGTGAAGCCGGCGCGCAAGGTGCCCAGGAGGTCGAAGATCGCCACGATCGAGACGAGCGTGGTGTCCTTGAACAGGCCGATGAAGGTGTTGACGATGCCGGGAATGACCAGCTTCAGCGCCTGCGGCAGGATGATCAGCCCCATCATGCGGGGATAGTTGAGGCCGAGCGCCTGGGCGCCCTCGAACTGGCCCTTGGGAATGGCCTGCAGGCCGCCGCGAATGACCTCCGCCATATAGGCGCCCGAGAAGATCGAGACGCCGACCAGCACGCGCATCAGCGGATCGGGCGCCCGCTCGAGGAACAGCGGCAGCATGTAGGAGGCGAAGAACAGGACGGTGATCAGCGGCACGCCGCGCACGATCTCGATCAGCGCCACCGACATGAAGCGGATGATCGGCAGCTTCGAGCGCCGTCCGAGCGCCAGGGCGACGCCGATCGGCAGCGCCGCGACGATGCCGGTGACGGCGACCACGAGGCTGACCAATAGACCGCCCCATTGCCGGGTCTCGACGACTGGCAGGGCCGGCAGGTCGAAGGTGCCGGCCCGGACCAGACCGTAGCACAGGATGCTGAGCGCGAGCGCCGCCGCGCTGACCAGCAGCAGGCGGACATTGGCGCGGCTTTCGGCGATGCTGAGCGCGCAGGCCATCACCACGCCGAGGCCGACCACCACATGCAGCTCGAACCAGGCCGGGCGCAGGAACCAGATGCCGGTAAGCACCGCCACCAGCACAAGGCCGCCGGCAAACAGCAGCCGCTCCTCCATGCCCGCCTCGCTGAGACTGAGCAGATAGGCGACCAGCAGCACCAGGGCGAGGATGATCGCCAGCCAGTCGACGACCACGAGCCAGGGATTGATGAGCGAGCCGCCATAGAGCAGCATGAAGGCGAAGACCGGGAAAACGCCGAAGAACAGGATGGCGTTCAGCACCTTGTAGCCGAGCGAGGGAATGAGCAGCGGCACCAGCAGGACCAGCGCCGCGATGCCGACGGTGTCGACCCGCCAGCGCTGGTCGATCGGATAGAAGCCGTACATGAACTGGCCGAACTTGGCCTGGACGAAAGGCCAGCAGGCGCCGACATGGCGGCCGGCCTTTTCGTCGAGGCAGACGTCGCGGTCGGCGCCGCTCCACACCGCCCGGACGAGCGTGAAGTCGATGAAGGTCCAGAGCAGATTGACGGCGACATAGGCGCCGATGAGGGTCAGGATCGTCTGCGGAATGGACGAGAACAGGTTGGCGCGCATCCAGCCGATCGGCCCGGCGAGCGACACCGGCGGCGGCAGGGCCTGGGCGATCTCGCCGCGGACGAAGGTGGCGGGGGACGCCGGAGGAGCGCTGGTCGAAGGCGCGTTCATGAGCTTGCCTCCCCCGTCTCAGCGTTCCACCAGCGCGATGCGCCGGTTGTACCAGTTCATGAACAGCGACGTGACGATCGAGATCGTCAGGTAGCAGGCCATCCACATGGCGATGATCTCGATCGCCTGGCCGGTCTGGTTGAGGATGGTGCCGCCGACCGAGACCACGTCGGGATAGCCGATCGCGACCGCCAGCGAGGAGTTCTTGGTCAGGTTCAGATACTGGCTGGTCATCGGCGGGATGATCACGCGCAGCGCCTGCGGAATCACGATGAGGTTGAGGATCCGTCCTTCGGCAAGGCCGAGCGAACGGCCGGCCTCGGTCTGGCCATGGCTGACCGCCTGGATGCCGGCGCGCACGATCTCCGCGATGAAGGCCGCGGTATAGGCGACGAGCGCGACGAGAAGCGCGACGAATTCGGGATTGACCGTCATGCCGCCCTGCAGGTTGAAGCGCCCCTGCACCGGATGGTCGAAGCTGATCGGCATGCCCGTGACGAGATAGGCAAGGAGCGGCAGCCCGAGGACCAGCCCCCACATGGCGGGCACGGTCGGGAACTGCTGGCCGGTCGCATCCTGGCGCTTGTGCGCCCAGGATCTCAGCACCAGGGCGGCGACGATGCCGACCACGAGCGCGATGCCGATGGCGCCCGCGCCATCGGCGAAGATGGGCTTGGGCAGCGTGACGCCGCGCCGGTTGATGAAGATCTCGCCGAAGACCGACAGCGAATTGCGCGGTTCCGGCATCACTGCCAGGACCGCCAGGTACCAGAACAGGATCTGGAACAGCAGCGGCAGGTTGCGGATGATCTCGACGTACCAGTAGGCGATCTTCGCCACCACCCAGTTGGGCGACAGGCGGGCAACGCCCACGACGAAGCCGAGCAGCGTCGCGAACACGATGCCGACCGCGGCGAGCAGCAGCGTATTGAGCAGGCCGACCACGAAGGCCCGGCCGTAACTCATCGCCTCGTTCCAGGGAATCAGCGCCTGCGAAATGCCGAAGCCGGCCGTATTCTCCAGGAAGCCGAAGCCGGAGGCGATCCGCTGGTTGGTCAGGTTGGTGACCGCGTTGGAAATGCCCTTGTAGGCGAGAAAGACCAGCAGCCCGAGCGCGATCGCCTGGAAGATGGTTCCTCTGATCTTGGGGTTGTTGAAAAACGCCGCTTTGGGCGCACTCACCCCGCGAGCCGGCAATGTGCCGTCCGTCATGTTCGCCGTCCCCTTCTGTCCTTCGGTGAGTGGCCCTTCCGGCGCCCGTCGGGCGGGCGCCGTGGACCGGTTGTCTTCACCGGTGACCGTCCCGGGATCGTGGACCCGGGACGTTTGTCATGTCCAGTCGTATTGTTCGGCAGCCGGCGACCGGATCATCGGCTCGGCCGCCGCCGGTGGGATCAGCGGATCGGCGGGGCGTATTGCAGGCCCCCCTTGTTCCACAGGGCGTTGAGGCCGCGGGCAATGCCGAGGCGCGTGTTCGGGCCGACATTGCGGTCGAACACCTCGCCGTAATTGCCGACATGCCGGACGATGCGCACCACCCAGTCCTTGGTCAGGCCCAGCGCCTCGCCGAAATTGCCCTCGGTGCCGACCAGACGCCGGATCTCGGGGTTGGCCGACTGCAGCATCTGCTCGATATTGGCCTTGCTGACCCCGAGCTCCTCGGCATTGACCTGGGCGAACAGCACCCATTTGACGATGTCGAACCACTGGTCGTCGCCGTGACGGACGACCGGCCCGAGCGGCTCCTTGGAGATGATCTCCGGCAGCACGATATGGTCGTCGGGCTTGGCGAGCTTCACACGCTCGGCATAGAGGCCCGAGGCGTCCGTCGTGAAGGCGTCGCAGCGGCCGGCGTCATAGGCCTTCACGGTTTCGTCGTTGGTGGCGAAGACCACCGGCTCGTATTTGAGGTTGTTGGCCCGGAAGAAGTCGGCAAGGTTCAGCTCGGTCGTCGTTCCGGCCTGCACGCAGACCGAGGCGCCGGACAGCTCGCGCGCGCTCTTCACGTTGAGCGACTTGCGCACCATGAAGCCCTGGCCGTCGTAATAGTTGACGCCGGTGAAGTTGAGGCCGAGCGCGGTGTCGCGCTGGATCGTCCAGGTCGAGTTGCGCGCCAGCACGTCGATTTCACCGGCCTGCAGCGCGGTGAAACGGTCTTTTGCCGACAGCGGCACGAAGCGCACCTTGGTCGGGTCGTTGAAGATCGCGGCGGCGACCGCGCGGCAGAAGTCGACGTCGAGGCCGGTCCAGTTGCCCTGGCTGTCGGGCTGCGAGAAGCCCGCGAGGCCTTGCGTCACGCCGCATTGCACGAAGCCCTTCGCCTGCACGTTGCGCAGCGTGTTGCCCGCGGCGGGCGCTTGGGCCAGCGCGGCGCTGGACGAAAACCCGAGCACTGCGCCAAGCGCGAGGGCCGAGACGATCCGTTTCATGGTGGCAGCCTTTTCCGTCTTTGTTTGATCGATTGTTGGCATGCGCGAGCAGGCGGACGGCGCGTTTTTCCCCTCTGTACCGCCTGTGGCCCCGCAGGAAGCCGCCTGGCTTGCCAGGCAGCTCGCTTGGAGACCTCGCATTCCTGCATCTCAGGCCATCTCAGAACGGGGGTCAAGGCCTTGGCGGGGGCTTGACGCCTGCTTCCTTGGTCGAAGAAATGGCCGCCCATCCGTCCTGATGCGGGCCTTGCTCGCTCGATTTTGTCCCTGAAGCGAGGCGACTATGGCAGGCCCGTCCGACAGCAAGCGCTTTTCCGAACGCACCCGGCTCGTCCTCGGCGGCCGCGACCCGTCGGAGCAGTTCGGCTTCGTCAATACGCCGATCTATCGCGGCTCGACGGTGCTCTACCCGACCTATGAGGAGCTCAAGGCGCGCCGCCAGCGCTTCGTCTACGGCACCAAGGGCACGCCCACCACCGGCTCCCTGGAAAGGGCCTGGACCGAGCTTTCCGGCGCCGCCGGCACCGTGCTGGTGCCCTCCGGCCTCGCCGCCATCATGGTCGCGCTGCAGTCCTGCCTGAAGGCCGGCGACCATCTGCTCGTCACCGATTCCGTCTATCGCCCGACGCGCCAGTACTGCGACACCGTGCTCAGGCGCTTCGGCGTCGAGACGACCTATTACGACCCGCTGGTCGGCGCCGATATCGGTGCGCTGATGCGGCCGAACACGACCGCCGTCTTCACCGAGGCGCCGGGCTCGCAGAGTTTCGAGATGCAGGACATCCCGGCGATCGCCAAGGCCGCCCACGCCCGCGGCGCGGTGGTGCTGACGGACAATACCTGGGCCACCCCCCTGCTCTTTCCGCCGCATGAGCGCGGCGTCGACATCGCCATCGAAGCCGGCACCAAATATCTCGGCGGCCATTCCGACATCCTGATGGGCCTCGTCACGGCCAATGAGCGCTGCTGGCCGGCGCTGCGCGAAACCTTCGACGCCATGGCCATCCTGTCCTCGCCCGAGGACGTCTTCCTGGCGCTGCGCGGTCTGCGCACCATGCGCTTGAGGCTAGACGAAGCCGGCCGCCAGGGCATGGCCATGGCGACCTGGCTGAGCGAGCGGCCCGAGGTGAAGACCGTGCTGCATCCGGCCTTCCCGTCCCATCCCGGGCACGCGATCTGGAAGCGCGACTTCAAGGGCGCATCCGGCCTGTTCTCGGTCATCCTGCACCCGGTGTCGGAACAGGCGCTCGGCGCCTTCCTGGACGGGCTCGAACTGTTCGGCATGGGCTATTCGTGGGGCGGCTACGAGAGCCTGGTCGTGCCCTTCGACTGCTCGACCTACCGCACCGCGACGACCTGGAATCCCGGCGGCACGGCCTTGCGCTTCCAGATCGGCCTCGAGGACGTCGCCGATCTTCAGGCCGATCTCGCCGCCGGCTTCGCCCGCATGAAGGCAGCCGGCTGAGCCGGCGTCAGGGCACCAGCCAGGTGCCCTGCCACGCTGTTGCGGTGCGCACAAAACGGGCGCGCCGGTGGCCGGTCGCGTCGAGCGACAGCCAGTCGAGCCGATCGGCCGTGACGGTGACTGCGCCGAAATGGGCCGCGCCGGCAGCGATCTCGGCGGCCGTCCCGGGCAGACGATAGCTGCCGCCGCCGGCGATCGGCGTGCCCGGCCCGGGCATCACGCCATAGCCGGTGCGGCTGCTCGGCCGCGCCGTTTCCCAGGCCGAACGCCCGCCTTCATCCGCGACGCCGGCAATGACCGCCCTGCCGGCGAGTTGGACCTGCACCTTTCGCGCCGGATCGAAGAAGTGCACGGCCGTCCGCGGGTCGCCGGAGAGCTCGTCTGCCTTGGCCGACCTGAGGTCGGTGTGGAAACGCACCGTGCCGGCCGCGGCATCGGCAGCCCTCAGCACCACGGTGCGCAGCCGCGGCGCCCCCGCGCCGTCCGTCGTTGCGATCGTCGATGTATGGAACGGCGCCCGGCCGTCGGTGACGGCGGCGACGATCAGCGCCCAGGCTTCGCGCCGGAGCGCGTCGAGATCGTCGCGCACGGGACCAGTGCTCACGACCTGATGCGGCGGGCGAGCTGCCTGACTGCCGCCGCGACGCGCCGGCGCGGCATGGGGAAAGGTTCGCGTCCCGGCCCGGGAGCGAAGACGAAACCGCGGCGGGCGAACCAGTCGCGCGTCATGAGCGTGAACCAGGCACCCCAGGCCGAGCCGACGATGATGTCGGTGAAATAATGGGCGTCGACGACGATCCGGCTGACCGCGATGAGCGCCGCCAGGGCCACCAGCAGCCTGCGCCAGCGCGGGAACAGGCAGGCGAAGGCGACGGCGATGGCGAAGGCGGTCTGCGAATGGCCGGACGGGAAACTCGCAAAGGACGAGCTCCAGGCGGTCGGATCGAAATGCAGCGTGCCGAACTGCTCGAAATAGCGCGGGCGGGCCCGGCCGATCAGGCGCTTGACGATGGCGATGATCAAGCCCGAGCCCCCGACCGCCGCCATCAGGAAGGCAAGGCGGGCAGCGAGAGCCAGCACCACCTTGTCGGCGAAACCACGGACCGGCGGCATGGCCAGGCCGATCACGACGAGCATGATGCCGGTCGGCCAGAGCAGCCAGCCCGATTTGCCGACATGGGTGATCAGCTCGAAGAGGTCGGCGAGGCCGCCATGAATGCCGTGCTGGGCCTCCTGAAGAAGCGGATCGACATAGGCCATGCTGGCGAGGGCCAGAGCCGCGCCGATCAACGTTGCCGCCACACGGCTCGGCCAGTCCGGGAAAATGCGCAGAGCGGGCGTCGCATTCGGCCGGACGGGCCGCTTGAGCCGGACAACCGCAAGGCTCAAGCCCTCGCGCACGGCCGCAAGGCGCGCCGACAGGCTGCGCGGCGGTGCGGCGAGCGTTGAGGCGGATGGCGTGTCGATAGGGCTCATCGTGCTTGCGGGCGGTCCGGTCCGTGTCCTCGTGCGGGAAAATTCCCTTAAGGCCAACGGGCCGGCATGTCACGCATCCGCCGCCGCGATCACGCCGTCATGATCGGCAGCGAATGGTCACACCACCGCCCGGAGCGCCCGCTCCAGCATCTGCCGGCAATCCTCGGCCTGCTGGCGCGAGGCCTTGCTGCGCAGGCGGCGCGACAGGTCGCGCAGATCGCGGATCGCGATGTCGACCGCCAGAAGCAGGTCGATCTCGCAGGCTTCCTCGGTGGCCTTGGGTCTGGGACGGAACGGAATGATCTCGGCCACGCGATGCTCTCACGAATCACTGTCACTGCGGCCATGGCACCAGCGAAAGGTTAATCGAGCGCAAATAAGGCAGCCCCGCGGCCTCACGAACGACCCTCGAGAGCCCAGCGGCGGCGCGGCCAGGAACCGGAAAAGGGCTGTGACGACAGAGCCTTGCCGGCATATCCTGAATCACAGTCGCGGGCGAGACAGGCGCTCGACGGCTCTCCCCGGCGGCCGCATTCTCCCGGGAGCCCGGCCAGGGGCCGCATCACGATCGCGCGGAGCAGCCGTTTTTCGTGGGACGGCGGCGCAATCCGCAGTATAGAGCCGGCCGACACCCGAAAACGCCTTTCTGAACGGACCGCGTCCCGCATGATCGGAATTGCCTCGCTCGTCGGCTTCGTCTCGACCATTCCCCTGGCGAACTGGCTCATCGGCAATGTCGGCACGACCTGCGTGCCGAACGGCCCTTGCATCATTCCCGTCGGCTTCGGCCTGATGGCGCCGAGCGGCGTCCTGATGGTCGGCCTCGCGCTCGTCCTGCGCGACGTCGTCCAGCGCAGCCTCGGCCTCGGCTGGTCGCTCGCGGGCGTCGTCTGCGGTGCCGTCCTCTCCTGGTTCGTCGCGCCGCCCGCGCTCGCGCTCGCCTCCGGCGCCGCCTTCCTGTTCTCCGAGCTCGCCGACACCGCGGTCTACACGCCGCTCGCGCGCCGCCGGCTGATCCCGGCGGTGATCGCCTCGAGTGTCGTCGGCACGGCCATCGACAGCACCCTGTTCCTGTGGCTTGCCTTCGGCTCGGTCAGCCTTCTGCCGGGCATGGTGCTGGGCAAGGTCTGGATGGTCGCGGCGGCGACCCTCGTCCTGTGGCTGACCCGCCGCCGGTTGGATGCGGCCGCCGCCCGCTGATCATGTCGAAAAGTACCGACCGGACCTAGCGTCAGGCCCTCCTGCCCTGCTATGCGGACCTCACGGCAGGTCAACATGCCCTGGGGATGCCATGACTGATACTCTGGCCTTGGCTCGGGTGATCTTCGACGCGCGGTTCGCGGATGACGAGCCCTTGCGCGCGCCGACCTTCGACAGCCTGCCGGCGGCCGAGCAGGCGGTCTGGATCCGCTGCGCCGAAGCGGCGGCCAGGTTCGTCCGCGCCAACAAGACCGAAAAGTCGAAGGATCCGGCCGCCGCGCGCATCCAGCATCTCGAAGAGGTCGTGCGCAGATTCCGCGAGCTCTGCCGCGAGGCCGAGGCGGCCGCCGGTCACGACGTCCATCCCTGACCGCGGGGCGCGGAACCCGGACGACGCGGCTCGCGTTGACCAGCGTCGGGGTTCGCGAAAGGAGCCGGTCATGACCGACAAGTCCGAACGGCTGTTCGATATCGACAATCGTATCGCCGCGGTGATGCAGCAGCTCGGCGAACTGATCGAGCGCTCCCAGGCGATCACCGATGCCGCCGCCGAAGCCGATCTGATGCGCGAGATCGAGGATCGCGAGACGCAGCTCACGGCGCTGCGCGAAATGCGCGAGGCGCTCGCGGAAACCGCGGACTGACCAGGGCAACGCCCGCCTCGGCGGCGGCCGCTCGAACGGCAACCGCCGTCGTGGGGCGAGTGAATGGCCACGCCCTGGGCAATGGCCATCCTCGGCATCACATGCCCTCGGCCTCAGGTCATAGCCTCCAGGTCGATGCCATTGCCGACCCTGGCCGGGGGCCGCATTACGCCCGGAAGCCCACCTTCCAGGCCGCGATAGACATCGAGATAGTCGCGCGCCATCCGCTCGGCCGTGAAGCGCTCCTGGAAGGCGGCGCGCACCTCGGCGCGGTCGATGAGGTCGATATGGCGGGCGGCGGCGGCGGCTTCGTCGACATTGCTGACGATGAAGCCGGAGACACCTTCGTCGATCACCTCCGGCACCGACCCGTTGCGGAAGGCGATGACCGGAGTGCCGCAGGCCATCGCTTCGATCATGACGAGGCCGAAAGGCTCCGGCCAGTCGATCGGGAACAGCAGCGCGCTCGCCTCGCCGAGGAATGTCGCCTTGTCGTGCTCGTTGATCTCGCCGACGAATTCGACATTGGGATGCGAGGCCAGCATCGGCCGGACCGTCCCGTTCCAATAGGCCTCGTCGGCTTTGTCGACTTTGGCTGCGATCTTCAGTTTCATGCCGGCGCGCGCAGCGATCTCGATCGCGCGGTCCGGGCGTTTCTCGGGTGAAATCCGGCCGAGGAAGGCGAGATAGCCCTCCTTCGGGTTGGCGCTGAACGGCAGCAGATCCTCGGGCAGGCCATGATGGACCGTCGCCGCCCAGTTGGCGAAGGCGAGCGGGCGGCGCTGGCTGTCGGATATCGAGACCAGAGGATATCGCGGAAAGGCCGCGTAGAAGGGTGGCAGATCCGGCAGGTCGAGCCGTCCATGCAGCGTCGTGACCATCCGGCCGAGCGAGGCGGCGAGCGGATAATGCATCAGGTCGATATGGAAGTGCAGCACGTCGAACTCGTCGGCGCAGCGCCGGACCTGTTCCAGCATCAGCATGTGATAGGGAAGCGGGTCCCGGACCGATGGATTCAGCCGCAAGGCCATGTCGCAGCACGGAACGAGCTTGGCTTTCGTTCGCGAGTCGCCACTCGCAAACAGCGTGACGTCGTGCCCCAGCCGAACGAGCTCCTCGGTCAGATAGGATACGATCCGCTCGGTGCCGCCGTAGAGCCTTGGCGGGCAGCGCTCGGCGAGCGGCGCGATCTGGGCAATCTTCATCGGCAAAACCTCCTCGTTTGAGCAAAGCGTTGACAATGAACGCGGTCCGGAAAGGCCTGGTGGCCGCCGGCATGGGCGCGGCCGCCTTGCCATGTCTCCGTCGCTTGGCTTCCGGCCGACGATCGAGGCCCGACTGCGGCGATCCCTTGGGGGCGGCGCCGGTGACGATCGCCATGGGCAAGACGACAGCCGTCGCGACGAGCAAGAACCTCCTCCGTTCGCGATGTCATGAAGATGCGCGGGGACAGGAAGCCCGCTCATCATCACGGAGCTAGGAACGGCTGCCCTGCCCTTCAAGGGTGACGCGCAAGGAGATCGACGGCCGTGCCGCGCCCACGGCGCAGCGCGGAAAAGGCGCTGGCCTGGCCGCTGTTCTGGCGCGATCGGCAGGGTGCCGCAGGCGGCATCGGCGGGCGCCGGAATCCGTCATTAGCTAGCTATTTCAACATGCTAGCACTCATTCAAAAAAAGTTCCGCCGGCCTCTTGAAGGCCAAAATGAGGCAAACCAAATCATCCGCCGGGCACGGCGCCCCGGCGCCGCGGAAAACCGCCGCGAGCCGCCTCGGGACGCCGGCCCGCCTTGACCTGTGACAGACCTGAACACTGGAGGAACTCATGAAGTTTCGGCCACTGCACGATCGCGTCGTCGTGAGGCGCATCGACGCGGAGGGGAGGACCAAGGGCGGGATCATCATTCCCGACACCGCCCAGGAGAAGCCGCAGGAAGGAGAGGTCGTCGCGGCCGGGCCGGGCCGCCACGACGAACAGGGCAAGCTCATTCCGCTCGACGTCAAGGTCGGCGACCGCGTCCTCTTCGGCAAATGGAGCGGGACCGAGGTCAAGATCGACGGCGAGGAGCTGCTGATCGTCAAGGAGAGCGACATTATGGGCGTGGTCGAGGCGGCCGCGACCTTCAAGAAGGCCGCCTGAAGGGGCCTTTCCATCTGACCGACCTGAAACCTCAAGTCTGAAGGAGTGAGGAATCATGGCTGCGAAGGACGTCAAGTTTTCGCAGGACGCGCGCGAGCGGATGCTGCGTGGTGTCGACACGCTGGCAAACGCCGTGAAGGTGACGCTGGGTCCCAAGGGCCGCAACGTCGTGATCGAGAAGTCGTTCGGTGCTCCCCGCATCACCAAGGACGGCGTCACCGTCGCAAAGGAGATCGAGCTTTCCGACAAGTTCGAAAATATGGGCGCGCAGATGGTGCGCGAAGTTGCCGCCAAGCAAGCCGATGCGGCGGGCGACGGCACCACGACGGCAACGGTCCTGGCTCAGGCGATCGTCCGCGAAGGCGCCAAGGCTGTCGCCGCGGGCATGAACCCGATGGACCTGAAGCGCGGGATCGATCTTGCGGTGCAGGCGGTGACGAAATCCCTCGGCGAACATTCCAAGACGATCACCGGCTCCGAAGAGGTCGCCCAGGTCGGCACCATCTCCGCCAACGGCGATCGCACGATCGGCGAGATGATCGCCGAGGCGATGAAAAAGGTCGGCAAGGAGGGCGTCATCACGGTCGAGGAGGCCAAGACGGCCGAGACGGAGCTCGACATCGTCGAGGGCATGCAGTTCGACCGCGGCTATCTCTCACCCTATTTCGTCACCAACGGCGAAAAGATGACCGTCGAGCTCGAGGATCCCTACATCCTGATCCACGACAAGAAACTCACGGGCCTCCAGACGCTGCTGCCTCTGCTGGAGGCGGTGGTCAAATCCGGCAAGCCGCTGCTGATCGTGGCCGAAGACGTCGAAGGCGAAGCTCTCGCCACGCTGGTCGTCAACAAGCTCCGCGGCGGGCTCAAGATCGCCGCCGTGAAGGCTCCGGGCTTCGGCGATCGGCGCAAGGCGATGCTCGAAGATATCGCGATCCTGACCGGAGGCACCGCGATCAGCGAGGACCTCGGCATCAAGCTCGAAAACGTCACGCTCGACATGCTCGGCCGCGCCAAGCGCGTGCGCATCGAGAAGGAGAACACCACCATCGTCGACGGGATGGGCTCCAGAGCCGACATCGACGCGCGGATCGCACAGATCAAGGCGCAGATCGAGGAGACGACCTCCGACTACGATCGCGAGAAGCTCCAGGAGCGGCTGGCGAAGCTCGCCGGCGGGGTCGCTGTCATCCGTGTCGGCGGCGCGACCGAGGTCGAGGTCAAGGAAAAGAAGGACCGCGTCGACGACGCCCTGAACGCCACGCGCGCCGCGGTGGAGGAAGGCATCCTGCCGGGCGGCGGCGTTGCGCTGCTGCGCGCGATCAAGGCGCTGGAGGGCCTTGCGCCGGCCAGCGACGATCAGCGCACCGGCATCGACATCGTCCGCCGGGCCATCAGCGCCCCCGCCAAGCAGATCGTCGAGAATGCCGGAGAGGATGGCGGCGTTGTCATCGGCAAGCTGCTGGAGGCGACCGACTATGCCTGGGGCTATGACGCGCAGACGGGCGAATATCGCGATCTGGTCAAGGCCGGCATCATCGACCCGACCAAGGTCGTGCGCACGGCGATCCAGGATGCCGCCTCCGTCGCTGGCCTGCTGATCACGACCGAGGCCATGATTGCCGACCTTCCGAAGAAGGACACGGTTCCGGCGGCCGCCGCAGCCGGCGGCATGGACTATTGATGCGTTGCGGGCGTCGCGTTTCGCGGCGCCCCTTCCCCGCCAGGCCGGCCGCAGCGTCAATTCGTTGATATTTCCTGAGCGGCCTGAGACACAGGTGACAGATCGTACCGGACACATGGGTTACAGTTTCCGCTTTTGTTCTGGAAGCGGAGGGTGGGATGCCATGGAAGGAGTGTTCGGTCATGGACGAGCGTCTTCGCTTCGTTGCCCGCCTGCTGGATGGAGAGGCGATGACGGAGGCCTGTCGGGCCTTCGGCATCTCACGCAAGACCGGCTACAAGATCTTCAGCCGCTACAAGGAGCACGGACAGGAGGCCCTGAGCGATCGCTCGCGCCGGCCGGTGCGTTATGCCAACCAGTTGCCCGGCCAGATCGAGAGCCTGATCGTGACGCTCAAGCGGGACAAGCCGCACTGGGGCGCGCGCAAGCTGCGCGAACTGATCGTGCGGCGGTTGGCCGGCGACGTACGGGTGCCGGCTCGTAGCACCATCCATGCGGTCCTGCATCGCCACGGCCTGGTGAAGCCGCCGGGGCGCCCGCGCCATCGGGCCCATGGCACGGCGCTGTCGCAAGGGGCGGTCGCCAATGCGCTGTGGTGCGCCGACTTCAAGGGGGAGTTCAAGCTCGGCAACGGACAGTACTGCTACCCGCTCACCGTGACCGACCACGCCTCGCGCTTCCTGCTCATGTGCGAAGCATTGGACTCGGTGCGGGAAGAGCTGGCGATCACGGCCTTCGAGCAGTTGTTCCGCGAGCGGGGCCTGCCGGAGGCCATTCGCTCCGACAATGGCGTGCCCTTTGCCAGCCCGAACGGCCTGTTCAATCTGTCCAGGCTCTCGGTCTGGTGGCTCAGGCTCGGCATTGCCATCGAACGCATCCAGCCCGGCCAGCCGCAGCAGAATGGGCGGCACGAGCGCATGCATCTCACGCTGAAGAAGGAAGCGACCCGTCCGGCCGGCCAGAACAGCCTGCAGCAGCAGGGCCGGTTCGATGCCTTCCAGAAGGAGTTCAACACCGAGCGTCCTCACGAGGGGCTCGACATGAAGTGTCCGGCCGAGGTCTATACGCCATCATGCAGGCCCTACACGGGCCTGCCGGAGCTCAGCTATCCCCTGCATGACCGCGACGTGATGATCACCGCCTGCGGCCGCCTGTGCCTGCACCGAAAGAAGATCAACGTCTCGACCGTGCTCGCCGGTCAGCGCGTCGGCATCAAGGAAGTCGACGAGGGCATTTGGCTCGTCAGCTTCATGAGCTACGATCTCGGCTACTTCGATTTGGAACAGAAAACCCTGCAGCCACTCGACAACCCGTTCGGGCCAAGAGTGTCACCCATGTCTTAGGTACAATCTGTTACCCATGTGTCCGGGTCGGACAATCCAAGGAATGGCGATCCCGGCAGGACTCGAACCTGCGACCAACAGCTTAGAAGGCTGTCGCTCTATCCAACTGAGCTACGGGACCGGATCATGCGATCGGCCGGCTGCGGGCCGCGCCCAAGGGCGCGGGCCCATGGAAGCTCAGACCCGTCAGTGGGTCCAGGTTCCGATGCGGTTGAACTTGAAATTGTCCGAATAGGCCGCCGTGCGCCGCTTCGGCGTATCAGTCTCGAACACCTCGTAGGCCAGGCCGTTCTTCTCGGCATAGGCGATGGCGTCTTCCTTGGTCTCGAAGGTCAGACGCACCTGCTGGCGCATGTCGGTCGAGCTCGTATAACCCATCAGCGGCTCGACCACGCGCGGCGCCTCCGGCTCGAAATCGAGCCGCCAGTCGTGGGTCTTGGCCTGACCGGACTGCATCGCGGTCTTGGCGGGTCGATAGATGCGGGCCACCACGTGAACGCCTCCTCAAGTGGGCCGGGAATGGTCGGGGCGACTGGATTCGAACCAGCGACCTAGAGTACCCAAAACTCTCGCGCTACCAGGCTGCGCTACGCCCCGACGCGCCCCTCGCAATAGCCGAGGCACCCGGCCGCGGCAAGCGGCCTTGCCCGGCTTTGTTAAAGCTCAGCTTCTGAAGAAAGGGTGGATGACGCGGTCGCCTGGGGCGATGCCGAGCCGCTGGCAGGTGCCGCCGGCAACCTCCAGCACCGCCTTGACCGGCCCGCGCGACGAAATGGTCGCCTCCGAAAACGGCGTCGTGTTCTCGGCAATATGGCGGATCGTGCCGTTCGCCCGGATGAACACCATGTCGAGCGGGATATAGGTATTCTTCATCCACATCGACACGTCGGTCTCGCCGGCAGCGAAATCGAACAGCATGCCGCCATCGGCTGGCAGCGACCGGCGGAACATCAGGCCGCGGGCCCGCGTCTCCGGCGTATTGGCGATCTCCACCTCGAAGGCGTGCCTACGGCCCGAGCGCATGACGATCTCGAGCCGATTCACGGCGGCGCTCATCGCGCGCGCGGTGATGGGCGCGGCGATGAGGCCCGCGCCCGCCGCCAGCAGCATTCGGCGATCAATCGTCATGAGGCAACCTCGCATAGGCTCTCAGTGCGAGGCCGGGAAAGGCGCCCCGTCCGGACGGACTTCCGCGGCCATCAGACCCTTGGAGCCGTCACCATAACGCACCAGAACCCACTGGCCCGGTCGCAATTCCGTGAGCCCGTAGCGGCGCAGCGTTTCCATGTGCACGAAGATGTCGGGCGTGCCGGGGCCGCGCGACAGGAAGCCGAAGCCGCGCAGGCGGTTGAACCACTTCACCTCGGCCCGCTCCAGGCCACTCGTCGGCGTCACCGAGACATGGGTGCGTGCCGGCGGCAGCTGCGAGGGATTCACCGCCGTCGAATCGTCCATCGACAGGACGCGGAAGGTCTGCATGCCGCGCTGGCGCATGGTCGCCTCGACCACGATCCGCGCACCTTCATAGGCCGTCTGAAAACCGTCGCGGCGCAGGCTGGTGACGTGCAGCAGCACGTCGGCACCGCCGCCGTCCGGCACGATGAAACCGTAACCCTTGGCCACATCGAACCATTTGATCGTGCCGGAGATTTCGACGAGATCCGCCGGCACCTCGTCGACGGCCGGCTGGCCAGCCCCCCGCACGTGAAGGTTGTTCTTGCCACCCTGGCCGTCCGGATCGGAACCGTCCGAGGTCATCACGCTCACCGCCGCTCTGTCGGGACCCTGCCCCGAGGTCCCACTTCGTCTGATTCTCTAAGAAAAGGATAACATCGCGCTTGGTTCAGCAAAGCCATAAAATCAGCGGGCGGCGGGATTGCGAACATATTTGGCGGGTGCTTGCAGCGCCATGGCTCAGCCGGGACCTGCAATACCGAGCCGCTCGACCACAGATTGCAGCACCGTGCCGATATCCGCTGCGATCACCCGGTCCGCCAGCCCGTCGAGCGGCGTATCCTCACGGTTGAGGATGACCAGCCGCGCACCCGCGCGCTTGGCCGCGACCGGCAGCCCTGCAGCAGGGTGGACGACGAGCGAGGAACCGATCGCGATGAACAGATCCGCCTCCACCGACCAGTCGAGCGCGCGCCGCATCTCGGCTTCCGGCATGGCCTGCCCGAACGAGATGGTGGCGGATTTCACCGGGCCGCCGCAGGCGCTGCAGTCGGGCGCCTCGCCGCCAGCCGCCTCGAACGCCTCGCGAACCCAGCCAAGCTCGTAGCGGCGCGCGCAATGAAGGCAGGTCGCATAGGTGCCGTTGCCGTGCAGCTCAATCAGCCGCTCGCCGGGCACGCCGGAGTCCTGATGCAGATTGTCGATGTTCTGCGTGACGATGCCGCGCAGCCGGCCGGTCGCGACCATTGCTGCCAGCGCGCGGTGGCCGCGTCCCGGCACGGCCGCCTTGAAGCTCTCGTCCATCGCGAATTTGCGCCGCCAGGCTTCGCTGCGGGCCGCCCGGCTCGTCATGAAGGCGTCGAAGGGGATGGGCTTGTTGCGCGCCCACAATCCACCGGGCGAACGAAAATCCGGAATTCCGCATTCCGTCGACAGCCCCGCACCGGTAAAAGCGAGCGCACGGCTGGATTGTTCGACGAGGCTTGCCAGATCGTTCGCCGCCGTCTTCAACTCCGCGTCCATTCCACACTCCAAGCGCCAGATCAAAGGACGGTCACATGCGTTATCTTCACACCATGGTTCGCGTCACCGACCTCGACCAGTCGCTCGACTTCTACTGCAACAAGCTCGGCCTTGTGGAGGTCCGCCGGATCGACAACGAGAAGGGCCGCTTCACCCTCGTCTTCCTTGCCGCCCCCGAGGACAAGGCCCAGGCCGAGGCCGATGCCGCCGCCGGCCGCCGTGGCGGCGCGCTGGTCGAATTGACCTACAACTGGGACCCGGAAGTCTATACCGGCGGCCGCAGCTTCGGCCACCTCGCCTATGAGGTCGACGACATCTACGCGACCTGCGACAGGCTGCAGAAGGCCGGTATCGTGATCAACCGGCCGCCGCGTGACGGTGTCATGGCCTTCGTCCGCTCGCCCGACAACATCTCGATCGAACTCCTGCAGAAGGGCGCCGCCAAGGCGCCCGCGGAGCCCTGGGCCTCCATGCCGAACACCGGAGCCTGGTGACCCCTTGTTCGCCTTGAATCCGCAAGTCGTCGACACGGGCACGCCGCCGATTCCGGCGGCGCGCGCCTGGATGACCCGCTATGACGGCGCCTTCGGCGCGCCGATCGACCTGTCGCAGGCGGCGCCCGGCTCGGCGCCACCCCGTGCCCTGCTCGACCGCCTGGCCGCCGCCGCGAGCCGCTGCGCGCGGCCTATGCCGCCGAGGTCGCGGCCCTCTATGGCGGCGAGGTTGCAGCCGGCGACGTCGCGATCACCGCCGGCTGCAACCTCGCCTTCCTGGCCGCCGCCCTGGCGGTGGCCCGGGCCGGCGAGGCCGTGCTGCTGCCCGCGCCCTGGTACTTCAACCACCAGATGACGCTGAACATGCTGGGCATCGAGGCAAGGCCCCTGCCCTGTCTCGCCGCCGGCGGCTTCGTGCCGGACCTTGCCGCTGCCGAACGGCTCATCGACGGCCGGGTGCGCGCCATCGTGCTGGTGACGCCGAACAATCCGACCGGCGCGATCTATCCGGCCGCCGTCATCGCCGGCTTCGCGGCGCTTGCCCGCGCCCGCGGCATCGCCCTGATCGTCGACGAGACCTATCGCGATTTTCTCGGCGACGGCGCCGGACGCGCTCACGAACTCTTCGCCGATCCGGCCTGGCGCGACACGGTGATCCAGCTCTACTCCTTCTCCAAGGCCTATGCCGTGCCCGGCCATCGGCTGGGCGCGATCACGGCGGGGCCCGCCGCCATGGCCGGCATCCTGAAGATCCTCGACAGCTTCCAGATCTGCCCGGCCCGCCCGGGCCAGACGGCGCTCGCCTGGGCGATCGAAGGGCTCGCCGACTGGCGGGCGGCGACGCGGTCCACCATCAACGGCCGCATCGATGCCTTCAGGACCGTGATGCAGGCCTGCCCGGGCTGGGCGATCTCCTCGATCGGCGCCTATTTCGCCTATGTCCGCCATCCCTTCGCCGGCGTCCCGGCCGAGCGGGTGGCAGAGGCGCTGGCGACTGGCCGGGGCGTGCTCGGCCTGCCCGGCAGCTATTTCGGCCCCGGCCAGGACGGACATCTGCGCTTCGCCTTCGCGAATGCGGACGAGGCAGCGATCGCCACCCTGCCCGCGCGCCTTGCAGGCCTCGCGCCCTGAGCGCGAGACTAGTCGGCCTTGCCCGGCGCGGGAGCCTCCGCTGGCCGCGATCGCGCCGCGACGGAACGCCAGACCGCCACGGCGAGCTCAAGCCCGGCGAGGACCAGCAATGCCACCAGCAGGACCTGGTACCCGCTGGTCACGATGATCCGTCCGCCGATCAGCGGAAAGCCGAAGAAGCCGATGAAATAGGCCATGGAGAAGTAGACCAGCGTGCGCGGCCTCAGCGCCTCCGGCGAAGCATTGACCGCCTGGGCCTGGATCAGCGGATAGACGAGGCCGTAGCTGAGGCCGAACAGCGCCGCGCTCGCCGCATAGAGCGGAACGTTCGCGCCGGTCACCGCGAATGACAGCATCGACAGCACCATCAGCGTGAGCAGCACGATGGTCATCGTCATCGGCTCGCGCCGGCTGACCATGCCGCTGACCAGAAACCGGCCGGCGATCACCGCGGCCGTGTAGAAGCCGTAGAAGATCGAATAGTCGAGGCCCTGGACCAGCGCATAGGTGGTCTGGAAGTTGAACATGGACGAGAGGACGCAGGCGCCGAGAAACACCATGATCAGCGGATAGATTGCCGGCGATCGCAGGATGTGCAGGAGCGCCGCGAGTTCGCCTTCCGCTGCCGCTTCCTGGCGCGGCACGACGATGCGGGCGAGCGAACGCCCGGCGGCGTAGAACAGCGCCGCGCTCAGGACCGACAGGATCACCGCGATGAGGAAGATGCGGCTGTGTGGCACGCCGGCCGCGATGAGCCGCTGGGCGGTCAGCGGCGCAATGCCGAGGCCCAGCGCGTTGAATGCCGAGAGCACACTGAACAGCACCGCCCTGTTGGCGTCGGTGACGAGGTTCGACAGCATGATCGGCGAGATCGTGAAGGCCAGCGCCCAGCCGACGCCGAGCAGGAAGCCGCCGACGAGATCGAGCGCTGACAGCGTGCTGGAGAAAGCGAAGAGGCCGCTGCCGGCGGCATAGCAGAGCGCGCCGGCTGCCAGCACCAGATAGGGTTTCCAGATCGTCACCAGGCGCGTCGTCAATCCGACGCTGAGAAGCGTGCCGAAGGCTCCGGCGAACAGGATCCGCCCGACCACCTCCTCGTTGCCGCCGAGCGCTTTGACATGCAGCGGCAGGATGAGGAACAGGCCATAGGCGGTGGCGATGCTGAAACTGCCGAGATAGACCAGGATGCGCGGCAGCATCTGGGTTTCCTGGGCGGGCGCGGTCATTGAGGTCATGAACGGGATGGTCCTGTTGAGGCATGAATCGCCGGCTGCGCCGTTCGAGGCGCCAGCGCGATCGGGCTTGTCGTCTGTGCCGTCGCGACCGTGTCAGGGCGGCACGAGGTCGGCCTGCGGCATCGATGCCGGCACTTCCGCTGCCTCGCCCGGTTCGAGCCCGAGGAGCGCGAGGGCCTGCTCGGCCATCGCCGGCGCGAACCGGTAGCCGGCCCCGGAACCGCCGAGAGCATGGACCAGACGCCGCGTGCCCGGATCGCAGGCGACCAGAGGCAGGCGGTCGTCGGTATAGCCGTCGCAGAACACCCGGCCGCCGCGGCAGAGCGCCGTCAGCGCCGGCGCGTGACGGCCGAGCACGCGGGCGGCGATCGCCCGGTCGCGGCCACTGACGCCGAGCCCGGACCGCTGCGGCGCGACATCCCATTCGTCGCTGCTGATGCAGAAGATCCAGCGCCCGCTGTCCGGGTCCGGCAGCAGATAGGCGTCGTCGTCGACGAAGACGATGGCCGGATCGTCGTCGCGCGCGGCAAGGTCGACATGCAGCGCGCTGACCTTCTTGGTGCGGAGCTCCGCCGGCTGAGCGCCGGCACCGGGGAGCGCGAGCCAGGGACCGGTCGCGCGGACCACCTGCCGGCTGCGCAGGACGTCCCCATCGGCACCGACGACGTCGCAGCCGTCGGGCCGCACGTCGACGGCCGCGACCCGGAAGCCTTCATAGGCGACGAAACCAGCCTGCCGGCGCAAGGCGCCGACGAGACGCCGCGCCGTCGCTCCCGGATTGCCGTGCCAGGCCGGCGGCCCGGTGAGCACCACGTCGCCGGGATCGAGGGCCAGACCCGGCACGCGTGCCTCGAGCGCACGCCGCGTGGCCGGCCCGGCCGCTTCGCTCGCGCCGGTGAGGCAGCCGGCGAAGGCTTCGCGCCGCGTTGCCGGCACGATCCAGACGATCGGCAGCGGCCGGCCTGGCAGCGGCCCGCCCCAGGCTTCGATGGCGCGGAACAGGTCCTCGCTGCGCGCTGTCAGCGCGCGGTGCGTCCTGCTGGTGCCGAGCGGCACGCGCAGCGCCCCGCCGTAGAGCGACGCGCCGGTGCCGACCAGATGCTGCTCGAGGAGCGCGATACGGGCCAGCGGCCGCCTGATGCGGGCGAGAGCTGCGATCGTCGCTCCGACAATCCCGCCGCCGATGATCGCGAGGTCGAAGCCCATGGCACGCGGACCTATCCGTTGACGCTCCACCAGGCCGAGAAGAACTTCAGTTCGTCCGTGCCGGTATTGCGCACCTGATGCGATCGCTGCGAGGCGAAATAGGTGACCGAGCCGGGTTCGAGCGGCGTCGAGACACCCTCGCTCGTCAGCTCGCCCCGTCCCGATATCACCACCCAGCACTCCCTCACGTCATGCTGGTCGACGGGCGTCGTGATGCCGGGCGGCACGGTGATGATCGAGGCCTTGAACGGGGTCACCCGCTCGCCGGCCTCCTCCAGATCCAGCTCCTTCAGCTGAATGCCGCCGGCATAGTCCTCGACATGGTGAACGGCGACGAGTGGCGCGGCAATCATGCGATCTGCTCCAGCGGCTGGTGGACGGGCGAATGCGTGACGGCGTGAAGGCCTGCCGGCACGCGATGGATCAGCTCCTCGGTCTGCGGCAGGAGGAAGCGCTCGTATCCGACGAGGCTGTTGACGATGGTCGCGCTGCGCCAGGCGAGCAGGCTGAGATTGGGGTCGGCGATGCCGTGGCTGCGCCGGCCGGCGTTCTGCAGATAGAGCCGGTTGCGGCTGGGCACGCGCCATGCCGCCGAGAAGTCGCTGCGCAGGCGCGGCATGTCGCCTTCGAATTCCAGGAGGTGCCTGAGCCCGTCGAGCGCCGGCGGCAGCCCGTTGTCGTAGCCGGTCGCCAGCACGACGAGGTCGGAGCGGACCGGGCGGCGCGCCCCGCTGCGGGCATCGGCGATCGTCGCCTCCCAGCCGCGGCCGGTCCGGTCGAGCGCGA
Source organism: bacterium YEK0313 (assembly GCA_000751295.2). Lineage (NCBI taxonomy): Bacteria > bacterium YEK0313. Next base: position 4,026,675 of record CCMO02000001.1, read on the forward strand.
CAAGTTCATGCTCGACGAACAGGTTCAGGACGAGGCCGCGTTTCTCGACATATTTGGCGCGATAGATCTCCTGGTAGATCTCCTTCAGCGTCGACGGCGAAATGCCGTCGCTCGCCAGCTTCTGCGCTGCGATCAGCGCCAGCCGGCGCTCGAGGTCGAGATCGAAGAAGTAGCGCGCATAGAGCGGCGTGAAATAGTCGTTGGTGAACGGCGTCTCATCGAGCGGCGCGAAATTGTCCCGCCGCGTCACCCAGGTGATGGCGGTGAGTTCGCCGGCATTGCGGATGAAGTGGAGGAAGATCTCGGCGGCGCTCTGCCCGCCGCCGACGATGGTCACCGCGCCGCGCGGGATCGGCGGCACGCGATGCAGGAAGGCGCCGGCATGGAACACGGTATGGCCGAGATGCGCCGTCGCGCAGGACGGCACATGCGGCCGACGGCCGACGCCGACGATGACGTGCCTGGAACAGACCTCGACGTTCGGGTCGATGCGCGCGACGAACATGTCGTTCTGCAGGCGCAGTTCGCGCACCTCGCGGCCGAACCGCAGGTCCGGCAGGCGCGAGGCCACCCACGCCATGTATTCGCTGAACTCGCTGCGCGTGACCCGCTCGAAGTCGGCATTGATGAACTGATGCAGCCGGCGCGTCGCATGCAGGAAATTGATGAAGGAGTGCGGGTTGGTCGGGTCCGCGAAGGTGACGAGATCCTTCAGGAACGAGGTCTGCAGCAGCGCGTCCCGGAACATCAGCCCCGGGTGCCAGGCAAACGTGTCGCTGCGTTCGAAAAAGACGGCGGAGATGTCCGGAATGCCGTCCAGCAGCGCCGCCGCGCTCAGATTGGATGGGCCGATGCCAATGCCGACTACGTCATGGACTGCTGAGATCGTGGACGTCATGACCGACCATGTTTGGTTTGATCGCGATCGTTCGAAGCAGAGGGCCGGCAGGACATGACCCGGCGGCACGAGCGATCATATGGCCCGGCCGCAGGCGGCAAAAATGCATTCTATGATGGGTGATGATGCATTTCGTGATACCAGCCGGAGCGCCCCATCGCCGCCGGGCCTCTTCGCGCGCCGGCTCAGGACGACAGTCGCCGCCCGCTGTTGAGGAACAGCTCCTGCGCGGTGGTGATGAACGAGCGGACAAAGTCCGGCTTGTCGGCGCCATAGCCGTCGGCGATCACCAGGGTCGGCGAGACCAGCTTGTCGACGAGCTGCAGCCGGACGATGCCGTCGTCCTCGTGCTCGGCGATCGACAAGGGACTGGTATTGCCGACCGACACGCCGAAACCCGCCGCCACCGCCCGGCTCACCGTGGTGTAGGACCGGGTGCGGAAGGCGATCCGCGGATGCAGCTCCAGGCCGTCGAACAGCGCCAGCAGATAGCTGCCGGTATGTGGCAGGTCGAGCAGCACCAGCGGCCGGTCGGCGATCTCGCGCAGCGACACCGCTTTGCGCGAGGCGAGCAGGTCGTCGGCGGCGACGATGACATGGGCCGGCACCTGGCAGATCGGCGTCACATTGCCGTTGAAGCTCGGCCCGATGTCATAGGCGATGACCAGGTCGACCGTACCCGAGACCAGCCAGTTGTGCAGCTCGTTCTGGTCGCCCTCGAACAGCGAGACGTTCGGCACCCCGCCGCGGCCGACATAGGCCTGGATCAGGTCGGGCATGAACAGCGAGCCGAACGGCTCGAAGCAGCCGATGCGGATTTCCGACGACGGTTTGTTCCGCGTCTTCAGCGTCGCGATGGTCCGCTCGAACTCGGCCTCCGCGGTGAGCAGCATCTGCGCCGCGCGCACGAACTTCTCGCCGGCCGGCGTCGCCACCACGCCGCGCGACGGCCGCCGCTCGAACAGCGCGGTGCCGAGCTCGCCTTCCGCCAGGTTGATGGCCGCGACGATCGAAGAGGCCGAGATGTGCAGAGCCTCCGACGCCGCGAGAATGCTGCCGAACTGCGCGACGTCCTTGATGTACCGGATCTGTCTTATCGAGAGCCGCATCGTGATCAGCCTCTCACATGTCTCCGGCGCGGAGACGGGACCGACACTTCACCCCTACGACAATGCACTGCGAGCGATGCCGCCGCGACGCCAGCCCAGACGAGGAGCCTGCCCGGCGAGCGAGGTTATGACGTCGCGCGATCAAGTCAATCTGGTCGATGCCGGCACGGAGCGCGCCGGCTCCGCTCCGGCGGTGGCCGGCCCGCCGGCTGTTGCGACACGGCGTGAGGCAATAACCGCCATAAAATGCTTTATGCCGTTGAGCATCCCTTGGCTATGAAATCGTGTGCGGAATTGCGGAGTATCGCACATGAATTCAAAAGAAAGATCGCTTCAGAATCGCGATTTACTTGACCAATACTCCCTTCTCGACCTGCCGGAGCTGTGCGGCAAGAGCGTCAGCCAGTTGCAGTCGGCCTATCAGTATGGCGCGCTGTCGCCGGTCGAGGTCACCAAGGCTCATCTCGCGCGGGCCGACATCGTCGATACGGCTCTCAACGCCTTTTCCCTGATCGATCGCGAAGGCGCGCTCGCCGCCGCCCGTGCCTCCGAGGAACGCTGGCGCGTCGGCACGCCACTCGGCCCGCTCGACGGCATTCCCGTGACGCTCAAGGACGCCGTGACGGTGAAGGGCTGGCCCTCGCGCTACGGCAGCCGCGCGACCGATGCGTCGCCGCAGCGGGTCGACTCGCCGACGGTGAGCCTGCTGCGCCGGGCCGGCGCCGTCCTGATCGGCCAGACCGCGATTCCCGAATATGGCTGGAAGGCGCTGACCGACGGTCCGCTCTACGGCATTACCCGCAATCCCTGGGATCCCGACCTGACGCCCGGCGGCTCGTCCGGCGGGGCCGCCGTCGCGGCCGCGACCGGCGCCGGCGTGCTGCATCTCGGCACGGACGGCGGCGGCTCGATCCGCGTGCCCGCCGCCTTCACTGGCGTCGTCGGCCACAAGCCGACCTTCGGGCGCGTGCCCGCCTATCCCTCGAGCCCGTTCGGAACGCTTTCCCATATCGGGCCGATCGCGCGTCGCGCCACCGACGCTGCGCTGATGCTCGACGTGCTCTCGGGCAAGGACCGGCGCGACTGGAACCAGAACCCTCTCGCCTTCTCCCCGCCCGAAGCGGCAGCGCACGGCCTTGCCGGCGCGCGCATCGGCCTGTGGACCGAGCCGCCGGCGGGCGCGCTCGCCGCCGACGTCGCCTCGGTCTTCGACGAGGCGACGGCCCTGATGGCGTCCCTCGGCACCCGGCTGGAGCCGGTCTCGCCGCCGCTCGACGGCGCGCTCGAGCTCTTCCATCTCCTCTGGTTCTCCGGCGCGGCCAGCGTCCTGCGCGGCGTCGGCGGCGCGGCGCGCCAGGCCATGGATCCGGGCCTCGTCGCCATCGCCGATGCCGGCGCCCGCTTCACCGCCGCCGACTATGTCGCGGCCGGCATCCGGCGCGCCGAGTTCGGCGCCGCCATGGAGGCCCTGTTCGAAACCTGCGACCTGATCGTCTCGCCGGCGACCACGGTGACACCCTTCGCCGTCGGCGCCGAGGTTCCGCCCGGCTCAGGGCTGAAGCGCTGGACCGAATGGGCAAGCTTCAGCTTCCCGCTGAATCTCAGCCAGCAGCCTGCCTGCACCGTGCCATGCGGGCGCACCACGGCAGGGCTGCCGGTCGGCCTGCAGATCATCGGGCGCCGCGGCGCCGACTGGCAGGTCCTGGCGGCCGCGGCCGCCTGCGAGCAGCTCTTTCTCGACCGCTAGAGACGGGAGCTGACCGAGCATGAACGACCGGCCGGCGATGCCGCGGCGCCCTTCGGGACCGCGCCGCCCCGGCCCATAACAAGCACCGGGAGGGAACCTTGACGACGACGGACGAAGCCTTCGACATCAACGCTACGAGCCCTGCGCATGCCGGCGAAAAGCTGAACTGGCGGGTGATCATCCTGGCGAGCCTCGGCGGCGCGCTGGAATTCTACGATTTCATCGTCTACGGCATCTTCGCCCAGTATATCGCCGCCGCCTTCTTTCCCTCCGCCGATCCGCTGATCTCGCTGATCAACGCCTTCGCCGTCTTCGCCGTCGGCTATGTCTCGCGGCCGCTGGGCGGCCTGCTGCTCGGCCATATCGGCGATCGCCACGGCCGGCGGCTCTCCTTCCTGCTCTCGCTCTTCGTCATGACGCTCGCAACGCTCGGCATGGCGCTGATGCCGAGCTATGCGACGCTCGGCATTGCCGCCAGCATCGCGTTCATCGCGCTGCGCTTCATCCAGGGCGCCTGCCTCGGCGGCGAACTGCCGAATGCGATCACCTATGTGGTGGAGGCGGCGCCGCGGCGCGCCGGCCTTGCCGGTGGCGTCGTCTTCTTCTGCGTCAATACCGGCGTCTTCATCGCGACCGGCGTCAGTTCGGTGCTGCATTCCTATCTCGGTCCGGCCGAGATGCAGGCCTATGGCTGGCGCATCGCTTTCGGCATCGGCGCCCTGCTCGGCTTCATCAGCTATCTCCTGCGCACCTCGCTCGAGGAATCCGCCGCCTTCAAGCAGATGCGCAAGCATGTGGTGAAGATCCCGGCCCTCGACGTGCTGCGCCGCTATCCGGTGCCGGTTCTCGTCGGCATCGGCGTGACCGGCGTCATCAGCGTGCTGAACGGCATCATGTTCGGCGCCATGGCGCCCTACCTGACCAAGGTGCTGAACTATGATCCGCGGGAAGCCGCGCTCGTCCTCAACATTTCGATCGGCCTGTCCTCGCTCGGCATTCTCGCGGTGGGCTATGCGAGCGATTTCATCGCCCGCCGCCATCTGCACCGCATCGGCGCCGTGCTGATCGCGCTGTTCAGCTATCCCGCCTATCAGGCGCTCGCCAACCACGCGATCAACCTCTATCTCCTGTTCATCCTGATCGGCCTCGTCGCCCCGTTCATCTACGCGACCTATGCGGTGATGCTCACCGATCTCTTTCCGACCGATGTCCGGCTGAGCGGCGTCGCCATCGCCTACAATGTCTCGGCCGGCGTGTTCAGCGGCTTTGCGCCCCTCGTCGTCGGTTCCCTGATCGCCGCGACCCACGACCCGGCTTCGCCCGGCTACTTCCTGGCCGCCTCGGCGGCGATCGCCGTCGTCGCCGGGCTTTTCGTCAAGCGCTACTCGGTGCGCGAAGGCGCGCTCGACACTGGCTGGCGGCGCTGACGGAGCCGGCCGTGATGTCGCACCGCGGCCTGCGCCGGCTCCCGCGCCGGCGCAGGCCAGCCGCGAAGCGGAGCGGCATTGACCTGCGCCGCCGGCGCTGGCGAAGCTCAGGGCAGCATCGACCTGCACGCCCGCCTGTTTTTCCGGAACGCCCGAAAACGATGGAGCGACCGATGATCCCCACGGCAGACGGCCCGGCACGCCGCTTCTTCCTGATGCCGATCCCGCCGACCCCGAACGGCGGGCTGCACCTCGGCCATATTGCCGGCCCCTATCTGCGGATGGACATGGTCGGCCGCTATCTGAAGGCGCAGGGTCACCAGGTCGACGTCATCTCGGCGGTCGACGGCTTCGACTCCTATGTCGCCTGGAAGGGCATGCAGGAAGGACGCTCGGCGGAGGAGGTGTGCCGGCACTACCATGCCGCTATCGCTGGCGACCTCGCGGCGCTGGACATTCATGTCGACACCTTCCTCGATCTCGTCCAGGGGCCCTATGCCGCCAGGCATGCCCGCAACGCCACCGCGATGATCGAACAGATGGTCCGGCGCGGCCTGACCGAGACGGTCACCGAGAAGGTGCTCTACAGCCGCTCCACCGGCCGCTATCTGGTCGGCGCCTGGGTGTCAGGCATCTGTCCCGTCTGCCGGGCCGGCGTCGCCGGTTATTTCTGCGAAGCCTGCGGCGCGTTGTTCCGCCCGGAGGAAATGGGCGAGCCGGCCGCCCGTGCCGGCGACGCCGATCTCGAATGGCGCGAGGTCGACAACCTGTTCCTGCGCGTGACCGACCGGCCGGCACTGGAAGCCCATGTGGCCGCCTCCGGCGCGCCCGAGGCCTTCGCCGCGCTGGTCCGCCGCCAGCTCGACCGCGAGAACGACCTGTTCCGCCTCACCGCGCCGGGCTCCTGGGGCGTCGCATGGCCGCCGGACCGGCGCGGCAACCCGCGGGTCCTGTTCGAGGCGGCCTGGGAATATGCGCTGACCTGCGGCGACCTCTACGCCGAAACCGATCCCGGCCATCGCCATCCCATGCGCAGCGACAGCGGCGTCACCACGCTGATCAGCTTCGGCATCGACAATGCCGTGCTGCTGCTCGCCGGCACCATCGCGCTGATGACCGCCGCCGACGGCCGCAAGCCGTTCGACTATGTGCTGACCAACTATTTCTACAATCTTGAAGGAGCGAAATTCTCGACGAGCCGCCGGCATGTGATCTGGGCCACCGACATTGTCGGCAAGACACCGGCATCGAGCGATGCCGTGCGCGCCTTCATGGCCCGCGAGAGCCCTGAACGGGAGACCACGAATTTCGACATCGGCTCTTTCATCACCTTTGCGACCGACGACCTTGCCGGGACCCTGCAAGGCCGGATCGACCTCGCCCAGCGGAGCCTCGATGCCTCGGGACCGAGGCCGCTCGCCACGCCGGAAGCGTTGCGCACTCCGCTCGCGCAGGCGCTGGCGGCCTTCGACGACGCCTTCCGGCTCAATGCCTTCTCCGCGCATGCGGCGAGCGCGGTTCTCGACGGCTGGGCGCGTCTTGGCGGCGTCGAGCTCACGCGCGCCGACCATGCCTATGGCTGGCTCAAGGGCCTCGCCTATTTCGCCGCGCCGATCATGCCGCGGCTCGCCGCCCATGTCTGGCATCGCCTCGGCCACGACCTGCCGGTCCTGCGGCGCGAGCTCGACGCGGCAAGCGTGCCGCGCCGCGGCCTCGGCCCTGCCACCCTGTTCCAGCCGCTGTCGGCGGCGTCGCTGCAGCCCTGCCTGCCGGAAAGCCTCGCGCCCGCGGCGCCGACCCGGCCGGCCTGAGGCCGGCCGCGCTCACATTTCCATGACCGCCTGGACGCCGGCGACCGCCTTGATGGCGCCGGCGATCTGCGGCGAAACCGCGAAGCGGCCGGGCAGCTTCACCTCCACCTCGCTCGCCGCATCGGCGAGGCGCAGGATCAGGCTCACCTCGCCGTCGCCCTTGGCGGACAGGCGCTTGGCGATGCTTTCGATCGCGCCCGGCTCCTCGACGAAGACACGGAAACCCTTCTGCACCTTCACCGCCGCGTCATCGAGCGGTTCGACGGTGAGCAGGCGCACCCGCACCTCCTCGCCCTGCAGTTCCGCCCCGACCGACATCAGCACGGCCTGTCCCGGCTCCAGCAGGTCGCGGTAGAGCGCAAGACCTTCCGAGAACAGCACCGCCTCGTAATGGCCGGACGGGTCCGACAGGGTGACGATGCCCATCTTGTTGCCGGTCTTGGTGCGCCGCTCCTGGCGAGCGGTGACGACCCCCGCAAGGCGCCCGGCGCTCGCGCCCGAGCGCACGCTGCGGGCAAAATCGGCAAAGGACTCGATGCGCAGCCGCTTCAGGGCCGCCTGATAGTCGTCGAGCGGATGGCCGGACAGGAAGAAGCCGATCGCCTTGTATTCCTCGTCGAGCCGGCGCGCCGGCAGCCAGGGCTCGACGTCGGGCACGCGGATCGCCGAGGCGCCGCCGGCGCCAAACAGCTCGTTCTGCCCGATCGCCCGGCCCTCGGAGCTGCGCTGCGCCTCGGCCAGGACCTGCTCGACCGCCGCCACCGCCCGCGCCCGGTTCGGCTCCAGCGCGTCGAAGGCGCCGGCGGCGGCGAGATTTTCCAGCGTCTTGCGGTTCAGCGCCTTCGGATTGATCCGCTGCGCGAAATCGGCCAGGTCGCGGAACGGCCGGTCGCCGCGCGCCTCGACGATGGCTTCCACCGCCTGCGCGCCGACGCCCTTGACGGCCGCCAGCGCATAGAGGATCCGCCCGTCGGCAACATCGAAATGGACGCCCGAGCGGTTGACGCAGGGCGGCTCCAGCGTGATGCCGAGGCGCTGAACCTCGCGCCGGAATTCGGAGAGCTTGTCGGTGTTCGACAGTTCGAGCGTCATGGACGCGGCCATGAACTCGACCGGATAGTTCGCCTTGAGCCAGGCCGTGTGATAGGAGACCAGCGCATAGGCGGCCGCGTGGCTCTTGTTGAAGCCGTAGTCGGCGAACTTGGCGAGCAGGTCGAAGATCTCGTCGGCCTTGGCCTGGGTGATGCCGGCCTCGACGCAGCCGGAGACGAAGCGCTCGCGCTGCTTGTCCATCTCCGCCTTGATCTTCTTGCCCATGGCGCGCCTGAGCAGATCCGCTTCGCCGAGCGAATAGCCCGACAGGATCTGGGCGGCCTGCATGACCTGCTCCTGGTAGACGATGATGCCGTGCGTTTCGGCCAGCACCTGTTCCAGCAGCGGATGCGGATATTCGGGCTGCTCCAGCCCATGCTTGCGCGCGCAATAGACCGGGATATTGGCCATCGGGCCCGGCCGGTAGAGCGCCACCAGCGCGATGATGTCCTCGAACCGGCTCGCCTTCATCTCGACGAGCGCCTTGCGCATGCCGACGCTTTCCACCTGGAACACGCCGACCGTTTCGCCGCGCGCCAGCATGTCGTAGCTCTTGGCATCGTCGAGCGGGATGGTGGCGAGGTCCACCGCAATGCCGCGCAGCTTCAGAAGGTCGACGGCCTTCTGCAGCACCGTCAGCGTCTTGAGGCCGAGGAAGTCGAATTTGACAAGGCCCGCCTGTTCGACCCATTTCATGTTGAACTGGGTGACCGGCATGTCGGTCTTCGGATCGCGATAGAGCGGCACCAGCTCGACCAGCGGCCGGTCGCCGATAACGAGGCCGGCGGCGTGGGTCGAGGCGTGGCGGTTCAGACCTTCCAGTTTCACCGCGACGTCGAAGAGCTGGCGGATGACCGGATCCTCGTCACGCGCGGCCTGCAGCTTCGGTTCGCCTTCGATCGCCTTGTCGAGGGTGATCGGCGCGGCCGGGTTCTGCGGCACCAGCTTGCACAGCTTGTCGACCTGGCCGTAGGGCAGTTCCAGGACGCGGCCGACGTCGCGCAGGACGCCGCGCGCCTGCAGCGTACCGAAGGTGATGATCTGCGCCACCTGATCGCGGCCATAGCGCTCCTGCACGTAGCGGATTACTTCCTCTCGGCGGTCCTGGCAGAAGTCGATGTCGAAGTCGGGCATCGACACGCGTTCCGGATTGAGGAAGCGTTCGAACAGCAGCGCGAAGCGCAGCGGATCGAGGTCGGTGATGGTCAGCGCATAGGCGACCAGCGAGCCGGCGCCCGAACCGCGGCCGGGGCCGACCGGGATGTCGTGCTGCTTCGCCCATTTGATGAAGTCCGACACGATGAGGAAGTAGCCGGGGAACTTCATCCGCTCGATGATCGAGAGCTCGAAGGCGAGACGCTTGTGGTAATCCTCCTCCGTCAGCCCCGGCGCCGGCCCGTGGGCTGCGAGCCGGCGCGCCAACCCCTCTTTCGCCTGGCGGTTCAGCTCGAACACCTCGTCGACCGGCTCGCCGCCGGCCTCCAGCGTGAAGCGCGGCAGGATCGGCTTGCGCGTGCGCACCCGGTAGTGGCAGCGCCGCGCGATTTCGATTGTGCTTTCCAGCGCTTCCGGCAGGTCGGCGAAAAGCTTCGCCATCTCGTCCTGCGTCTTGAACCGGTGCTCGGCGGTCAGCCGCGGCCGCTCGGGATCGGCGAGCACCCGGCCACCGGCGATGCAGCCGAGCGCATCGTGGCTCTCATAGTCGGCGACGCTGGCAAAATAGCACTGGTTGGTCGCGACCAGCGGCAGGTCGCGGGCATAGGCCTCGGCGATCAGCAGCGGCTCGACCGCCTTCTCCTCCTCGAGGCCGTGGCGCTGCAGCTCGATATAGAGCCTGTCGCCGTAGATCCCGGCGAGCCGGTCGAGCCGCGCCCGCGCGAGCGGCCCCTGGCCTTCGCGCAGCGCCATGTCGATCGGCCCGCGCGGCCCGCCGGTCAGCGCGATCAGTCCCTCGGAAAACCGCATGAGCTTGTCGATGCCGACGCTCGGGTCGCCGACGTCGGAGCTTTCCATGAAGGCACCCGAGGTCAGCGCCATCAGGTTGCGATAGCCCTCCTCGCTCATCGCATAGAGCGCGATGCGCGGCTTGACCGCGCCGATATTGGGACGGCGCGGATCCACCTCGCGGTCGGCGAAGTCGACGCCGAGGGTCAGGCCGGCAATCGGCTGGATGCCGCTGCCGGTCAGCTTTTCGGACAGTTCGAGGACCGCGAAGAGATTGTTGGTGTCGGTGACTGCCAGCGCCGGCATCCGGTCGGCACTCGCCAGCTTGGCGAGCTTGGCGATGCTGAGGGCGCCTTCGAGCAGCGAGAAGGACGAGTGCACGCGCAGATGGACGAACCGTGCCGAGGCCACCAGCGGCCCTCCCCTTCATGTGAGTCTCAAGATCCCCTGGAAGCTTTGCCCCGCGCGGCGGCGTCGATCAATCGCCTCGAGCGCGAAGCAGCCAACTCGTCCACCGCTTGGGCGCGGCGTCCGTCCATGGGCCGGATCACAGGCCCTGGATCGCCTGCGCCCAGACCGCGACCATGCCGGTGAACAATCCGAGGGCTGCCAGGGCCGCCATGTCTTCGATGAGTGTCCGCACCATCAGTGCCTCCTCTTGTTGACCAGGGAAGCATGTTCCCATTTTGTTCGCAGGGCAAGCCATGAGAACAAACGAGCAACCCGAAGAGTAAACGAAAACTTATCCCGAACAGACGCCCGCCGCGGCGGGCGCCGCGGCTAGACCTCCACCACCAGCCCGTCCCGAATGGTGACGCGGCGATCCATGCGCGCGGCGAGGTCCATATTGTGGGTGGCCACCACCGCGGCGAGCCGCGAGGCGCGCACGAGCTGGGTCAGCGCCGAGAACACATGGTCGGCGGTCTTCGGGTCGAGGTTGCCGGTCGGCTCGTCGGCCATCAGCACCCGCGGCGCGTTGGCGACCGCCCGGGCGATGGCGACGCGCTGCTGCTCGCCGCCCGACAGCTCCGCCGGCCGGTGCTTGAGACGTTCCCCGAGGCCGAGATAACCGAGCAGGTCGCCCGCGCGCACCTTGGCCTCCTTCGCTCCGAGGCCGCGGATCATTTGCGGCAGCATGACGTTTTCGAGCGCGGAGAACTCCGGCAGCAGATGGTGGAACTGATAGACGAAGCCGATCTCGGTCCTGCGGATGCGCGTGCGTTCGCTGTCGGGAAGTCCCGAGGTCGCCACGCCGCCGACATAGACCTCGCCGCCGTCGGGGGCCTCCAGGAGGCCGGCGACATGCAGCAGGGTCGACTTGCCGGTACCGGACGGCGCGATCAGCGCAACGCTCTCGCCCGGCCAGACCGCGAATTCCGCGCCCTTCAGAATCTCCAGCGAGCCCTCGCCCTGCTTGTAGCGGCGCTCGACCGCCTGCAGCCAGAGGACCGGCGGCTCCTGTTCGCTCGTCGTCTCACTCATAACGCAGCGCCTCGACCGGATCGAGCTTGGCCGCCCGCCAGGATGGATAGAGTGTCGCCAGGAACGACAGGACCAGTGCCATGACCAGGACCGCCAGGGTCTCGCCGGTCGACATGTCGGCCGGAATGTTGGTCAGGAAGCGCACCGTCGGATCCCACAGCGTGGTGCCGCTGAGCCAGGACACGAACTCCTGGATGCGCTCGATGTTGAGGCAGACGACGACGCCGAGCGCGAAGCCGGCCAGCGTCCCGACCACCCCGATCGACGCGCCGGTGATCAGGAAGACCCGCATGATGGCGCCGCGTGTCGCGCCCATGGTGCGCAGGATGGCGATGTCGCTGCCCTTGTCCTTGACCAGCATGATCAGGCCCGAGACGATGTTGAGCGCCGCCACCAGCACGATCAGCGTCAGGATCATGAACATGACGTTGCGCTCGACCTGCAGGGCCGAGAAGAAGGTGGCGTTGCGCTGGCGCCAGTCGACGAAGAAGGTCGGCCGCTCGACCGCGGCCGATGCGGCGCGGCGGTACTGGTCCACATTGTCGGGATTGTCAGTATAGATCTCGATGGTCGAGGCGTCGCCGTCGCGGTTGAAATAGGCCTGCGCCTCGGCAAAGGGCATGAACACGAAGGCGGAATCGTATTCGGTCATGCCGACTTCGAAGATCGCCACGATCGGATAGGCCTTGATCCGCGGCGTGGTGCCCATCGGCGTGGAGGCGCCCTTGGAGGACACCAGGGTCAGCATGTCGCCGAGCCGCAGCGAGAGCTGGTTGGCGAGCCGCTGGCCGACCATCACGCCTTCCGACGTGTCGAAATCGTCGAGGCCGCCCTGCTTGATGCCGCCGGCGAGCAGCGGCAGCCGCTTCAGGTCCTCCGCGCGCATGCCGCGCACGATCACGCCGCCGCCGTTGAACGGCGAGGTCGCCAGCGCCTGGCCGTCGACGATCGGCGCGGCGAGCCGGATGCCCGGCACCCGCATGAGGCGCTCGGCCACTTCCTTGTAGTCGGTCAGCGGCTGGTCGACCGGCTGCAGCACCATGTGGCCCTGCACGCCGAGGATCTTGCCGAGCAGTTCCTTGCGGAAGCCGTTCATCACGGCCATCACGATGATGAGGGTCGCCACCCCCAGCATGATGCCGATGAAGGAGAAGCCGGCGATCACCGAAATGAAGCCCTCCTTGCGCCGGGCGCGCAGATAGCGCAGCGACAGCATCCATTCGAAGGGTGAAAAAGGTCTGGTTCCGGTCTGTTCTGACATCGCGCGTTCGGTGTGGCCGAGCCCGCCGGCGGCGGGCGCGTTCAGCACAAACTATCTGATTCAGGCCTTCTCGCGACCGGCTTCGGGCGGATTTTCCGATGACCGGCCATACCGGTCTCCCGAACCCGGCATTCGCCGCCCCGGAAATCGCGCGCCGAGCGCATTTCAGGGTCATGGCGGCACCGGCAACGCGTTGATTCCTGGCGTCGTTTTCGATCTCGAAGTTCGCTCCGCGCTGGATATCGAGAGGCGGCGACCTTCGAGATCAGGCCACGAGGCCACCGACTCGCAAAGCGCATCCAGGTCGTGGCCGAAGCGAGTTTGAGCAAGGCCGCTTTCGCTGCGGCGGCAGCGACATGTTGCCGATCGCCGAGCGGCTGGGCGCCGGCTACGCCGCGATCGACCCGTGCACCGGCACTCTGCCGGTCCCGCAGTCTTCAACGGCCCCTGCCCGACGCGCCGAAGCCTCCTAGCCGCCGACGATTTCGCTGATCTGCACGATGGGCGCGATGTCCGTATAATTGGCGACGTCGGCCGCGATCTCTGCGCGGTGGGGAGCGAACGCCCGCTGGAATGTCTCCAGGCTCGGCGAATAGACATGGCACGCCGCGACGAAAGCCGGCGCGCTTCCAGGTTCGCGACCCGCAAGGCCCTTTTCGATCTCGTAGCGCAGGCAGACATCGCCGAGCCGTTCCTTGATCAGTGGCATGTGGCTGGCGCGGTAGTAGTCGTGATCGAACTTCGAGCCGCCATCGGCCGGATAGTAGACGCTCATCTTGATCATGGTCGGCTCCTGCCTGGACGCCTCTCCGAGCGCCCGAAGGACTTCCCTAGCTCACCGGGCCACAAAACGCATGCCGATTCCGGCTCCGCCGCACGAGCATCCCGCGCGGTGTGCCCGGTCGCGGCGGCTCGATGGCCTGCTCCCGAATTCCGTCAACGCGCAGCGACGCCGGCCGTTCAGGGGCGCGACTCGGCTGAGATCACGCGGCATTGACCTTGCGAAAGCCATTGAACAAGGCAAAGGCCGCGCCCGACAACAGGACGTCGAGATAGCGCAATGACTGGAAATGGCCGTTGAGCGACACCCTCGGCAAGGCCGTGAGATGCGCGCCGTGTTCGGGGAAGAGCAGGCCCGGCCGGGTGGTGACCGCCGTCGCGAAGCCGGCCTCCTGGGCGAGCGCGAACTCGCGCGGGCCCGCCGAGGTCGGGTCGCCGACCGGATAGGCGAAATGATCGACCGGCCGTCCGAGGCGCGCTTCGATCGCGGCCTTCGAATGAACCATTTCGGCCCGCACGGTCTCGGCCGGCCATTTTGCCAGCATGTAGTGATGGACGCTGTGGGCGCCGAAGGTGACGAGCGGATCGCGGCCGAGCTCGACCACCTCGCTCCAGGTCATGCAGAGCTCGGCGCAGCCCCAGTGCGGGCCGAGCCCGGCCTCGGCCGCGAGCGTGCGCACCACCGCGCGCAATTCCGCTTCGGTCAGGGCGCGCAGCCACCAATAGATCTGCTGGTAGGCGGTCATCTTCGCCGCCGCTCCCACGCAATCGAAGCGGATGTCGCGGCCGCGCATCGAGAGCGTCACGCTGTCCCGCCGGCGGATCGCCTCCTCCAGCAGCAGCCACCACAATTCGCCCCGGCCCTCCATATAGGCCGTGGGCAGATAGATGGTGAACGGCACGCCGTGCCGCTTCAGCACCGGATAGGCATGGATGAGATTGTCGCGATAACCGTCGTCGAAGGTGATCGCGACGAACGGCCGCGCCGTGCCGCCGGCCGCCAGGCGCTCGGCCACCGCGTCGAGGGCGATGATCTCGAAGCCGTCCGCCCGCACGCGCTCGATCACCTGCTCCAGGAAATCAGGCGTGACTTCGAGCAGGGCATTGGGCGCGAATTCGCGCGGTTCCGCCGGGCGCACGTGATGCAGCATCAAGATCGCGCCGGCGCCGCCGACGACCGGCCGCAGCGCCCGATGCGCCCCCGAGAAATACAGCGCCTCCAGACCGGCGCGATAGACCGACATGCGAATGCCGCTCATGGCGATCCATCAATCCCTGGCCGGCAGAGCCGGACGCTTCCCCGCTTGCGTCCGCCATCGTGCCGACCATTGATTGAGATTTCGTAGAAACGCTTACATCCAGAAACAATTCTCGCGTGCCGGTTGCAGGCGGCTAGGCCGCCTGCGCCCGCAGCGCCTTGGCGCGCGCCTCCTCCATGTCGGGCAGGAACACGGTGAGGAGCCCGACCAGCGGCAGGAACGAGCAGGCCCAGTAGACATATTCGATGCCCCTGACGTCGGCGAGCGCGCCGAGCACGGCCGCGCCGATGCCGCCGATGCCGAAGGCGAAGCCGAAGAACAGGCCGGCAATGAGCCCGACCTTGCCCGGCACCAGCTCCTGGGCGAACACGATGATCGCCGAAAAGGCCGAGGCCATGATGAGGCCGATCACCACGGTGAGCACGGCAGTCGCGACCAGCCCGCCGGCATAGGGCAAGGCCAGCGTGAAGGGCAGCGCGCCGAGGATCGAGCCCCAGATCACCACCTTGCGGCCGAAGCGGTCGCCGATCGGCCCGCCGACGATGGTGCCCACCGCCACGGCGCCGAGGAACAGGAACAGGAGCAGCTGGGAATCGCGCACCGAGACGTCGAACTTCTCGATGAGATAGAAGGTGTAGTAGCTCGTCAGGCTCGACATGTAGACATATTTCGAGAAGACGAGGATGCCGAGCACGGTCAGCGCCAGGACCACCTTGCCGCGCGGCAGCACGGCGGTCGCGGCGGCCGCCGGGCGCGCCGCGACGGTGGCGCGCTTGGCCCGGTACCAGGTGCTCACCTGCCAGAGCACGACCATCGCAAGCAGCGCGGCCATCGAGAACCAGGCGATGCTGCCCTGGCCGTAGCGCAGCACCAGGAAGGCGGCCAGCAGCGGTCCGACGGCCGAGCCGACATTGCCGCCGACCTGGAACAGCGACTGGGCGAGGCCGTGCCGGCCGCCCGAGGCCATGCGCGCGACGCGCGAGGATTCCGGATGGAACACCGCCGAGCCCATCCCGACCAGCGCCGCCGAGACGAGCAGAAGCCAATAATGGTGCGCCACCGCCAGCAGGATCAGGCCGACCAGCGTGAAGCCCATGCCGAGCGGCAGCGAATAGGGCTGCGGCCGCTTGTCGGTATAGAGCCCGATGGCAGGCTGCAGCAGCGAGGCGGTGACGTTGAAGGTCAGCGTCAACAGGCCGATCTGGCCGAAATCGAGCCCGAAATCGGATTTCAGCATCGGGTAGATCGCGGTCAGCAGCGACTGCATCATGTCGTTGAGCAGATGGCAGAAGCTGAGCGCGGCAATGACCTTGAAGGCGGTATTGTCGGCGGCCGCCGGTGCGGTCGCGGAAGGCGGGGTCACGGAATGCTCCATTGTCGAGAGAGCCGGCGTCTCACGTGGCGCGGCTTGTCCGGGGTGCGACAATAAGCCTTGCATGCTGACCTGCTTGCGTGATCTGGTCTAGATCTTTCGCGAGTGGGCCAATCCCGTGCAACGCCCCGACCACAGGCGCTTTTCCAGCCCCGGCCACGACATGGATCGCGAGCGGCGGGCCTGGCTCGAACGGTCCGAGGGCCAGACCATCGCGCTGGCGAGCGACTATCCGCGCGGCTACGTCGTCTCCATGCACCGCCACACCCGCGCCCAGCTGCTCTACGCGCTGACCGGCGTCGTCATGGTGACCACCCATATCGGCCGCTGGGTGGTGCCGGCGGGCGACGCCCTGTGGATCCCCTCGGGGGTCGAGCATGCCGTGGAGATGCTCGGTGCGGTCAACATGCGCTCGGTCTATGTCCGGCCGGACGCCATCGAAGGCCTGCCCGAGACCATCCGCGTGATGGCGGTGACCGACCTGATGCGCAGCCTCATCGTCGAGGCCGCGACCCTGCCGCTCGACCATGAGCCGATGAGCCGCGCCGGCCTGGTTTTGGCGCTGATGACGCAGGAGATCCCGCGGCTGCCGGTGCAGCCGCTCGGCCTCGCCTTCCCGGCCGAGCCGCGGCTCGCCCTGCTCTGCCGCGGCTTCCTGGACAATCCGTCCTCGCAGGTGCGCATCGACGACTGGGCGAAGCGGCTCGCCATGAGCCGGCGCGCCTTCACCCGCACCTTCCGCAGCCAGACCGGCCTCAGCCTGTCGGCCTGGCGCCAGCAGGCCTGCCTGTTCGCGGCCCTGCCGCGGCTCGCCGCCGGCGAGCCGGTGACCAGCGTCGCGCTCGATCTCGGCTATGACAGCGTCCCGGCCTTCACCACCATGTTCAAGCGCATGCTGGGGGCGCCGCCGAGCCGCTATCTCGGCCGCGGTCTGGCAGCCGCCGAGCCGCCGCCCGGGCCGTGACGCCACAACCTGTTGTTGAGACCTCGCTGCTATCGTTCGCGTCCCTGGCCCCGGACGCGCGGATGACGACGACCATCAAACCGGCGAGACGATACGACCATGCCGGTCCGGCGGCGGCGTCCTGGACCGTCACGGTAGCGGCAGGCATGGCGGAAGCCGCCGCTGCCTGGCAGGCGCTCGAAGCCGATGCCGTGTTCAGCGCCTATCAGCGGCACGACTGGTGCGCGGCCTTCCTCGCCACCATCGGCGCCGCCGCGACGCCCTGCCTTGCCGTCATCGGCGACGCGGACGGGCGGCCGCAGGGCCTCCTGCCGCTCGCCATCGCCGACGAGCACGGCCTCGCCGTGGCCGGGTTCATCGGCGGCAAGCACTGCAATTTCGGCATGGGGCTCTGGCGCCCGGCCTTCGCGGCGAGCCTCACCGCGGCCGATCTCGACGCCATCCTGGACAGCGTGGCCCGGCAGGCGCCGCGCCGCATCGACCTGTTCCGGCTTGCGAGCCAGCCCGCATGCTGGGACGGTTTCGCCAATCCCCTTCGCCTTCTGCCGCACCTGCCGGCCGCATCCGACGGCTATCATCTCCGGCTTGGCGCCGATGCCGAAACCGTTCTCGCCGGCGCCGTCTCGCCTGCGGCGCGGCGCAAGCTGCGCAAGAAGGAACGGGCCCTCGCCGCTCACGGCCCTATCGAACTGACGCAGGCCCGCACGCCGGACGATATCCATCGCTTCACCGACAGCTTCCTTGCCCTGAAAGCCGCGCGCTGCCGCGCCCAGGGCATCACCGATACCTTTGCCGTCGCCGGTGCCCGCGCCTTCATCGTCGAGGGCGCGACCGGCACGGCGGGCGGGGCTCCGCCCCCGATCACCCTGTTCGCGCTGACCGTCGCCGGCGAGCCCGTCGCCGTGTTCGGCGGCGCTGCTGCGCGCGGCCGGTTCTCCGGCATGTTCACCGCGGTCACCTCGGGACCGCTGGCGCGCCACAGCCCCGGCGAGATCCTGCTCCACAAGGTCGTGCGCGCCTGCTGCGACGATGGCCTCGACACGTTCGATCTCGGCGTCGGCCGGGCACGCTACAAGGCGAGCCTCTGCCCCGGGACGGACCCGCTGTTCGACCAGCACGTGCCCGTCACCTGGCGCGGCCAGGCTGCGGCGGCGGCTCTCGGCGCGGCGGTCAGGCTGAAGCGCCAGGTCAAGGACTCCGCCCGTCTCTGGCCGATCGTCGAAGCCTTCAGGCGGGCACGCGCCCGGCTCGCCTAGCGCCACGGCCGGCGCCCCAAGCGTGCGGTCGAAGCGGCCGGAGCCGGTGGGCTCACGCGCCGAGATAGGCCCGCTTCAGGCCGTCATCCGCCATGATGCCACGCCAGCGATCCGGGGCGATCGCATCCACCACCCGGCCGAGCTTCATCACATAGGCGCGGTCGGTCGCCTCGCTCGCCAGCTGCGCGTTCTGCTCGACCAGCAGGACGCTGACACCCTCCTCGCGGATCCGGGCGATGACGCCGGTCAGGCTCTTGACGATCTTGGGCGCGAGGCCGGTGGACGGTTCGTCCAGGATGAGGAGGTCCGGCTGGAGCAGCAGCGCCCGGCCGATCGCGACCATCTGCTGCTCGCCGCCGCTCAGCAACTCGACATGGGCGTCGAGCCGCGCCTCCATGAACGGGAACAGGGCGAGGATGCTGTCGAGCGTGAAGCGCCGGTTGCTCCCGGCGCGCCGGTCGCCCTCGCCCGCCGCAAGATCCAGATTGGTCCTGACCGTCAGTTCGCCGAACAGCCGGCGGTTCTCCAGGACCACGGCGATGCCGCGCGCGGCGCGGCGATGCGGCGGCTCGCCATGGATCGGCCGGCCGTCCTTGCGGATCTCGCCGCCGCGCACCGGATTGAGCCCGCAGATCGCGCGGACCAGCGTGCTCTTGCCGGCACCGTTCGGGCCGATGACGGCGACCGCCTCGTTGGCCTTCACCTGGAGGCTGACCTCGCGCAGCACGGTGATCGCGCCATAACCTGCGGTGATGTTGTCGACCGACAGCATGGCTCAGGCTCCAAGATAGGCTTCGCGCACCCGCGGGTCGGCCTGCACCGCCGCGAAGTCGCCGCGCGCGATGATCTCGCCGAAGCACAGCACGTTGACCGCGGAGGACACGCTCATCAGGTCCATGTCGTGGGAGACGAGGAAGATGGTCATGCCGTCCTGGTTGAGCCGGACGAGCATGCGGCGCAACTGCTCGGTCTCCTCGGCATTGAGACCGGACGACGGCTCGTCGAGGCACAGCAGGTCAGGCTCCGCGATGGCGGCGCGCGCCAGCTCGACGAGCCGCTGCTGGCCGACCGGCAGGCGGCCGGCGCGCCAGTCGGCCAGTGCGGCGAGGTCGAAGCGCGCGAGGGTCTTGTCCGCCTGCACCGCGAGCCGGCGCCTTTCGGCCCGCGACGACGGCAGGCCGAGGAGATTGGCCAGGAAGCCGCTGCGGCCGAGCTTGTGGCAGCCGGCGATGAGGTTCTCGCGCACGGTCAGGTGGCTGAACACCTGGGGCGTCTGGAAGGTGCGCACGAGGCCCGCGCGACTGCGCGCGGCGACCGAAGCGCGGACGACGCCGGCGCCGCGGAACCGCACGTCGCCGGTATCGGGCGCCAGGAAACCGGAGAGGATGTTGAACAGCGTGCTCTTGCCGGCCCCGTTCGGCCCGATCAGGCCGGTGATCCGGCCCTTGGGGATGTCGAGCGTCACGTCGCGCAGGACGGACAGGCCGAAGAAACCCTTCGAGATGCCGCTGAGCTGCATCAGCGCGGTGCCGTCGCCTTGGGGGACACTCATGGCCGCTCCTCGCCACCGGAACCGGCCAGACGCACGAACCGCGCCTTGACCCAGCCGCCAATGCCCTGCGGCAGGAAGATCACGGTGAGGACGAGGGCGCCCGCGAACAGGAGCGGATGGACGTCGCCGAGCTTGCTCAGGAGGTTCGGCGCGAGCGTCACGAAGGCCGCGCCGAACAGTGCTCCGGCCACCGTCTGGACCCCGCCGATCACCGCCAGCAGCAGGAAGCTCACGGCCCTGTCGATGCCGAAACTGTCGACGCTGATGAAGGAGACGTAGTGGGCGAAAAGACTGCCGGCGAGCGAGCCGACCATCGCGCTGAGCATGAAGACCTTCACCTTCAGCCGGTGCACGTCGACGCCCAGCACCATGGCTGCCTGGGGCGCGTCGCGCATGGCGCGCATGGCAAAGCCTGCGCGCGAGTCGAGCAGGTTGTAGTGCAGCCAGAACACCAGGGCCGCCACGATCCAGACGAAATAATAGAAGCGCTGCGGCGTGTTGAGCGACAAGCCGAACAGCGTGATGCGCGGAATGCCGCCGATGCCGAGCGTGCCGCCGGTGATCCAGTCCCATTCCAGGAACAGGACGTGGCCGATGGTCGCGAGCGCGAGGGTCGCCAGGGCCAGGAAGTGGCCTGACAGGCGCAGGATCGGCCAGCCGAGGCAGAGCGCGGTCAGCCCGGATATCGCCATGCCGCAGGCGAGCCCGACCGGCCAAGGCCAGCCGAATTGGGTCGCGCCATAGGCGCTCGCATAGGCGCCGATGCCGTAGAACACGCTCTGGGCCAGCGAGATGATGCCGCACTGGCCCAGCAGGAAAGCGACGCCGAGCCCGGCAATGGCGTAGAGCGCGGTGAAGACCATGAGGTCGACGGTGCCGCGCGAGGCGACGATCGGCAGCGCCGCCCAGGCGGCGAGGCCGGCAACCGCGACGAGGGCGAGGACGGCGCTGCGGGTCCGCGGCCGGGCCGTCGCCGCGCGCGCCAGCGAGATCGGTTCGACGCTCATCCGCCGGCCCTTCCCTTGCGGCCGAGAATGCCGTTCGGCACCGCCACCATGATCAGGATCAGGAAGGCCATCGCGATGACGTCCTTGTAGCCCGACGAGACGAAGACGATGGCGAGTGCCTCGACGATGCCGAGGGCCAGGCCCCCGACAATGGCGCCGAAGGGATTGCCGAGCGTGCCGATGATCGCCGCGGTGAACCCCTTGAGGGTGAGCAGCAGCCCCATTTCGTAATGCAGGGTGATCAGCGGCGACACGAGCACGCCGGCAATGCCACCGACCGCGCCGCCCAGAACGAAGGTCAACGTGCGCATCAGCGGCACGTTGATGCCGATCGTCGCCGCCCCTTCCGCGTCGATCGAGGCCGCCATGATCGACTTGCCGATGAAGGTCTTGGTGTAGAACAGCCTGAGGGCGACGACGACCAGGATGCTTGAGACGATCAGCCAGACCGCGTGGACGCGGATGGCCGCGTCGAAGACATCGAGCGAGGCGCTGCCGCCGATCCCCGTGACCGGATGCGAATCCCGGCCGAAGAACAGGAGCGTCGCCGCCGACACGGCGAAGGCGCCGCCGAGCGTGACCAGCAGGAACGAATCCTCGGTGCCGCCGCGCTGCTTGGTCGGGCGCACCAGCAGGAGCTCGACCGCCCAGCCGACCGCCGCGCCGGCCACCATGCCGCCGGCGAAGGCGAGAAGCGTCGGCGCGCCGAGCCGCTCCATGACGAGATAGGCGGCGATCCCCGCCACCAGGGCGAAATCGCCCTGCATGGCGTTCACCACGCGGGTGCCGCGGTAGATCACCGAAATGCCAAGGCCGATGAGGCCGTAGACGAAGCCGTTGGTCACGCCTGACAACAGCGATTGGATGAGAAGCGTCGTGGTCATCGGGCCATGGATTGCAGGAGAAGCGAGAGGCGGGCGTCGTGGCGACGCCCGCACGGCTCAGGCGGCCACCTTGAACGGCAGGCGCGTGAACTGCTGCTTGACGAGCTTGGAATAGACATAGCTCGTCAAGCCGATCCCGGTCAGGTCGTCCTTGGAGAAGTCGTAGCTCGCCATCACGCCCTTGAACGGCTGGCGCATGGCGGCCGCGATCGCCGCCTTGTCGGTCGGCCCGGCCTTCTTCAGCGCATCGGCGACGATGTGCACGGCGTCCCAGCCGGCCGCCTCGTAGTTTTTCGGCAGCGAGCCATAGGCCTTCTGATAGAGCTCGACAAAGGCCCTCTGGTGCGGTTCCGGATCCTCGCCGACCAGGAATTCCGGGAAGACGATATCGTCGGCGAATTCGCCCATGCCGCGCACATAATCGTAGGGCGAGGAGCCGATGGCGGAGATGATCGGCTGGGTGATCTTGACCTGCCGGGCGCCGCGGAACGGCACCGGCGAGGTCGCCACCACATAGACCGCCTCGGGCTGGGCCGCGCGCACCTTGGCGGCCTGGGTCGAGACATCGGTCGCGCCCACCTCGAACTTCTCGACGGCGACGAAGTCGACGCCATAGTCGCGCGCCATGCCGCGCAGGCTGGTATAGACGAGCTGGCCGTAGCCGGAATCGTGCAGCACGCCGATCTTCTTGAAGTTCTGCGCCTTGGTATATTCGAGCATCGCCTTGGCGTTCAGCGGCTGCGGCGGCAGGACGTGGTAGAGCGACTTGTAGTTCAGCTCGATCGCCGGGCCGAGTCCGGTCAGGGCGACCTGCGCCATCTTCTCGCCGTCGGTCAGCGCGGCCATGGCGCCGGTGCTGGCGGTCAGCGAGCCACCGATCATCGCCGCGACCTTCTCGTTGAAGATCAGCGCCTCGGCCTTGCTCTTGGCGATGTCCGGCTTGGAGCCGTCGTCCTCGATCAGGATCCGCAGGGGGCCGCCGCCGATGCCGCCGGCCTCGTTGATCATCTTCTCGGCGAGCTGCATGGCCGAGCGCTCGGCCTGGCCGAGCCCCGCGCCCGGGCCGGTCAGGCACAGAACGGCGCCGACCTTGATCGGATCGGTGCCCTGGGCCCTGGCGACGAAAGGCGCCGGCACCAGCGCCGTGGCGCCGGCGGCTGCGATGAGCCGGCGGCGTGATAGATGGAATGTGGTCATGGTGTCCTCCCGGGGCGCTGCGGCATCTGCGGCCGCTTTGAACGCGAATGGTGATAGTCCGACTATGGGCTCGCCGAGCCGATTTCCTTCCTCGATTGCCGTATGGAGGCTATGCGGGGCGACGGCCGGCACCGCCCCGCCGTCCCCGGCTCATTCGGCGGCCGCGCGGAATTCCGGCGTTTCCAGTTCGGGCAGCACCTCGCGCATGAACAGGTCGAGCTCTTCCAGCATCACCTCTTTTGGGCATTGCGCCCAGTGCCAGATCAGCGTGATGTATTCGCACGGGGCCTGGTCGTAGATCCGCCGCCAGACGTCCTTGTTGTCCTGCAGCGTGCCGCCGATGAACAATTCGCTCTTCTTCATGCCCTCGACGAGCGTCGCGTCGTCGCCCTGCGGCAGCTGCGGGAAGAACGGCCCGTAGAAGTTCCTGTAGATGTCGAGGTCGTATTTGCGCAGGCGCTCGTCGAACTCGGCGCGCGTCGCGGTGACATGCGGAAAGCGTACGATGTTCTGGCGTTCGCCGAGCTGGAAATCGTAGCCTGCGCGGCGCGCGACCTCATGATAGAGCCGGACGCCGTCCGCGACCTGGGCCACGGGCGAGAAATAGGTCGGGTTGAAGCCGCGGCGCGCGCAGAACTCGACGCTCTCCTTGCTCTTGGTCGTGGCGACGAAGAGCGGCGGATGCGGCCGCTGGTAGGGTTTCGGCACGACGGCGATCTGGGCGACCCGGCCCTGGTCATCCACCTCGCCGACGACGCCCGCCTCGCGCGCCGTGCGCGCCGCCGGATAGCCTTCGATGCCGCTGATCGGATAAGGCGCCTTGTAGGTCGGGCCATCCAGCACGACCGCGTCCTTGGTCCAGCAGGCGATGAGCTGGTCGACGCGTTCCTCGAAGACGTCTCGGTTCTTCTGGTCCGAGGCGCTGCCGTCGGAGACGGTAGCGACCGACCCGGCCCACTGGCCGAGCACGTTGGCCCAGCGCGACTGGTAGCCGCGCGCCACGCCGACCCAGTAGCGCCCCTTGGTGAGGTGGTCGAGGATGGCGGTCTCCTCGGCGACGCGGATCGGATCCTGCGTCGCCATGACATAGCCGATCGCGCCGACATTGATGGTCGAGGTCTTGGCCGCCCAATAGGCATTGAGAATGCCGGGATTGGGCCCGACCTCGTAGCCCTCGGAGTGGAAATGGTGCTCGATGGTCGAGGCGCCCCAGACGCCCATCCGCTCGGCCGCCAGCACGACGTCGGTCCATTCGTGGACGATCCACTGGTACATGTCGCGGTCGACGCCCATCGGGCGCTTCTTCACCCGGTCCTCGAAGCCGTCGCTCGGGAACATCGGATAAAGCTGGAGAATGACCTTCGGCCGCGCCATGCGCGCCTCCCTTTCACTGACTTTTTCGACAAATCCTAGACCGCTTGCCGGATCCTGAGATCAAGGCACCGGCTATGGGTGTTATTGGCCCGCGCTATAGGCGGCAGGAGCGGCCAGCCGGCACATGGTGCCGGCGTGGAAGATCAGCGGCCGTCGGTCCGCCGCGAGGCTGAAGGCCTCGACCTGCCCGACGAAGATGACATGGTCGCCGCCCCAGTGCCGGCAGAGCGTGCGGCATTCGAAGCGGGCGGCGGCGTCCGGCAGAACCGGCAGGCCGCCGGGCCCTTCCGCGACGGCGATGCCGGCGAAGCGGTCGATGCCGGAGCGCGCGAACTGGCGCGCCAGCGCCTCCTGGTCCTCGGCCAGAACATGGACCGCGAAATGGGTGGCTTCCGCGAAGGCGGCATGGCTCGAAGAGCTGCGCGCCAGGCTCCAGAGGACCAGCGGCGGATCGAGGGACAGCGAGCTGAACGAGTTGACAGTGACCCCGCTGCGGTGGCCGCGAGCCCCGGTGGTCACGACGGTGACACCCGTGGTGAAACGGCCGAGCGCGTCACGAAAGGCGCGCGGGTCGAGGCAGGCCGCGCTCCCCTCCTCCTTCAACGCCGGATATCCCATGGAGCCTCCCGATGGCTGCCGCCGCCCCTCCCTCGGGTCGCGGCCTCAAACGATGAGACGCAGACTGGGCGGTTCCACACCCCTTGAGAATGCGATAAGAAATGATGCCAGTTATAGGCAGAGGGTATAGGCGGTGGACCTCCGGCACATCACGGCCTTCGTCGCGGCCTATGAGGAAGGCAGCATCAACCGCGCGGCCCAGCGGCTGAACCTCGCCCAGCCGAGCGTCAGCGGCATCCTCAGGGATCTCGAGGCGGAGATCGGCGGCCCGCTGTTCGAACGGCTGGCCCGCGGCTCGCGGCCGACCATTGCCGGCGACACCTTCTACAAGCATTGCCTGCGCGTGCTGGCCGAGGTCGACGCCGCCCGCAAGGCGGTGACCAACGGCGCCGACCGCGTCGCCGGGCCTGTCCATATCGGCCTTGCCCCGACCGTCGCCAAGGGCCTGATGCCGCGCTTCATCGCCGGCTATCTCGCCGACTATCCCGACGTGCAGCTGCGTGTCGCGGAAGCCTTCTCGGGCCCGCTCGCCGAATGGACCCTCTCAGGCGAGGTCGATTTCGCCGTCGTCGCCGTGCCGCCGGTCGACCGGCGGCTGGTCATCCGGCGGCTCGCGCCCGATCCGATCTTTCTGATCTCGGCGGCCGGCGGCCTTGCGGCGACCACCACCGGGCCGCTCTCCGCCATGGCGCCCCTGAAGCTGGTCATGCCCTCGCCGCGCAACGGCCTGCGCATCATGCTCGACCGCTACATCCACGCGGTCGGCCTGCCGATCGACCGGCTGATCGAGGTCGACAGCCTCCACGGCACGCTGGAGGTGGTCAAGCGCAGCGACTGGGTCACGCTCCTCTCGATCACCTCGATCCTGCGCGAGCTCGACCGCGGCGAGCTCGCGGCGCGGCGCACGGACCCGCCGGTCGACCTGGAATTCTACCTGATCCACCCGGCGCGGCGCGCGCTCTCGGCCGCCGCCGCGCTGTTCGTCGAGCGGCTGGAACAGGCCTTCTGCGTGTCCCAGGCCGAATGGGCTCATCTCGTCGCCGGCGAAACCGTCGGCGCGACGATCCGCTAGGGCGGGACGATCGGGATCGCTAGGCCGCCGCGACGGCTGCTTCGGCCACGGCCAGCATGACCGTGATCGGATTCAGCCGCGCCGCTTCCGCGGCCGCATAGGCCGCGAGCACCGCCGGATCCTCGGCGGTCGAATGGCCGATGATGACGGCATCGCTGGCAAAGGCGGCGACGCGCTCGAAGCCCGGCCCGTCCGCGGCAAGCTGGCCGACCAGGATGAGCACGACGTCATAGGTGCGGGTCAGCGCGCCGACCGCGAACGACAGGCGCTCGTCGTCGGTGACCGCCGGGCTGCCCGGCAGGCGCTGCCCGAGCGGCACCAGATGCGCGCGCGAGGCCGGATCGCGGTGGATGATCTCTGCGAAGGAGGTGCGCTCGCCCAGGAGATCGGCGAGGCCGGGTGCGCCGTGGCCGGCCAGCGCCGACAGCGCCGCATTGCCCTCGTCGAGGTCGATCATGACGACGCGCCGGCCGCTGTTCGCGAACTGGCGGGCGAGTGCCAGCGTCACGCCGGTGGCGGCAAGGCCCGGCGCGGTGGCCATCACCAGGCTGCGACGCACCGGCTGGCCGGTGGCGTCGAGCCGAGCCGCAAGGCCGCTGATGCTCTGCACCGGTTCGCCGTCCGTGGTCTGGACCTCGGCTTCCGCCTCGGCTTCGGTGCCGGTGCCGGCGAGATCTTCGGCGAGGTCGTGCTCGAAAGCGCTGCTGTCGCTGTCGATGCCGCCAGCGGGGTCACCGGCCTGCGGACGCGCGCCGTCGGATGGCGCGGCGGCTTCGGCCGAGGCCGCAGGCATCGCCGCCGCCATGATCGGCGCGGCCGTGATGTGGCCGGGATCGGCCGCGCGCCGGCTCGCCTGAGCCGGGGCAGCCGGGGGCGCCTCGATCCCGCGGTCGGCATAGGGCGGCGTCTCGGGCTCGGCCAGATCCTGCTCCGGATCCTCGGCGCCGGCGGTCCGCTGCCCCTCGCCGTTCAGCAGCGCGCCGGTCGCCACGCAGCCGAGCGCCAGCAGCATCGTGCCGAGCGTTGCGATCAGCATGGTCGGCAGCTTCTTCGGATAGGCCGGAACGCTCGAAATCGCCGCGCGGGAGATGATGCGGGCATCGGGCGGCGCGGCATTGACGCTGTCACGCGTGGTCGCGTCGCGATAGCGCGCCAGCAGCGCCTCGAGCTGGTCGCGCTGCGATTTCGCCTCGCGCTCCAGCACCCTGAGCTGCACCTCCTGCTCGCTCGCCTGGCTCGCCTGGCGCTTGACCTGGTCGAGGGTCTGGCTCAGCGCCTCGACCCGGGCGCCGGCAAGGCGCGCGTCGTTTTCGAGAACCCGCACGAGCTTTTCCGCCTCGGTCCGGATCTGGCCGTCGAGGCCGGCCAGCTGCGCGCGCAGCTCGGCCATCCGCGGATGGCGCGGCCCGAGCGTCGAGGACTGCTCGGCGAGGGCCACCTGGACCGAGGCGCGCTGCTCGTTCAGCCGCCGCATGATCTCGGAATTGACGACATCACCCGATTCGATCGGCCTGCCGGCGCGCAGGAAGTCGCGCAGCAGGCGGGCGCGCGTCTGGGCATCGGTCTGCTGCGCCTTGGCGGTCGCGATCTGGCTGTTCACCTCGGCGAGCTGCTGGGCGGTGAGGCTGGTATTGTTGGCACCGACGAACAGATTGGCGCGGGCACGGAAGCTCTCGACCCGGGCCTCGGCCTCCTCCACCTTGCCGCGCAGGCCGTCGATCTCGGTCGCCAGCCACTGCGAGGCCGAACGGGCCTGCGCGCGCTTGTTCGCCCGCTGGGCATCGAGGAAACGCTCGGCCACCGCGTTGGCGGCATCGGTCGCCAGCTGCGGATCGTGCGATTCGAACTGCACCGCGATGATCCGCGACTTGTCGACCTGATAGGCGGTCAGCTTTTCGAAATAGCTGCGCATCACCCGCTCGTCGGTGGTCATGCGCAGCGGATTCTCGACGAGCCCGAGCAGGATCAGCACCTGCTTCACCGGGTTGATGCCGCGCAGGACCGGATCGAATTCCGGACGCTTGGCGAGATCGAGCTCGCCCGCCACGGCGCGCTCGATGTCGCGCGACATGACGACCTGCACCTGGCTCTGCACCGCCTCCTGATCGATGGTGGCACGGTCTGCGCTGCCGCGATCGCCCTCCGAGCGCGTATAGGCGTTGTCGCCGCTCTCGACCAGGATGCGGGCTTCGGAGCGGTAGGTCGGTGTCGTCAGGTTGACCACGACGAGGCTGCCGGCCAGCGCCAGGGCCGAGGGCACGACGACCCACAGCCGGCGCGCCCAGATCGCCCGGCCGAGCGCGGCGAGATCGAGCTCGCCGCGCGGCGCAGCCCCCTCCTCCGCCGGCCGCTTGTGGCCACCAAACCCACGCATCAAAGGCACCTTGAACTGCTGCAATTCAGCTTAGCATAAGAAATCATTAGGGTTGCCATCGTGTTAACGGCACTGGCGGCGGCGGGACCCGCGTTGGGCTTTTCTTAACCACGTCGACGCATGATCCCCGCCATGAAAGACCGACAGGATCAGAGGTCGCGCGTGATGCGCCAGTTCATCGTGCTCACGACGACGGCCGTCGTTGCGCTGATGCTGGGCGGCTGCGCGCCCGGCGCCGGGCCCGGCACTCTGGTCGACACCACCCGCGGCGTGGTCGGCCCGCTCAATGGCGAGGCCGGCACGGTGGTGCCGCACGAGGCGATCGCGCCGCAGGGCCCCTATCTCCTCGACACCGGCGACCGGCTGCGCGTCGTCGTCTACGGCCAGGACGGGCTGACCAATGCCTATGCCGTCGACGCGACCGGCAACATCACCATGCCGCTGATCGGCTCGCTGCGCGCCGCCGGCCGCTCGACCCAGACGCTCGGCACCGAAATCGCCGCGAAGCTGCGCGGCGGCTATATCCGCGATCCCAGCGTCTCGGTCGAGGTGGAGACCTACCGGCCCTTCTTCATCATGGGCGAGGTCGCCGCAGGCGGCCAGTTCCCCTATGTCAGCGGCATGACCGTGCAGAATGCCGTGGCGATCGCCGGCGGCTTCACCCCGCGCGCCAATCGCTGGAACATCGAGGTCACGCGCAAGGTCAACGGCCAGCTCTACCGCGCCGACGTGCCGCCGACGCACCCGCTGATGCCCGGCGACACCGTCGTCATCCGCGAACGCTGGTTCTGATGAACCTCGCCGTCCTGCATGTGATGCGCTCGCCGGTCGGCGGGCTGTTCCGTCACGTCGTCGATCTTGCGCGCGAGCAGACCGCGCGGGGACATCGCGTCGGCCTCGTCGCCGACGCCTCGACCGGCGGCGCGCGGGCCGACGCGCTGCTGTCCTCGCTGGCCGGGGAGCTCGCGCTCGGCGTCACGCGTATCGCCATGAGCCGCGAGCTCGGTCCCTCCGACTGGTCGGCGGGGCGGCATGTGGCGCAGAAGCTCGCCGCCCTCGATGTCGACGTCGTCCACGGCCACGGCTCCAAGGGCGGCGCCTACGCCCGGCTCGTCGGCGGCCGGGCGCTGAAGGTCTACACGCCGCATGGCGGCAGCCTGCACTATCGCCGCTCGACCCCGGTCGGCTTCCTCTATCTCGGCCTGGAGAGGCTGCTGGCGGCGCGGACCGACCTCTTCCTGTTCGAGAGCGCCTATGGCCGCGACGCTTTCCGCGCCAAGGTCTGCGAGCCGCGCGGCCTCGTCCGGGTCGTTCACAACGGTGTCGGCCCGGACGAATTCGAGCCGGTGGCGCACGGCGAAGCTGGCAGCGCCATCACCGACCTCCTGTTCATCGGGGAGTTGCGCCGGCTGAAAGGCGTCGACGTGCTGATCGAGGCGCTGGCCGCACTGGCCGAGCGCGGCCGCCGGCTGACAGCGACCATCGTCGGCGCCGGCCCGGACAGCCAGGCCTTCCAGGACCTCGCCGCGAAGCGCGGCCTCGTCGGCTCGATCGTCTGGCCCGGCCCGTTGCCGGCACGCGCGGCTTTCGCCCGCGGCCGGCTGATGATCGTGCCCTCGCGTGCCGAATCGCTGCCCTATGTGGTGCTGGAAGCCGCCGCCGCCGGCCTGCCGCAGATCGCGACCGCGGTCGGCGGCCTTGCCGAGATCTTCGGGCCGGATGCCGGCCTTCTCGTCGCCCCGGGCGACCCGGCAGCGCTCGCCGCGGCCATTGCGGCGCGCCTCGACGACCCGGCCGAGGCCAACGCGCAGGCGGTCAGGCTGCGCGAGCGTGTGCGCAGCGCCTTCTCGGTGACGGCCATGACCGATGGCGTTCTTGCCGCCTACCGCGACGCGCTGGCGCAGCGCCCGCGCTGATTTCGTTTTTCCACCCGCCCCAAAAAGCATCGCCCCGCGCCGGGCGGACCGGCGCAGGGCGATGAGCGGACAGCGTCGGTGCGGGTCGCCCCGCCTCGCGCTCAGCGGCCGTAGCGGGCCACACGCGCGATGTCGTCGCGGCTGATGCCGATGTCACGCAGCGCATGGTCGCTCAGGGTGCGCAGCTCGGCGGCGGTGCGGTGCGCGGCATAGGCCTCGGCGAACGCCTCGAACAGCTTGACGGCCTGAGCCTGAACGCGGGCCAGGAGGCCTTCGCCGGCATTGTGCACTGCATCAGAGTGAAGGGTCGAGAGGGACATGTCATTCTCCAGGATCGGGTTTGTTTTTTGAAAAGGACGCCGACGGACCGAACCGCCTCGTTCGCCCCGTTAGTATCCTGCGATTGTGAAGATGTTCGGACGCGACCGATCAAAGTTTTTGAAGGGGGCGATCAATTATTACAAGAACGGTTTCTATTGTTTCAGTTCGTGATCGCGACGACTTATCGCGGTCCCGAATTGAGGCTTTTTCTCGATGGCGGTGCGGATTGTCGGAGATCTATTAATTCGCGATTAACAATAGGTTTATGACGCAACGCAGCATATCCGATTCCCCGAGGTGGGCGCCCGCCCGCTCAAATCAAAAGCAACACTTGCCATCCTACGCTGCAGCGTCACGAGGGGATCGGCGATGTCCGCCGATGCTCGCGCAAGGCAAGAGATGCCATCATGCTGGGCTTCACGGGGCGGGACATCATCAAGGCCGTCGAGGCGGGCGCGGACGGCGCGGCTCAGGCCGGCGCCGACGAACCGCGCCGGCCTCTGTCCGAACGCGCGGCCAGGATCGCCGAGGAAGCTGTCGGCACCGCCTATTCGCCGGTCGTGCTCGGCGGTTTCATCCGGCTGATCGAGTTCGTGCTCGTCCTGTCGCTCGGCGCGACCATCTATCTCGGCTGGGTCTACCCGACCTACGGCATCCAATGGCCCTCGACCGTCGGCCTGTTTGGCCTTGCCATGCTCGCGCTGTTCGCCTTCCAGGCGGCGGGCCTCTACGACGTCCACGTCTTCCGCACCCATGTCGCCCAGTTCGGACGGCTGCTGGTGGCCTGGACCCTGGTCTTTCTGGTGGCGACCGCCGTCGCCTTCTTCGCCAAGGCAGGCGACGAGCTGTCCCGCGTCTGGCTCGGCTCCTGGTACCTCGCCGGCCTCGCGCTGCTCGCGCTGTTCCGCACCGGCCTTGCCCATGTCGTGCGCACCTGGTCACGCGCCGGACGGCTGCAGCGGCGCGTCGTCATCGTCGGCGGCGGCGAGGCGACCGACGAGCTCATCGGCTCGATCCAGGCGCAGAAGGACAGCGACGTCAGCCTTTGCGGCACGTTCGACGACCGCTCCGACGATCGCTCGCCGGCCAACCCGACCGTCCCGAAGCTCGGCACGGTCGACGATCTCGTCGAATTCGCCCGGCGCACCCGCGTCGACCTGGTCATCGTCACCATCCCCATGAGCGCGGAAACGCGCGTCCTGCAGATGCTGCGCAAGCTCTGGGTGCTGCCGGTCGACATCCGCCTCGCCGCCCATTCGGGCAAGCTGCGGTTCCGGCCGCGCGCCTATTCCTATATCGGCAACGTCCCGGTGCTCGACGTCTTCGACAAGCCGATCCAGGACTGGGACGTCGTGCTGAAATGGATCTTCGACAAGATCGTCGGCGCCATGGCGCTGATCGCCCTGTCGCCGCTGCTCCTCGCCACGGCCATCGCCGTGAAGCTCGATTCCAGGGGCCCGGTCTTCTTCCGGCAGAAGCGCTACGGCTTCAACAACGAACTGATCGAGGTCTTCAAGTTCCGCTCCATGTACACGGACAAGAGCGACGCGACGGCGGCAAAGCTCGTCACCAAGGGCGACCCGCGCGTCACCCGGGTCGGCCGCTTCATCCGCAAGACCTCGATCGACGAGCTGCCGCAGCTCATCAATGTCGTGTTCAAGGGCAACCTGTCGCTCGTCGGCCCGCGTCCGCATGCCGTGCACGCCAAGGCCGCGGACCAGCTCTATGACGACGTCGTCGACGGCTACTTCGCCCGCCACAAGGTCAAGCCCGGCATTACCGGCTGGGCCCAGGTCAACGGCTGGCGCGGCGAGACCGACACGCAGGAGAAGATCCAGCGGCGCGTCGAGCACGACCTCTACTACATCGAGAACTGGTCGGTGCTGTTCGATCTCTACATTCTCGCCAAGACGCCGCTGTCGCTGGCGCGCCATCGCGAGAACGCCTTTTGAGCACCGCCCTGCCCGCCCCCGCCGCCGCGATCGACATCGCCGGGCGCCGGCGGCCGCCGCTGAGCCTCGTCGTCGGCGAAGGCCTGCGCCTGCGCCTGCTCTGGCTGATGATGATCGGCGGCGCCTTCGTCTTCGCCGAGCCCTCGCCCTACGAGATCGGCGCGCTCGTCACCATCGGTGCCTTCGCCGTCACCGGCGCCATCGCGCTGCGCCCGGCGCTGATGCCCGTCGTCTTCGTGCTGATCGTCTATTGCCTCGGCCTCACCATCTCCTCGGTGCAGGTGATGAGCGATGCCAAGGTGGTGCCCTGGACCGCCGTGTCCTGGTACCTCGCCGTCACCATGGTGTTCTTCGCGGCGGTGCTCGCCGACAACACCGCGGCGCGGCTCGATGCCATCGTGCGCGGCTGGACGCTCGCGGCCTTAATCGCGGCACTCGCCGGCATAGCCGGCTATTTCCGGCTTTTCCCTGCCGCCTTCGACCTCTTCACGCTCTATGGCCGCGCCAAGGGCACCTTCAACGACCCCAATGTCTTCGGGCCGTTCCTGATCTTTCCGATGCTGATCGCCATGCAGGCCTTCCTGCGCGGCGGCGCCGGCGCCATGCTGCGTGCCGGCGCCCTGCTCGGCCTTCTCACCATCGCGCTGCTCCTGTCGTTCTCGCGCGGCGCCTGGGCGCATTTCGTCGTATCGGCGGCGATCATGGTAGCGCTCATGTTCGTCACCGCAGAAAGCCGGGCGGAGCGCTGGCGCATCGTTCTCGTCGTGGCCGCAGGCCTCGTCGCCGCGACCGCCTTCGTGCTGGTGCTGCTGTCCATCGACCGCGTCGCCGACCTCATGCGCGAGCGGGCCAATTTCAACCAGTCCTACGACAACGGCCCGATGGGCCGGTTCGGCCGCCATGCCTACGGCTGGCAGCTGGCGCTCGACCGGCCGCTCGGCCTCGGCCCCCTGCAATTCGCCAAATATTTCGTCGAGGACGTGCACAACGTCTATCTCGACTCGTTCATCGCCGGCGGCTGGATCGCCGGCACCACCTATCTGGTGCTCGTCGGCATGACCCTGTTCGCCGGCATCTTCGCCAGTTTCAAGCGCACGCCATGGCAGGCGACCGCGCTTGCCGCCGTCGCGACCTATTGCGGCCTCGCCTTCGAGGGCAAGATCATCGACACCGAGCACTGGCGCCATTTCTGGGTTCTTTCGGGCGTGATCTGGGGCGTCGCGCTGGCCAACCGCAACAGCCCGTTGGATATTCGGCTCGGCCGGCTTGCGGCGCGCGGCGAAAACGCCTAAATCCCGCTCACGGTCGGAGTGTAGCGCAGCCCGGTAGCGCACTTGCATGGGGTGCAAGGGGTCCCGAGTTCGAATCTCGGCACTCCGACCAGTTTCCCTTCCCCTTTGATGCTTCAGGCAAATTCGGCCCGGGGTCACCGCTGGACGCGTTGCGCAGCGGCGCCTGCCGGCCGGATCCCGATCGTTCAGGCGCTGCGCGGCCCGAACAGGATGATGGCGGCGGCAATGAGCGCAACCGCCCCGCCCGTCAGGTCCCAGCGATCCGGCGCCTGCCCTTCGGCAAGCCACAGCCAGGCCAGCGAGGCGACGATGTAGATGCCGCCATAGGCCGCATAGGCGCGGCCCGCATGAGCGCTCGGGACGAGGGTCAGGAGATAAGCGAAAAGGACAAGCGAAGCGAGGCCGGGCACGAGCCAGAGGATGGACTTGCCCTGGCGGAGCCAGGCCCAGAACGCAAAGCAACCGGCGATTTCGGCGACCGCCGCCCCGGCGAAGGCGAGGATGATGCTGATCGGATAGGTCATCGCTGCAGGGTGCCAGATTCCCCGTTCCGATGGAGGCCGTGACCGCCGCCCGGCCGAGCCCGCCTTGCGCCAGACCGCAACGGCCAGGCGGCGCAACCCTCGAACGACCGAGACGTTGCTTATCGGCAGGCTTCGGTGCCCGATCGCCGGGGCCAGACCTTGTCCCTTAAGCCCCGTCTGGTTCGGTACCCATGATCCAACGTGCATGGTCCATCGCCGCTTGCTGCGCGATGCTCTTCGTTCTTTCCGGCTGCGGTGCCTATGAGGCCCGCCTGGCCCATCTCGCGCGCTACCGGCTCGCCGGGCTCAGCCAAGGCGACATCCGCATGTGCGCCGGCATGCCACACAGCACGGCCCCCGACGGCCGCGGCGAGATCTGGATGTATGAGCATGGCGGCACGACCCCTGGCGGCATGGTGGCCCCCGGCCTGTCGGTGCCGACGCCGACCGGCCCGGTCTCGGTCGGCGTCGCGACCGACGGCTATTGCCGCGTTCAGATCCGCTTCGTCGACGAAAAGCTGGTCGAGGTCGACTATGCCGGCCAGACCAGCATCGGTGCCGCGCGCGATGCCTTCTGCGCTCCGATCGTGCAGAGCTGCCTCTGGCGGAAGGAACGGATGGAGCGGAACACGGCTCCCCTGCGCCAAGGCGGCGCCCGAAGCCCGACGGCCGGCGCGCACTGAGCGCCGCTCCCTCCGCGGACGACAGGCGCCGAGGCAGCCCGCACCGGGCGATGCCGTGTCGCCGGCCTGGAAACTCCGTTCAGCGGCGGGCCGCTACGGCGGGACGGATCGCCTGCGAGTGTCGATAAAGCCAGCCCGAGACTGGTTTTTCTCGCTACAATGACAGTAGCACCAAAATCGCCTCAAAATATTATCCTTGAAATTTTCATATTGTACGTTTATCAAGGAAAGACGTTTCGGCCTTTCTCCTTGGCTGCGCGTCGAAAAATTTGCGACGCTCGCTGATCAAAAACCCTCGAAAACGTATCGCTCGATCGCCCTTCGGCTCGAAGGGCGATGCTTTCATTTATCCAGAGGACGACCAATGCAAACTGGAACCGTGAAATGGTTCAATTCCCAGAAGGGTTTTGGCTTCATTCAGCCTGACGATGGCGGCTCCGACGTCTTCGTCCATATCAGCGCCGTCGAGCGGGCCGGCATGTACGGCCTCAACGAAGGCCAGAAGATCTCGTTCGAGGTCGTCGCCGACCGCCGGACCGGGAAGTCGTCCGCCGACAAGCTGACGACCGTCGGCTGAGCCTCACGCGCTTTGCATGCCCGACCGCGGATGTACCGGCGGCCATGCGAACCGCTCGAAGGGCTCGGTGGGGTCGGCCTGAAGACCTCACCGGGCCGCGCACGGATGTGATGTCTCCTGCTGGCGGCCTGCACGGGCAGCATGCGTCAGCGCCCGTCGGGAACCAACGATGACGCGTGCCGGACTCAAGTTGTTCATGTTCAAGTCGGGGGCAAAACCCGGCCTGTTCAGCTTCGCAGCCGATGGCAGGGGCACCAAGCTGCCGGAACGTCTCGGACCCTGGACGAGTTATGGCGTCGTCCGCCCCGAGGAGCGACCGCCGCACGGCATGAGCCGGAACGCGATCGAAGCGGGCATCTCCGAACACGGCTTCCAGCTGTGGCGGAAGAAAGAGGCCGCGCCGACGACAGGCTGACGTCACACACCCAACAGAAAGCAGAGGACTTACATGCAGGTTTTGGTTCGGGACAACAACGTCGATCAGGCCATGCGGGTGCTGAAGAAGAAGATGCAGCGCGAAGGCATCTTCCGCGAGATGAAGCAGCGCAAGGCCTACGAAAAGCCGTCCGAACGCAGGGCCCGCGAAAAGTCCGAAGCCATCCGCCGGGCGCGCAAGGCCGCCCGCAAGCAGGCGCAGCGCGACGGCCTGCTGCCCGCGCCGAAAGCCAAGCCGCGGCCGCAGAACCGGGCTCGTCCCGCCGCCCTGGCCGCTCCACCGCCCGCCAAGGTCTGACCTCCCGCGACGCGGCCCAGCCCCTCCTCCCGCCGCCGCCGGCGATCCCGGCCTGGCCGACACCGCACGGCGGCCGCCATGCCGGTCCGAGGCACGAGCCGCCACGGCCGGCCTCGACGTCCGGGCGCCTGCCCTACGTGTCGAAATAGAATACGATGCGATGGTTGTCGCCGGCCATGCCGTCGAACCCGGCGATCAGACGACCGAGGGCGGCGCCCACGAGTTGGTCGACCGGCACATCGAAGCTGCACGGCCGGGAATCAGCCGTCTTCGGACGGGATTCGATCGCGGCGAGCAGCCGCCAGTCCGGCGCTCCGGCCGCGAGCGCCGCGTCCAGCGCCGCGAGCGCCGGAGCGGCCATGTAGCCGGCGACCGGGATGGTGACAGTTGCCAGAAAGCCCAGGAAATCGCGGAGCTCGTGCAGATAGAGATAGCTGCAGGCATTGTCGAGGGTCGTCTCCACCGCCAGCGCGGCCTTGAGCTCCGGCGACAGATCGGGCGGAACGCCACGCGGCGCGAACGAGAACGGATAGGTCTCTCCGCGCGCGCCGGCGTGGAGCAGGTCGAAGAGAATGTAGTTGCGCTCGTCGAACCGCGCTCCCGGCCGGACCCTCATGCGGCGTTCGCCGCGAAATTCCTCGCTCTCCCAGGCATCCGCGGCGAGCCAGCGACCGTCGACGCGCTTTTCCCTGTAGAGGCGGATATCCGTACCCATCGCCGGCCCCGTGCGGCGCTGGCTCCGCGCCGCGATCGACGCCAAGGCTAGGCCGCGCGGCGACGGCGGCATATTCCCCGTTCAGACCGGGCGCCGCCGGGCCGCAACGCCCGGGCGTGGACCGGATGCGCGCTCAGCCCTTGCGAACCGCAAAACGTTTGCCTGCATAATAGGTGCCGCCGGCGAAAGCGAAGAGGCCGGCGAGAACGGCAAAGGTCATGCGCTTGGCGGCATTGTCCCGGACGATCGGCCGCACCATGACCGAACCCGGCTGCGCCGCCGCATGGTCCGGCCCGCGCAAGGCGTGAAAGGCGACCACACCGCCGGACACGGCGAGGCCGATGAGCACGCCGGCCGCCAGGGCCTTCGGATTGAAGAAAGCATGCATCGTTGCGGGTATTCCTGGTCAGCACCGCGCGCGCGGCGTCAGCGGGCCGCGAAAGCCTGATCGAGCCGGCGGCGGCACTCGGTCAATTCGTTGAGCGCGGCCTGCAGCCTGCGGATGTCGTCGGTGGCCAATTGCCGCACCGGCGCCGGCCGCGGCGGGTTGCCGACCGGAACCGGCGCACCAGGCTCGACGCGGGGCGCGCCCGCCCTGGGCGCCGAACCGGCCGCCGCCCAGGGCGGGCTCGGCTCGCTGGTGGTTCGGGTCGGCGGGCCGCTGCGCTGTGGCGGCGCGAAGTCCTGCGGGTCGGCCGCCTCGGCCTCGTACCCCTCCTCCTCGCCCCGGTCCATACCGGGACCGGGCTCACCGTCGTCCTCGGCAAAACCCGGCTCCATGCGCTCGTAGGATGCGCCGCCATGGTCCGCCGCCTCGCCGCGCAGGCCGGGAATGAGCCCCTTCAGGCTGGCCCTGAGGCCCCCCGCCGCAGCCCGCTCCTCCGGCTCCCGGTCGGCGTAGTCACGATCAGCGTCGGTCTCGTCGCCATGATCCGGTCCGACAACCTCCGGTCCGCCCGGCTTCGGCAGCGCCGCACCGCCCTCGCCGCGGCCGAGCGCCTGGATCGACTTGATCCCGTTTTCCTTGATGATCCGCTGCACGCCGCGGATCGTATAGCCTTCGCCATAGAGCAGATGGCGAATGCCCTTGAGCAGGTCGATGTCCTCGGGACGGTAATAACGCCGTCCGCCACCTCGTTTCAGCGGCCTGATCTGGGCAAAGCGCGTTTCCCAGAAGCGCAGGACGTGCTGAGGCAGATCGAGATCTTCGGCGACCTCGCTGATCGTGCGATATGCGTCCGGTGCCTTGTCCACTCAAGCGAACCAATTGTTGCGGAACCTCGATCCCTAGCCGGGACCGGCGGCGGAACGGTGACGGATTCGTGACCGCTCGACAATCCAAAACGCAAAAAAGGTTCGGCCGCGGCCGGCGGCTCAGTCCTTCAATCCGGTGGTGCTCTGGCCGTTGATCTGGGCTTTCAGGATGTTCGAGGGCTTGAACACCATCACCCGGCGCGGCGCGATCGGCACTTCCTGGCCGGTCTTGGGATTGCGGCCGACCCGCTCGCCCTTCGAGCGCACGACGAAGGAGCCGAACGACGACAGCTTCACCGTTTCGCCCTCGGCCAGGCAATCGGTGATCTCTTTCAGGACCAGTTCGACGAGCTGCGCCGATTCGGTCCGGGACAGTCCCACCTTCTGATAGACAGCCTCGCACAGATCCGCGCGCGTGACGGTTTTGCCCGTCATGTCGACCCCCAAACAAAAAGCCCCGGAAAACGATACCGCTGCCTGACGATTGATCAGGCCGCTGCGCTTATCACTCTGATTTCGTTATCACTATGGCTTCGGGCGCCGGCGGTCAACCACCTCGGTGCCGGGCCGCCTCCGCCACGCCTGCGCGGGCCTCACCAGCGGATCAGCGCCGACCCCCAAGTGAACCCGCCACCCATGGCCTCGAGCATGACGAGATGCCCCGGCCGGATCCGGCCGTCCTTCACGGCCGTATCGAGCGCGAGCGGGATCGAGGCCGCCGACGTGTTGCCGTGCCGGTCGACGGTCATGACCACCTTTTCCGGCGCGATCTTCAGCTTTTCCGCCGAGGCGTCGATGATCCGCTTGTTCGCCTGGTGCGGCACGAACCAGTCGAGATCGGCCGAGCTGGTGCCGGTCGCGGCATAGGCATCGTTCATCACGTCGGTGATCATGCCCACCGCATGCTTGAAGACCTCCCGGCCTTCCATGCGCAGATGGCCGACGGTGCCGGTCAGCGACGGGCCGCCGTCGACATAGAGCTTCGGCGTGTGCCGGCCATCGGAGCGCAGATGCGTCGTGAGCACGCCGCGGCCATCGATGCCGGCCGGCTGCTCTTGCGCCTCCAGCACCACCGCGCCGGCGCCGTCGCCGAACAGCACGCAGGTGCCGCGGTCCTCCCAGTCGAGAATGCGCGAGAAGGTCTCGGCGCCGATCACCAGCGCGCGCTTGTGGCTGCCCGAGCGCAGGAACTTGTCGGCCGTGGCAATGGCGAAGACGAAACCCGAACAGACCGCCTGCAGGTCGAAGGCGGCGCCGTGGGTGATGCCGAGCCGCGCCTGGATGGCGGTGGCGCTCGCCGGAAAGGTGCGGTCGGGCGTCGAGGTGGCGAGCAGGATGAGATCGATGTCGGCAGCCGCGATGCTGGCGGCGGCCAGCGCCGCCTCGGCGGCCTTCAGGCCGAGATCGGAGGTCGTTTCGCCCTCGGCGGCGATGTGGCGCTGCCGGATGCCGGTGCGCTGAACGATCCATTCGTCCGACGTGTCGACGCGCCGCGACAGCTCGTCATTGGTCAGGATTCGCTCCGGCAGATAGCTGCCGACGCCGATGACAACGGAACGCAGGGTCACGATGCGGCCTCGAGGGATGCGGGCGCCTGGGCGGCCCGCGTTGCATGATAGGCGTCGACCATCGCGCGAATCTTGGATTGCAGATCGTACCGCGCCATGTCGTAGGCGATATCGACGGCGCTCGCAAAGCCGAGCGGATCGGTGCCACCATGGCTCTTGATAACGACACCGTTGAGGCCAAGGAAGACCGCGCCGTTGCTCTTGCGCGGATCCATCTTCTCGCGAAGCGTCGCGAAGGCGGTGCGGGCCAGGAGATAGCCGAGGCGCGAGCGCCAGGTCCGCGACATCGCGCCGCGCAGATATTCGCCGATCTGCTTGGCGGTGCCCTCGGCCGTCTTCAGCGCGATATTGCCGGTGAAGCCCTCGGTCACCACCACGTCGACCACGCCCTTGCCGATATCGTCGCTTTCGACGAAACCGCGATAGTCGATGCCGGCAAGGCTGGCCTCGCGCAGGATCTGGCCGGCCTCGCGGATGAATTCCAGGCCCTTGACCTCTTCGACGCCGATATTGAGGAGGCCGACGGTCGGCCGCTCCAGGTCGAACACGACCTGCGCCATGGCCGCGCCCATCACCGCCATCACCGACAGCGCCTCGGCATCGGCGCCGATGGAGGCCCCCATGTCGAGCGCGATGGATTCGCCGCGCAGCGTCGGCCAGAGCGCCGCCAGAGCCGGCCGCTCGACGCCTGCCATGGTCTTCAGGTTGAAGGCCGCCATGGCCATCAGCGCGCCGGTATTGCCGGCCGACACGGCCGCGGCGGCACGGCCGAACTTCACCTCGTCGAGCACCTTCCACATCGACGAGACGCGCCGGCCGTAGCGCAGCGCCTTGGACGGCTTGTCGTCCATGCGGATGGCAATGTCGGTATGGACGATCTCCGCATGCGCCTTGACGCGCGGATTGGCGGCGAGCAGCGGCGCGATCTGCTTCTCGTCGCCAACCAACACGAATTCCAGGTCGCGATGGCGCGACAGGGCGATCTCGGCGCCCGGAATGATGACCGAGGGTCCAAAATCGCCCCCCATCGCATCAAGGGCCAGCCTGACCTTCTCAGACATTCGCCATCCCGTTCGCGCGCCGCGCGCGGCGCCTGTTGCAGAGCTTGGAACCAATCGGCCCAGGGAGCCGGGACAATAGCGTCTGGGACCGGCGGCACAAGAGGCAGCGGCCGCCGCACGCGACTTTGATGAGGCCCATCAGTCGTCGCGCCGCAGCTTGACGAGGCCGGCGAAGGGCGAAACCTCGGCGCCGGTGTCGGGCGCCTCGAACACGGCGTCCGGCCGGCGCGGATAGGGATCGACCGCCAGCGCCAGGAATTCCGCGGCGACGCCGGCGAGGTCGACCTCGCCGCCAATCAGCGGATCGTCGGCGGCCACCGACGCATCGATCGCGAGCCCGTCCTCCTCGTCGTGCACGAGATGGGCCTTCAGCTTGTCGGCCGGCCGGAAGGTGGCCTCGACCTCCTCCTCGATGAGGTTCGTCACCGGCTCGAGGGTGACGACGCAGGTCTGCACGACGCTGGCCTTCACCGTTCCGGTCACGGCCAGACCATCGCCGTGATAAGGCTTGACGTCGACGTCGAGCAGGAAGCTCCCGATCGCCTCGACGCCGATGGCGGCGGCCAGGGCGGCCCCGTCCGCCGGGTCGAGCCGGTCGCGCCTGACATGGCGGCCATTCGGCGGCACGTCATGGATGCGGATGGGCCAGCGCGGCAAGGCGGCTCTCGCTTTGTCCTCGGTCATGACACATCTCCCTGGCGAATCCGTGGCCTGATTCCGGTCCTTGCCGCCGCGGCCACAAGGCAGCCCTGCCGGAGCGGCTCGTCGCGCCGCGGCTGCAGCACGCGTTCCCCCTGTCAGACGCCAGGGAGAAGACGAATGTCAAATCCGCTCCACGCGCGGGAAGGATATCCGGGCACTGGCCAGATGTTCAAACGGCAGTGCGGCGAGCTCGGCGGCCGCAGCGCGGACATAGGCGGCGAGCGAAGCGGCTTCGCCTTCCGGCCGGCCGAGCACGTTGCGCAGCAGCGCCTGCTCGAGCTGCCGCGGCTCGCCGCTCGCCAGCGCCTCGTCATAGACCTTCACGCGCCCGTAGAAGGCCTGACCCATCTTCTTGATGCGCCGCGGCACCTTGGTATCGGCGACGCCGAGCTCGCGCAGCCCGCGGTCCAGGTCGAAGAACATCAGGTTGACGAGGGCCTGGCCGAGCTCGCGCCGCTCCGCGCTCTCCTCCTTCAGCCGGTGCAGGACGAGGAACATGTGCAGCGCCACCATCTCGAAGCGCCCTTCCACCGTGTCCGCCACGCCATGGTCGCGGAAGAACGCGGGATTTCGGGATTGCGCCACGATGGCGCCGTAAAGGCTGCGGATCGTCTCGTCGCCCTTGTTCCGGCGGAAAAGGCCGAAGATCATGAGGTTCAGTCCGGCATCGGGTTGAAAAGAATGCGCATGCGGGGTACGTCAACGCGCCCTCGCATTCAAGCGCGGGGTGGTGTCGCCGACACCGCCTGAGGTTGAAGGTTGGTTTGATGGTGCCCGTGAAGTCCGCTCTTTCCAAGTCCGTGCTTGCCAAGGCCGCGCTCCTCGTCAGCGCCGCCCTGGTCACCAGCGCCTGCTCCGAGACGCCCTCCCTCTCGCCCACGCTGCCGCAGCCGCTGTCGTTCCAGACCGGCGAGACCTTCAACCGCGGCTACGTGATTTCCGAGGAGGCCCTCGCCCAGGTGAAGCCCGGCAACAGCCAGGACCAGGTGCTGGTGGCGCTCGGCACGCCCACCACCATTTCGACCATCAACGGCGACGTCTTCTACTACATCAACGAGAAGCAGTACCGCTCCTTCGCCTTCCAGACGCCGCGCACCGTGGAGCGCAACGTCATCGCGGTCTATTTCACCCGCGAGCGCCGGGTCGAGCGCATCGCCAATTACGGGCTGCAGGACGGCAAGGTCTTCGACTTCATCAGCCGCTCGACCACCGCCGGCGGCGAGGAGGCGAGCCTCTTGCGCCAGATCCTGCAGGGACCGAGGACCTGATCGCGAGTAGTGAATGGGGATGAGGCGACGGTCGCTGCCGCAGCCCTATTCGCCATTCGCCCTTGCAAAAAACCCCGCGGATCGCTCCGCGGGGTTTTTCGTCGCAAGGCGCGCCCGGCCCTAGTGAGCGAGGATCGCCAGCAGCAGCAGGGCCACGATGTTGCAGATCTTGATCGCCGGATTGACGGCGGGGCCCGCCGTGTCCTTGTAGGGGTCGCCGACGGTGTCGCCGGTCACCGACGCCTTGTGCGCATCGGAGCCCTTCAGGTGCTTCACGCCGTCCTTGTCGACGAAACCGTCCTCGAAGGACTTCTTGGCATTGTCCCAGGCGCCGCCGCCCG
Source organism: bacterium YEK0313 (assembly GCA_000751295.2). Lineage (NCBI taxonomy): Bacteria > bacterium YEK0313. The sequence continues at coordinate 4,070,062 of CCMO02000001.1, forward strand.
AGGTCATCGAAATGGCGACGAACAGGCCGTTGACGATGACGCCGAGCAGCGAGGCCCCGAGCGCGGCGAAGGCCGAGGCCTTCGAGCCCGAGATCCACAGCACGGCAAAATAGGCGACGATCGGTGCCAGCACCGGCAGGAGCGAGGGCACGATCATCTCCTTGATCGCCGCCCGAGTCAGCATGTCCACCGCCCGGCCGTAATCGGGCCGGTCGGTGCCGGCCATGATGCCCGGCTTTTCGCGGAACTGGCGGCGCACCTCCTCGACCACCGAGCCGGCCGCACGGCCGACCGCGGTCATGGCGATGCCGCCGAACAGGTAGGGAATGAGGCCGCCGAAGATCAAGCCGGCGACGACATAGGGGTTGGACAGGTCGAACGAAACCCTGCCGACATCCTTGAAGTAGGGCAGCCCCGCATCGATGAACTGCTGCAGGTCGTTGGTATAGGCGGCGAACAGCACCAGGGCGCCGAGGCCGGCGGAGCCGATAGCATAGCCCTTGGTGACCGCCTTGGTGGTGTTGCCCACCGCGTCGAGCGCATCGGTGGACTGGCGCACCTCCTTGGGCAGGCCGGCCATTTCGGCAATGCCACCGGCATTGTCGGTGACCGGGCCGAAGGCGTCGAGGGCGACGATCATGCCGGCGAGGCCGAGCATGGTGGTGACCGCGATCGCCGTGCCGTAGAGGCCGGCGAGCTGGAAGGTGGCGATGATGCCGCCGACGATGACCAGCGCCGGCAGCGCGGTCGATTCGAGCGAGACGGCCAGGCCCTGGATGACGTTGGTGCCGTGACCGGTGACCGAGGCCTGGGCGATCGAGACCACCGGCCGCTTGCCCGTGCCGGTATAATATTCGGTGATCCAGACGATCAGGCCGGTGACGACGAGGCCGATGAGGCCGCAGACGAACAGCGCCTTGCCGGTGATCGACTGGCCGGCAACGACGCCGAGTTCACCCCAGCCGGTGACGAACTGGGTGGCGCCGGCAAGGCCCACGACCGACAGGACGCCGGTGGCGATGAGGCCCTTGTAGAGCGCGCCCATGATCGAATTGGAGGCGCCGAGCTTGACGAAGAAGGTGCCGATGATCGAGGTGACGATGCAGACCGCGCAGATCGCCAGGGGATAGATCAGCGCCGCGCCGAGCACTGCAGGCGAGGCCTTGGCAAAGAAAATGGCGGCCAACACCATCGTTGCCACCACCGTCACCGCATAGGTTTCGAAGAGATCCGCCGCCATGCCGGCACAGTCGCCGACATTGTCGCCGACATTGTCGGCGATGGTCGCCGGGTTGCGCGGGTCATCCTCGGGAATGCCGGCCTCGACCTTGCCGACGAGGTCGGCGCCGACATCGGCACCCTTGGTGAAGATGCCGCCGCCGAGACGGGCGAAGATCGAGATGAGCGAGGCGCCGAAGCCGAGCGCCACCAGCGCGTCGATGACCTGCCGGCTGGCGACCCCGAGGCCCATCGGGCCGGTGAGCACCCAGAAATAGGCGGCGACGCCGAGCAGCGCGAGGCCGGCGACCAGCAGACCGGTGACCGCGCCCGCCTTGAAGGCGATGTCGAGACCGGAGGCGAGAGACTTGGTCGCAGCCTGGGCGGTGCGCACGTTCGCGCGCACCGAAACGTTCATGCCGATGAAGCCCGCGGCCCCGGAGAGCACGGCGCCGATCAGGAAGCCGACGGCCACGACGCCGCCGAGCAGGTAGTAGAGGGCTGCGAGAATGACGATGCCGACGACCGAAATGGTCAGGTACTGGCGGCGGAGATAAGCCTGTGCGCCCTCTGCGACGGCGCCGGCGATTTCCTGCATTCGCGCTGAACCGGGATCCTGCGCCATCAGCGACTTGGTCGCCCAAGCGCCGTAGACCACGGATAACAATCCGCAGCCGATGATTACCCAAAGGGCTGTGCTCATTGAAAACGTTCCTCTCGCCCGGCCGTCCGGATGGACGACCGTCCGGCGACTTCCGCCGGCTCTTCTTGCCTGTTGTTCACCGCGCGCAGCGCTGCGACTCCTCAGACTGGCGCGAGGACCGTCGCTTTTTTGCCAAAGTCTGAAACGGTAAGCAACGCTGACGGAGCCCTGGCCGCCCTCCGCCATTCGCCTCGGCCGAGCTGCCGCGGCGGCACCAGGCCTTGCCCGGTTCGCATGGGCCGGGCATGGCCGGCGTCATGGCGCGCGGCCGGCCAGCGGCGCGGCACAGCGGGCCTTCGCCAGGCACTATGGAGGACGGCCTCGGCACGGCGACCGTGCCATGCTCACGCCTCGCTCAAGGCAAGCTGCGGCGCACCGAACCGCGAACCGGACCCGGGATGCCGAGGCGCTGCGGCCTCAGCCGGCTGCGGCGGCGCGCCGGCGCATGCTGCCGAACGCCAGCGACAGGCCGGCGAGGCCGACGATCGGGAACACCACCCAGTTGACCATGTCCCAGCCGTAACTGGTCAGGATCTGGCCCGACGAGAACGAGCCGACGGCCATGACGCCGAAGACGCAGAAATCGTTGATCGACTGGACCTGGGTGCGCTCTTCCGGCCGGGCGGTCGCGGCGACCATGGCGCTGGCGCCGATATAGCCGAAGTTCCAGCCGAGCCCGAGCAGGACGAGCGCGACGTAGAAGTGCCCGACGGTCAGGCCGGCAAGGCCACTCACCGCGGCGAGCCCGGTCAGGATCAGGCCGGCGGCAACGACCCGCGGCGCGCCGTAGCGGGTGATCAGGCTGCCGGTGAAGAAGCTCGGCCCGTACATGGCGATGACATGCCACTGGATGCCATAGGCGGCATCGTCGACGCCGTGGCCGCAGCCGATCATGGCGAGCGGGGCTGCGGTCATGACGAAGTTCATCAGCATGTAGGTCGCGGCGCCGCAGACGACCGCGGTGACGAAGGCCCGGTCGCGGAAGAACTGCGTCACCGGCCGGCGCGCCGAGACCGCGGCGAGCTTCGGCTTGGGAATGTCGATGAACGACAGGATGACGCCGGCGAGCAGCGCCACGACGGCCTGGCCGATGAACGTGCCGGCGAACAGCACGGGCGGCAGCGCATCCTTGGTCCAGACCACGAGCTGCGGTCCGACCACGCCGGCAATGATGCCGCCCGTCATCACCCAGGAGATCGCCTTCGGCCGGAAGGCGTCGGAGGCCGTGTCGGCTGCGGCGAAACGATAGCTCTGCGCCGCCGAGGCATAGAAGCCGGCGCAGAAGGTGGCGAGGCAGAAGATTGGGAAGCTGGCGAGCGTCACCCCGAGATAGCCGAACAGGCCGGTCAGGACGCCGGCCGAGGTGGCGATCTGATAGGCCATCCTGCGGCCGACGCGCTGGATCAGCATGCCGACCGGCAGCGAGGCGGCGGCAAGGCCCACGACGAAGATCGAGATCGGCAGGGTGGCGAGCGAGCGCGACGGCGCGAGCCCTGCCCCGACTATGGCCCCGGTGGCGAACATGACGGTCGTGTTCGCGCCTGCCAGCGCGGTCGCCAGCGACAGGATGAAGGCATTGCGGCGGGCGAGCCGGTCGCCGGCCGCCAGCATCTCGGGCGTCGTCGTGGTCATGGCGACCTTTAAGGGAAACTACGATGTCTTCACGGAGCCGTACCGAAGAACAGCCATATCGCAAACGGCCAGCTCCGGAGCATAGGCCGTTCGATTAACCGCATTGGCCGATACCAGCCAGATCGCGGCGGCGGGGGGTGACCTGCGCCAGGGGCATGCGCGCCGCCCCTTTGGCGCCCTTGCGGGAACGCGGTCTCTGCGCAACATCCCGGCGAAAGGAGCGACGTCCATGAGCCAGTTGTTCACCCCGGCCGAGATCGGCCCCCTGACCGTTCCCAACCGCATCGTCGTCGCGCCGATGTGCCAATATTCGGCGGCCGACGGCTGCGCGGGCGACTGGCACCTGCAGCATCTGATGACGCTCGCCATGTCCGGCGCCGGCCTCGTCGTGGTCGAGGCGACCGCTGTCGAGCGGGCCGGCCGCATCACCCATGGCTGCCTCGGCCTCTACAGCGACGCCAACGAGGCCGCGCTCGCCCGCGCGCTCGCCGCGGCGCGCGCGGTGGCGCTGCCGGGCACACGTTTCGGCATCCAGATCGGCCATGCCGGCCGCAAGGGCTCCTCCGAGCGGCCCTGGGAGGGGGGCCGGGCCCTGAAGCCGGACGCCGATCCCTGGCCGGTGGTCGCCGCGTCGGCCATCGCCTTCGACGAGGGCTGGCACCGGCCGAAAGCCTTCGACGAGGCCGATATGTCCCGCATCGGCGAGGCTTTCGTCGCCGCCGCCCTGCGCGCCGCCCGCATCGGCTTCGACATGGTCGAACTGCACATGGCGCACGGCTATCTCCTGCACAATGTGATGAGCCCGGTCTCGAACCGGCGCGACGACCGGTTCGGCGGCAGCCGGGCGAACCGGTTCGCCTGGCCGCTGGAGGTGGCCGGCAAGGTGCGCGCGGCCCTGCCCGGCGACATCGCGCTGGGCGCGCGCATCACCGGCCAGGACTGGCTCGACGACGGCCTCCAGATCGAGGACGCGGTGGCTCTCGCCGGCGCGCTGAAGGAGATCGGCCTCGATTTCGCCTGCCTCTCCTCGGGCGGCATCCACCCCCATGCCCGCGTCGTGGTCGCGCCCGGCTATCAGGTGCCTTTCGCCCGTGAGGTGAAGGCGCGGACGGGCCTTGCGACCCGCGCGGTCGGCCTGATCGCCCGGCCGGACCACGCCGAGGCCGTCATCGCCGATGGCAGCGCCGACCAGGTGGCGCTCGGCCGCGCCATTCTCGATGATCCGCGCTGGGGCTGGCACGCCGCCGAGGCCCTGGGCGCCACGCTCGCCTTGCCGCCGCAATATGCGCGGGCCGGCGCGCGGGCCTGGCCGGGGGCCGCGCTGGCACGGCCGCGGGTGGGCTGAAGCGCTGCGAGGGATCCGCCGATCTGGAGGGGAATGGTGGGCGGTGACGGGCTCGAACCGCCGACATCCTGCGTGTAAAACAGGCGCTCTACCAACTGAGCTAACCGCCCTCGCCGCGCTGACGCGCCGGCTCGAAAAGGCATGCGCGACTGCGCCGCTGTCCGCCGGTCCGGGCCGACCGAGCCGGGCAAAACCGATACGGCGAACCAGCGCCATGTAGACGGCCGGGCCAGCCGAGGCAAGGCCCCTGGGGACCGATCGCGACCCGAGGTCGCGGCATCGGGCCCTGAAACGGCGAACGCCGCCGGATATCCGGCGGCGTTCGCAAGGCACTTAACGTCACGCGTCAGCTGTTGACGGCATCCTTCAGGCCTTTGCCGGCCGAGAACTTCGGAGCCTTCGAAGCAGCGATCTTGACCGGCTTGCCGGTGCGCGGATCGCGGCCGTCGCGGGCAGCGCGATTGCTCACCGAAAAGGCGCCGAAGCCAACCAGCTTCACTTCGCCGCCGGCCTTCAGCGTGGCCTCGATGATTTCGAACGTGGCATCCACGGAAGAACCCGCCTGCGCCTTCGTCAGGCCCGCCTTTTCGGCGACAGCTGCGATCAGTTCGTTCTTGGTCACGAGTCTTCTCCTTGATCGAGCCGGATCGGGAATCAGGGATTCCCTAGCCGGCAAGGACGACATCCCTTGCCGCGCGACGGGCCGGAAATCAAGGCTGGCGCTGCGTTTCCTCGCCCCGCCATGTCGATTTCAGGTGCTTTCAACAGAAAACCCCGGGCCTTGGCCCGGGGTTCGCAACCGTTCTGCACGCAACGGTAGGTCAGTGCGCCAGCGCACCGGCCGCATCGTCCTCGCCCGGTTTGGGCGAAGCCAGCGGCTCCGCCTCCTCGTCCCAGACGACCGGAACGGGCTGCGTCACCAGGGCATGCTTGATCACCTCGTCCATGCGCGAGACCGGGATGATTTCCAGCCCGTTCTTCACATTGTCGGGGATTTCCGCCAGATCCTTGGCGTTTTCCTCGGGGATCAGCACCACTTTCAGGCCACCGCGCAGCGCTGCGAGCAGCTTTTCCTTCAGGCCGCCGATCGGCAGCACCCGGCCGCGCAGGGTCACCTCGCCGGTCATGGCGATGTCCTTGCGGATCGGGATGCCGGTCAGCACCGACACGATGGCGGTCGACATGGCGATGCCGGCCGAAGGACCGTCCTTCGGTGTCGCGCCCTCGGGCAGGTGGACGTGCACGTCCCGCTTGTCGAACAGCGGCGGCTTGATGCCGAAGGCGAGTGCCCGCGAGCGCACATAGGATGCGGCCGCGCTGATCGACTCCTTCATCACGTCCCTGAGGTTGCCGGTGACCGTCATGCGGCCCTTGCCCGGCATGCTGACCGCTTCGATGGTGAGCAGTTCGCCGCCGACCTCGGTCCAGGCGAGGCCCGTGACGGCGCCCACCTGATCCTCGGTCTCGGCCATGCCGTACCGGAAGCGCGGCACGCCCAGATAGTCCTCGACCACCTTCGGCGTCACCTTGATCGACTTCTTCTTCGTCAGGGTCAGGTCCTTGACGCCCTTGCGGACGAGGTTCGAGACCTCACGCTCGAGGTTGCGCACGCCCGCCTCGCGGGTGTAGCGGCGCACCACGGTCATCAGCGCCTCGTCGTCGATCGTCCACTCCTTCTCCGCCAGGCCATGCTTCTTGATGGCGTTGGGGATCAGGTGCTTCTTGGCGATCTCGCGCTTCTCGTCCTCGGTATAGCCGGCGATACGGATCGTCTCCATCCGGTCCAGCAGGGCCGGCGGGATGTTGAGCGTATTCGCCGTCGTCACGAACATGACGTTCGAGAGGTCGAAATCGACCTCCAGATAGTGGTCGTTGAAGGTCGCGTTCTGCTCGGGGTCGAGCACCTCCAGCAGGGCCGCCGAGGGGTCGCCCCGGAAGTCCTGGCCCATCTTGTCGATCTCGTCGAGCAGGAACAGCGGGTTGGCCGTCTTCGCCTTCTTCATCGACTGGATGATCTTGCCCGGCATGGAGCCGATATAGGTGCGCCGATGGCCGCGGATCTCGGCCTCGTCACGCACGCCGCCGAGCGATATGCGCACGAATTCGCGCCCCGTCGCCTTGGCGATCGACTTGCCGAGCGAGGTCTTGCCGACGCCGGGAGGGCCGACGAGGCAGAGGATCGGGCCGGTCAGCTTGTTGGAACGCTGCTGCACGGCCAGATATTCGACGATCCGGTCCTTGACCTTGTCCAGGCCGAAATGGTCGTTGTCCAGCGTCTGCTGGGCACCGGCCAGGTCCTTCTTGATCTTGGACTTCTTGCCCCAGGGCAGCGACAGCAGCCAGTCGAGATAGTTGCGCACGACGGTGGCTTCCGCCGACATCGGCGACATCTGGCGCAGCTTCTTCAGCTCGTGATTGGCCTTGTCGCGCGCTTCCTTCGACAGCTTGGTGCGCTTGATCTTCTCTTCGAGCTCGACCAGTTCGTCCCGGCCCTCTTCGTCGCCGAGCTCCTTCTGGATCGCCTTCATCTGCTCGTTGAGATAGTACTCGCGCTGGGTCTTCTCCATCTGCCGCTTGACGCGGGTGCGGATCTTCTTCTCGACCTGCAGCACCGAGATCTCGCTCTCCATCAGGCCCAGCGCCTTTTCCAGGCGCTTGGCGACGTCGAGCGTCTCCAGCACGGTCTGCTTGTCGGAGATCTTGACCGCGATATGGGAAGCGACCGTATCGGCGAGCTTGGAGGCGTCGTCGATCTGGCCGACCACCGAGACGATCTCGGGCGAGACCTTCTTGTTCAGCTTCACATAGCCTTCAAACTCGGTGACCACGGAGCGGGCGAGCGCCTGCACCTGCACCTTGTCGGAGATCTCGTCGGCGACCACGGTCGCCTCGGCCTCGTAGAAATCCTCGCGGCCGGAATAGCCGGCGATCTTGGCGCGCGCGACGCCCTCGACCAGCACCTTGACGGTGCCGTCGGGCAGCTTGAGCAGCTGCAGCACGCTCGCCAGCGTGCCGATCTCATAGATCGCGTCCGGCGGCGGATCATCGTCCTGCGCGTTCATCTGCGTGGCGAGCAGGATATGCGTTTCGGCGCGCATGACCTCCTCGAGCGCACGAATCGATTTCTCGCGGCCGACGAAAAGCGGCACGATCATGTGGGGAAACACCACGATGTCGCGCAGTGGCAGGACGGGGAAGCTCTTGACTTCGCCGGGGGTGAGGGGCGGACGCTTTTTGGTCTCGCTCATGATGCTCTCGTCCTTTGCTCGACACGCCGTTGAAAACGGCCCTCATGGGCCCGTTCCGACGCGGCGCTCGGATGATCCGGGGCGTGCACATGCTACCATGGCTTGGCACGGGGACGGCGGCGAGAATGAGGCCCTGCTGGGGAGCCGCTGCGGCAACCCCAAAGGCGCTCGGGGCGCTTGGCCGACCCCTGGCATGAACCTGACCCGGGGGTCTGTCGGTCACCATTAGGTGGCGGTGCACCCATGAGGTGTCAAGGCGGCCGAGCGGCCCGGCCACCGCCCCGCACAGCTTGGCCGCTGCCGGCCCGGCGCATGGCTCGCCGGACGCCGTTTCGCAATGCAGGCTGACGTGCCAGCAAGGCCGGCGCGGCGCGGCCGCCGGGGACCGCCCTGCCCGATTCCCGGGCTAATGCCCGAAAACAAGGCGGCTTGCACAATTTAACATGTTAATTATCATCGGTTCCGCAGCTTCTGAAGGCTGTCGGGGAGGATCACGTTCATGACATTGGAACCGGGAAGCCTGGGCGCGCGAGCCGACGCGGCGAAACGCTACGCGAACCTGATCGGCGGCCGGCCCGCGCCGGCCGACCGCCACCTGCCGGTCGCCAATCCCGCGACCGGCGCGATCGTCGGCCACATGCCGATCGGAACGGCCGATGACCTCGACGCGGCGGTGGCGGCCGCGCGCGCGGCCTTTTCGGCCTGGAGCGCGACGCCCTCCGAAACCCGCAAACAGGCCTGCCTGGCCATCGCGGCCTCTCTGAAGGACCATGCCGAGGAGCTCGCCCACCTGCTGACGCTCGAACAGGGCAAGCCGCTCAACGGCCTCGGCTCGCGCTGGGAAATCGGCGGCGCCCAGGCCTGGACCGCCGCCACGGCCGCGCTCGACATCCCGGTCAAGGTGCTGCAGGACGACAACCAGGGCCGCGTCGAGCTGCACCGCAAGGCCATCGGCGTCGTCGGCTCGATCACGCCCTGGAACTTTCCCGTCCTCATCGCCTGCTGGCACATCGTGCCGGCGGTACGGGCGGGCAACACCGTGGTGATCAAGCCCTCGCCCCATACCCCGCTCGCCACCATCCGGCTGGTCGAACTGATCAATGCGGTGCTGCCGCCGAGCGTCGTCAACATCGTCGCCGGCGACGATGCGCTCGGCGCCGCCATGTCGGCCCATCCCGGCATCGACAAGATGGTGTTCACCGGCTCGAGCGCCACCGGGCGCAAGATCATGGGCGCCGCCGCCCAGACGCTGAAGCGGCTGACGCTCGAACTCGGCGGCAACGATGCCGGCATCGTGCTGCCCGATGTCGATCCCAAACAGATCGCCGAAGGGCTGTTCTGGGGCGCCTTCGTCAACAATGGCCAGACCTGCGCGGCGCTGAAGCGCCTCTACGTCCACGATTCCATCTATGACGCGGTCTGCGCCGAACTCGTCAGGGTCGCCGCGACGGTCAACGTCGGCAACGGCCTGGACGAGACCTCCGCCCTCGGCCCGATCCAGAACGCGATGCAGTTCAACCGGGTGCGCGAGCTCGTCGAGGACGCCAAGGCCCGTGGCGGCCGTGTCCTGATCGGCGGCACGCCGCCGGAAGGCGCGCCTGGCCATTTCTATCCGGTCACGCTGGTCGCCGATGTCGACCACGGCATCCGGCTGGTCGACGAGGAGCAGTTCGGCCCGGCCCTGCCGATCATCCGCTATTCCGACGTCGAAGCGGTGATCGCCAAGGCCAACGACAATGCCAACGGTCTCGGCGGTTCGATCTGGTCGGCGGATACGGCCAAGGCCCGCGCCCTCGCTCTGCGCCTCGACTGCGGCATCGCGTGGGTGAACAAGCATGGCGCCATCCAGCCGAACGCACCGTTCGGCGGTGTCAAGCAGTCGGGCATCGGCGTCGAATTCGGCGAGGAGGGCCTGTTCGAGAACACGACCATCCAGACCGTGATCAGCTGACCGCCGGCCGCAAGGCGGGCGAAGCACGCTTCGCCCGTCGGCGCGCCCGGCACGCAGTGCTATCGGCGCCGCACGAAACAACCTCGAAACGAAAGGCCCGCGCAGGCCACAACCTGGGACGGGGCGCGGCGCAACGCTGAAACAGGCGCGGCCTAAATCCTGGATCCACGCCTCGACGACGGCAACGGCTCCCGAACCGAACCTCGACGCGATGCATTCGGTCTCGACAACATCCGGAACTTTGCCATGCGCCGCCGTCTTTTCCTTGTCGCCTTCGCCGCGGCCTCCGTCTTCGGCTCGACCGGCGCCTTCGCCCAGGCCCAGCAGAACTTCTCGCTGATCAACCGTACCGGCTTCCAGATCAACGAGGTCTATGTCAGCCCGTCCGCCAGCAATTCCTGGGGCCGCGACATTCTGGGCGACGGCGTGATGCCCTCCGGCACCCGCCGCAACATCACCTTCCCCCAGCGCACCCGCGCCTGCATGTTCGACCTGCGCATCGTCTACGAGGACGGCGACCGGTCGGAAGCGCGCGAGATCAACCTGTGCGAGGTCAGCAACGTCACCTTGACCTTCACCGGCCGCGCCACCCGCTTTTCCTACGACTGATCGCCCGCGATCGGTTTCCTCCGCAGACCTCCACCTTCGGGCGGGCCCTTCCCAGGGACCCGCCCGTTCTTTTTGGACCGGGTCCCGACTGCGCCGGCACGGCATGCGAAACGATCGCCGCGATCGTCTCGCCGTCCGCCGGCGGCAGGCATCGGACGGATCGAACCGCTCAGGACGGCGCGCGGTATCGCCGCACCGGCGCGGGGCATCACTCTCGCCCGACCGGACGATCATGCAGGGGCCCGGACGGCCGTGGACATGACGAGCATCTCGCCTTCCCGCTCAAAGAAGAGGGTCGCCAAACGACAAAAGGCGGGCCGAGGCCCGCCTTCTCTCAAGATACCGCGCGTGCCGCGCGCGTCAGGCGCTCGCGGCCTTCTCCTTCTCGGAATAGATGTAGAGCGGCCTTGCCTTGCCCTGCACCACCTCGTCCGAGATCACCACCTCTTCGACGCCTTCCAGGCCGGGCAGGTCGTACATGGTGTCGAGCAGGATGCTCTCCATGATCGACCTGAGGCCGCGGGCGCCGGTCTTGCGCTCGATCGCCTTGCGCGCCACCGCGCCGAGCGCGTCCTCGTGGAACGACAGATCGACGTTCTCCATTTCGAAGAGCCGCTGATACTGCTTGACCAGCGCGTTCTTCGGCTCGGTCAGGATGCGCTTCAGGGCCGTCTCGTCGAGATCCTCGAGCGTCGCCAGCACCGGCAGGCGGCCGACGAATTCCGGGATCAGGCCGTATTTCAGCAGATCCTCGGGCTCGACCTCGCGGAAGATCTCGCCGGTCCGGCGATCCTCGGGTGCACGCACCTTGGCGCCGAAGCCGATCGAGGTGCCCTGCCCCTTGCTCGAAATGATCTTTTCGAGCCCGGCGAAGGCGCCGCCACAGATGAACAGGATGTTCGAGGTGTCGACCTGCAGGAATTCCTGCTGGGGATGCTTGCGGCCGCCCTGCGGCGGCACGCTGGCGACGGTACCCTCCATGATCTTCAGGAGCGCCTGCTGCACGCCCTCGCCCGAGACGTCCCGGGTGATCGAGGGATTGTCGGACTTGCGCGAGATCTTGTCGATCTCGTCGATATAGACGATGCCGCGCTGTGCGCGCTCGACATTGTAGTCGGAGGCCTGCAGCAGCTTCAGGATGATGTTCTCGACATCCTCGCCAACATAGCCGGCCTCGGTCAGCGTCGTGGCGTCGGCCATGGTGAAGGGCACGTCGAGGATACGGGCAAGCGTCTGCGCCAGCAGCGTCTTGCCCGAGCCGGTCGGGCCGATCAGCAGGATGTTCGACTTCGACAGCTCGACGTCGTTGTGCTTGGTCGCGTGGTTCAGCCGCTTGTAGTGGTTGTGCACCGCCACCGACAGGACGCGCTTGGCGTGGAACTGGCCGATCACGTAGTCGTCCAGGACCTTGCAGATTTCCTTCGGCGTCGGGATGCCGTCCTTGGACTTGACCAGCGCGGACTTCGATTCCTCGCGGATGATGTCCATGCACAGCTCGACGCATTCATCGCAGATGAACACCGTCGGCCCCGCAATGAGCTTGCGAACCTCGTGCTGGCTCTTGCCGCAGAACGAGCAATAGAGCGTGTTCTTCGCGTCGCTGCCGGCCTTGCTCATCTGTCTCTCCACGCGAACCCGTGAAACCACGGGCTCCTTTGCTAACGAAGCAACCCCGAACCGGGTTGCCTCCTTCAGGCTTCTTCAAGATCCGGAGCGGTCGTTGCCGCCCATTTGAGTCGACTATGCTGGCCCGATCCGGATCAAGAAACGATTAACGTTATATTTCGGCACGCCTGCGGGGCCGGTAAACCCCGCCACACGCCATCGTGAGACATTCGTGTGACACGATGCAAGCCTTGGACCGCACCATGTGTCCCAAAAGTGACACAAGCCCGCGGCCGCCGCCGCATCACGCCTTGCCGGCTTCCGGCTCGTCCGGACGCTGCTCGATCACCTGATCGATCAGCCCGAACTCCTTGGCCTTCTGCGCCGACATGAAATTGTCCCGCTCCAGCGCATCCTCGATCTCCTTGAGCGTGCGCTTGGTGTGTTTCACGTAGACCTCGTTGAGCCGCCGCTTCAGTTCCTTGACCTCCTCGGCATGGATCAGGATGTCGGTCACCTGGCCGCGATAGCCGCCCGAGGGCTGGTGCACCATGATCCGCGAATTCGGCAGGGCGAGACGCTGGCCCGGCGCGCCGGCGGTCAGGAGAAGCGAGCCCATGGAGGCGGCCTGGCCCATGCACAGCGTGGTCACCGGCGGCTTGATGAACTGCATCGTATCGTAGATCGACATGCCCGCCGTGACGACCCCGCCCGGCGAATTGATGTACATGTTGATCTCTTTTTTCGGGTTCTCCGCCTCGAGGAACAGGAGCTGGGCGACGATCAGCGTCGCCATCTGGTCTTCGACCGCACCCGACAGGAAGATGATGCGCTCCTTCAGGAGGCGCGAATAGATGTCGTAGGACCGCTCGCCCCGGTTGGTCTGCTCGACCACCATCGGCACGAGGTAGTTGTTCAGGGTGTCGATCGGATCTCGCATCGTCTTGCAATCCTCAAGGGGCCCATGTCCGGCGCGCCGCGCCGATTCTTCCGAAGCGATCCTAGCCGGATCGCCTCCATTCACGCAGAACTAGCGCGGATTGCCCACAGCCACCATGGCTCGAAGGCGGTCTCCGCGGGAACATCGTACCGAACGCACGAAGGGCCGCACGAAGGCGGCCCTCCCCAACACGAAGCGAAGGTTCAAGAGCGCGCAAGCGCCTCACGCGGCGCTCTCGTCCTCGTTGTCCTTCAGAAGGTCGTCCTTGGAGACGGCCTTCTCGGTCACGTCGGCGAGTTCCAGGATATAGTCCACGACCTTCTCCTCGAAGATCGGGGCGCGGAGCTGAGCGAGAGCCTCGGGCGTCTTGCGATAATAGTCCCAGACCTGCTGCTCCTGGCCAGGGAACTGCCGCGCCCGCTCGACGACCGCGCGCGTCACTTCCTCGTCGCTGATCTTGATTTGGGCCTTGTCACCGATCTCCGCAAGGACCAGGCCGAGACGCACGCGGCGCTCGGCGATCTTGCGATATTCCTCGCGCGCCTTTTCTTCCGTCGTGTCCTCGTCGGCGAAGCTCTTGCCGCGCGCTTCGAGATCCTGCGTCACCTGGCGCCAGACGCTCTGGAACTCCTGCTCGACCAGGGTCGGCGGCAGCTCGAAGGCATGTTTCTCGTCGAGGGCGTCGAGCAGAACACGCTTCACCTTGCGCCGCGAGGCACTCGCATATTCTTCCTTCAGCTTGTCGCGGATGGCGCCCTTCAGCTTCTCCAGATCGTCGAAACCGACCATCTTGGCGAATTCGTCGTCGATCTTGCGCTCGCCCGGCTTCTCGATGCTCTTCACCGTGGTGGCGAATTCGGCGTCCTTGCCGGCCAGCTGCTGGGCCATGTAGTTCGCCGGGAACTTGACCTTGATGACCTTTTCATCGCCGGCCTTGGTGCCGACGAGCTGGTCCTCGAAGCCCGGGATGAACGAATTCGAGCCGAGCTCGACCTGGATGTCCTCGGCGGTGCCGCCGTCAAACTTCTCGCCGTCGATGGTGCCGACGAAGGAAACGGTCAGACGGTCACCGGCCTCTGCCTTGCCCTTGGTCTTGGGCTCGAACGGGCGGTTCTGCTTGGCCATGGTGTCCAGCATGTCCTGGACGTCGGCATCCGTCGGCTCGACGACCGGCTTCTCGACCTTGATGCCCTTGAAGTCGGCGAGCGTGATGGTCGGCAGGACCTCGAAGGCCACGGTGTAGTCGAGGTCGGCCTTGCCGTCGAACACGGCCTGGGCGGCGGACTGCTCCTCCGGCAGCTTCACCGAAGGCTCCATGGCCAGCTTGAAGCCGTTGTCGGCGACGATCTTCTGATTGGTCTCGCCGACCAGCGTCTCGATGGTCTCGGCCAGCACCGACTTGCCGTAGAGGCGCTTCAGGTGCGCCACCGGCACCTTGCCGGGACGAAAACCGTTGAGATTGACCTGACCCTTCAGGTCGTTCAGCCGCGCATCGGCCCGCGCGGCCAGATCGGTCACCGGAACCACGACGCGGAACTCGCGCTTCAAACCTTCGGACAGGGTGGCCGTCACCTGCATGGCTCAGTTTCTTTCGTGTTCGTGGTCTTTAAGGGACCGTCCCGATCGGGTCGGGTGGTGCGGGCGGAGGGACTTGAACCCCCACGGCTTTCGCCACGGGAACCTAAATCCCGCGTGTCTACCAATTCCACCACGCCCGCCGAGGGCCGCTCGAAAATAGCTTCTCGTCCCGGAAGCGCAGACCGCCACCGGGCGCGGCCTCTTAGCACCCGGCTTCCGGTCATGCATCAAAAAAATGACGGCGCCATTGCGCAACCGCTTCGTACGCCTGTATCGCGGCACGCCTTCGACGCCGCGCCTCGGCCGATGCGGTCATCCGGCCTGCCCGGATGCCCTCGGCGGGCCGCGCGGCCGATAGCTGCTGACGCACGATTCGCCGCGGGCCGCGCACATGCAGGCGGCGGCGCCGGCTGGAGCTGCGGTGAGATGTCCCATGTCCCGGCACGGCAGGCGGCATCACGTCGGAATGGTTGCCCTCCCCATTCTATCCGGCGCGCGCCTGGCTTAAACAGCAGATGGTTCACCGGCGACAAAGGCGGCTCCATGGTCCGTTCTCCCAGCATCAGCCGCCGCCGGGCGCTTCATGCGCTCGGAGCCCTCGCCGGCTCGGCGGCGCTCGCCCCCGTCTTCGCCGATCCGGCGCCGCGGACGCTCACCGCATTGCGCGGCGAGGCCCGGCTGCGCGGCCCGGACGAGGCGCCGACCCCGATCTGGGGGTTCGACGGCACCGCGCCCGGCCCGGTTCTGCGCGCCCGCCGGGGCGAGCCGTTCCGCCTGCGCTTCGTCAACGGCCTCGACGAGCCGACGGCGCTGCACTGGCAGGGCCTGCGCATCGACAACCGCATGGACGGCGTGCCGGGCCTGACCCAGGACGCGGTCGCTCCCGGCGGGGCGAGCGAGATCGCCTTCACGCCGCGCGACGCCGGCACCTTTCTCTACCGGCCCTGGCATCCCGAGTTCGGGGTCGGGCAGATCGCCCGCGGCCTTGCCGGCCTCTTCATCGTCGACGGCCCCAACCCGCCCGCGGCCGACCGCGAACTCGCCTTCGTGCTGGATGACTGGGCTCTCGACGCCTCGGGGGCGGTCGCCGCCGCCGGCCTGCCGCTGGCGGCGAAAGCGGCACCTGGCACGGCCGGCCGGCACCTGACGGTCAATGGCGCGCCGACCCTCGCCTTGGCCGCGCGCGCCAACGAGCGGCTGTGGCTGCGGCTCGCCAATGCGACACCGGCCCGCATCCTGCAGTTCGGCGCGCCAGGCCAGCCGGTGACGCTGGTCGCGCTCGACGGCCAGCCCTGCGAGCCCTTCCCGCTCGAAGGCGGAACGATCGCGCTGGGCCCCGGCCAGCGCGCCGAGCTCATGCTGGATGTGACCGGCGCCCCCGGCGCGACGATGCCGCTCGTCGTCTCCAATCTTGCCGGCGCGACGCTCGAGGGACGGATCGCGATCGCGGCCGAGCCCCCCGCCCGTCCCGAACCGCTCGGGGCACCGGCACCGCTCGCGGCCAACCCGATCGCCGCCGAGATGGATTTCCGGCGCGCCTTCCGGCTCGATCTCGGCATCGAGGCACGGGCCGGCACCACCGTGTTCAACGGCCGCGCCGACCGTGCTCCGCCGCCGCAGCCCGCCTTCAAGGTCCGCCGCGGCACGGTGGTCATGGCCGGCCTGCGCAATGCGACGGACCGGTTTCAGGCGCTGCACCTGCACGGCCATCAGGCGCGGCTGCTCGACGGCCTCGACGACGGCTGGAAACCCTTTTTCGTCGATACCGTCGTAGTGCCGCCCGGCCGCACCTCGCGCGTCGCCTTTCTCGCCGACAATCCTGGCAAGTGGGTGATCTCGGCGCAGCCGATCGGCGTGGCCGACGGGCCGCTGGTCACATGGTTCGAGGTGGGCTGAGGCAGGAGCGGCCGCACGCTGCGGATGCCGGCGACGACCGCGCGCGGTAGGCCTCCACAGCCCCATATCGGGCCGAGCAGGCCGGCCGCGGCTCAAAAAAAGGTTGGCCCGGGGCGGGCGGCGCCCCGGGCCCTCTTCCCAGGCGGTTACGACGCCGGCGCAGTGGCGGTCTGCGCCGGCATGGGTGCAACCGGCATTCCCGGGAAAATCTTCTGCAAATTGCCGCTGATGATGCGGTCGGTCTCGCGGATGCCGCGGGTCACCGCGACCAGCGGCCCTTCGATGGCGCCGAGCTGGACCGGCCTGACACCGACCTTGCCGTCCTCTTCGACGACATAGACGAACTTGCCGAGCTGGTTCGAGCCGATCGCCACCTGCGGCACCAGCAGCGTGTCCGGACGCTCGCCGATATGCAGGCGAATATTCACATATTGGCCCGGCAGCAGGCTGAAATCGGCATTCTCGATGGTTGCGCGCGCAATGATCGTGCCGGTCGAGCGGTCCACCGCATTGTCGACGAAGGTGAGCTCGCCGCGATGGCGTGCCTCGGCCTCGTTCGGCACACGCACCAGGGCCTCGATCTTGCCGGCCGCACGCGCCTTCTGGATCTCGACCAGGTCGCCCTCGCTCGGATTGAAGGTGACGTAGATCGGGCTGAGCTGCACCAGCGTGTTGAGCGGCGTACCGGCCGCGCTGATCAGCGTGCCGACCGGTGCCTGGTTGCGGCCGAGCCGGCCGTTGAACGGCGCCCGGATCTCGGTATAGCCGAGATTGAGCTCGGCGGTGCGCACCGCCGCGCGCGACATGGCGAGCGTCGCTTCGCCCTGCTGCACGGAGCTCTGGCGCTGCTCGAACGAATCCCGCGCCAGATAGCCGTTGCGGGCAAGGTCGTTGCCGCGATTGAGGTTGGCGCGCTGATAGGCGAGCGAGGCCGTGTCGCGATCGACCTGGGCCTTGGCGCTGTCGAGCGCCACCTGATAGTCGCGCTGATCGATCTGATAGATCAGCTCGCCTTCCTTCACATCCGAGCCGTCGGGCCGGGTCTGCTGGGCCATGTAGCCCGTGACCCGCGCCTGAAGCACGACGTTGCGGATGGCTTCCGTCCGCGCGGCATATTCGAGATAGACCGGAATGGTCCGCTTGACGACATTGGTCACCGGCACGGGCATGGCCTGCTGCTGCTGCTGGCCCGTGGCTGCGGTCGCCCGCACGAGGCCGGGCTGATAGCGCAGCACGCCATAGGTGCCAGCGGCCGCGGCTGCCACCGCCAGCACCGCGCCGAATCTGACTTTTCCAATCGGCATGAGGTTGTCCCCCGTCTTATTCTGCGGGATGGGCGTGTCCCGCCGACCCGTGCATGGAGCCCGGCGTCGCCGCCGGATGTTTCAAGGTTTTCTCGCGCCAGGTTTCGATCATCGCATAGAAGACCGGCACGAAGATGAGCGTCAGGACGGTCGCCACCAGCATGCCGCCGAAGACGGCGGTGCCGAGCGACTGGCGGCTGGCCGCGCCGGCGCCGGTCGCCAGCACCAGCGGCACGACGCCGAGGATGAAGGCGAACGCCGTCATCAGGATCGGCCGGAGCCTGAGCCGGGCGGCCTCCGTCGCGGCGTCGAGGATGGAGAGGCCGTCCTCGCGCCGGCGCTTGGCGAATTCGATGATCAGGATCGCGTTCTTGGCGGCAAGGCCGATCAGCATGACGAAACCGATCTGCGAATAGACGTCGAGCTGCATGCCGCGCAGCCAGATGGCACCGAGCGCGCCGAACAGGGCGAGCGGCACCGAGAGCAGGACCATGAAGGGCATGGACCAGCTCTCGTACTGCGCGGCCAGGATCAGGAAGACGAAGACCAGCGCGAGGGCGAACACCACGATGGCGACCGAACCGGCCCGGAGCTCCTGATAGGTGATGCCGGTCCATTCGTAGCCGAAATCGCGCGGCAGCGCGGCGGCGGCGGCCCGCTGCATGGCCTGGATCGCCTGGCCCGACGAGAAGCCCGGCGCGGCATTGCCGTTGATCAGCGCCGAGCCGTAATTGTTGTAGTGCGAGACCGTCTCGGGGCCGACGATCGGCTGCAGCGAGCCGAGCGTCGACAGCGGTACCATGGCGCCCTGGTTGTTGCGCACATAGAGCTTGGTGAGGTCGGTCGCCTCGGCGCGCGAGGCCTGATTGGCCTGCAGGGTGACGCGGAAGGTGCGGCCGAACAGGTTGAAGTCGTTCACATAGAGCGAGCCGAGATAGATCTGCAGCGTGTTGAACACGTCGGGCATGTTCAGGCCCAGCATCTTCGCCTTGTTCCGGTCGAGGTCGTAGCGGTACTGCGGCGTCGAGGTCGAGAAGGTCGTGAACAGCGTCTGCGGATTGAGCTCCGGCTGCTTGCGCGCCTCCGCGATCAGCGCCTGCGTCGCCTCGTTCACCGCGAAGGCGCCGCGCCCGGACAGGTCCTCGACCTGGAACTCGAAGCCGCCGGTCGTGCCGAGGCCCTGGATCGAGGGCGGCTCGAAGGCCAGCACCATCGCGTCCGGCATGAAGAACAGCTTGGGCCGGACGCCGTTGACGATGGCGGTGGCGCTCTGGTCCGGCCCGCGATCCTTCCATGGCTTCAGGATCGCGAAGAACACGCCGGCATTCGACTGCGCCGCGAAGGTCAGGAAGTTGAAGCCGGTGACCGAGATGACGTTCTCGACCCCGGGCGTGGCAAGCAGCGTGTCGCGCGCCTGCCGCGCCACCGCGTCGGTGCGTTCGAGCGAGGCGCCGTCCGGCAGCTGCATGACGACGAAGAAGTAGCCCTGGTCCTCAACCGGCAGGAAGGCCGAAGGGACGCGCGTCGAGATGAGGTAGGTCGCGCCGATAATACCGACGAAGGCGGCCATCAGCAGCCATCGGAACCGGACCAGCCCATGCACCGAGGCGGCATAGGCGTGCGACATCCAATGGAAGCCGTTGTTGAACCAGCGGTAGAAGAAGAAGTTGCTCGGCGGCCGGTGCCTGAGGAAAGCGGCCGACAGGGCCGGGCTGAGGGTCAGCGAGTTGAACGCGGATATGCCGACCGAGATCGCGACCGTCAGGGCGAACTGGTTGTAGAGCTGGCCGGTAACGCCGGGAATGAAGGCGACGGGAATGAACACCGCCATCAGCACCGCGGTGGTCGCGATGATCGGCCCGGTCACTTCCTTCATCGCCAGATGCGCCGCCTCCAGCGGCGGGTGCCCGGCCTCCAATTGTCGCTCGACGTTCTCGACCACCACGATGGCGTCGTCGACCACCAGGCCGATCGCCAGCACCATGCCGAGCAGGCTCAGCATGTTCAGCGAGAAGCCGAGCATCAGCATCACCACCATGGTCGCGATCAGCGAGACCGGGATGGCGATGATGGGAATGATCGTGGTCCGCCAGCTCTGCAGGAAGACGAAGACGACGAGGACGACCAGCGCGAGCGCCTCCAGGAGCGTCTTGACGACATCCTCCATCGCCGCCGAGACGAAACGGGTCGTGTCGTAGAAGATGCCGTAGCTGATGCCCTGCGGGAACCGCTCGGCGAGCTCCTTCATCTTGGCTTCGACATTTTCCTTCAGCTGCAGCGAATTCGAGCCCGGCGCCTGGAACACGCCGAGCACGATGGTCGGCTTGTCGTTGAAATAGGTGCTGGACGAATAGAGCAGCGCGCCGAGCTCGATGCGCGCGACGTCGCGCAGGCGCACCAGCGAGCCGGCCGCCGAATTGGCGCGCACGACGATCTCGCCGAACTGTTCGGGATCGCTCAGCCTGCCGCGGGCATTGACCTGGACCTCGAAGGCCGTGCCGGCCGGCGTCGGCGGCTGGCCGATCTTGCCGGCGGCGACCTGGACGTTCTGCTCCTGCACCGCCTGCTGGACGTCGACGGCGGTGATGCCGAGATTGGCGAGCTTGTCGGGATCGAGCCAGATGCGCATCGAATAGCGCCGCTCGCCGAAGATCTGGACGTCGCCCACCCCGTGTACGCGCTTCAGCGGGTCGACGATCTGCAGATAGGCAAAATTGCTGAGACCGACCGCATCCACCGAATTGTCGGGCGAGACGACGTTGACGATCAGCACGAAATTCGGGTTCTGCTTGAGGATCGTGACGCCGCTCTGGTTGACGATGCCCGGCAGCGCGGGCGCTGCCTGCGACACGCGGTTCTGCACGTCGACCGCGGCGATCGACAGCGAATAGCCGACCTCGAAGGTGACCGTAATGCGCGCGGAACCGTCGTTCGAACTGGTCGAGGACATGTAGGTCATGCCCGGCACGCCGTTGATCGCCTGCTCGAGCGGCGTCGTCACCGTATCGGCGACGACCTGCGCGCTGGCGCCGGGATAGTTCGCCGCCACCACGACCTGCGGCGGCGTGATGTTCGGAAACTGTGCGACCGGCAGCAGGAAATAGGCAATCGCCCCGGCCAGCACCATGATGATGGCGATGGCCGAGGCGAAGATGGGACGGTGAATGAAAAATCCGACCATGTTCAGCAGGCTCTTGGAAGCTCCGCGGCCTTGCCGGCCCGCGTCATCGTGTACACACGGGAAGGCGGAAGCGTGGCACGCGGCGCATTGCGCCTCAGGTTATCGGCAACCCCGCGCAACATCGCGCCAAGGGCGCGCGGGTCGACATCGTCGGCGCGCATCAGCGTCCGGATCATCGGATCGTCGAGCAATTGGTCTACGGTCAGGTCAGCGCAGCGCGTAGCCATGCAGTCCTCCTTTCCGGGGACGCGAGCGTCCCCTGATATACAGTCCGTTCTGATGGGACCGGCCCTGGGGCGCCCTCGAATACGCTGGGTCGCAGGCCCTGGAACCGGCTATGCCTTGACAGTTACCGCCCGGAGGATTACCGATCGGTAACAGGCGCCATCTGTTACTAGCCTGTAACATCCTCGTCAAGCCATGTCGGACGTCATTTTGCACAATTCAGGTAACGTCGAGCTCGCGGCCCTCCGTCCGCGGGAGCGCATCGTGGTCACCGCCCGGGAATTGTTCCAGAAGCACGGTGTCAAGGGCGTCGGCGTCGACGCCATCGCGGAGACGGCGCTCACCAACAAGATGACGCTCTACCGCCATTTCGGCTCCAAGGACGACCTGATCGTCGAGTGCATGCAGCGGGCGATCGACGAATCCCTGCAGTGGTGGGACAGCCTGGAGGTCGAACACCCCGGCGATGCCAGGACCCAGCTCAAGGTCTGGCTGGAACGCTGCAACGACTGTCTCGTCTCCGATGAGCGCGGCTGCGAGATGGCCACCACCGCGGTCGAGCTGACCGAAGACGATCACCCGGCCCGCAAGGTCATCGAAGCCGGCAAGAAGCAGCATCGCGACCGCTTCATCGACCTGTGCCGGCGGGCCGGCCTTGCCGAGCCCGAGCAACTGGCCGACACGCTGTGGCTGCTGTTCGAGGGCGCGCGGATCAGCCGCCAGAGCGAAGGCGCCGAAGGCCCCTGCGCCCATTTCAAGCGGATGGCCGAGGCCATGATCACGGCGGCCGATCGTTCGAACAACCCTAACGGCCGTTAGTCAGTCCCGCGCGTTGCCCCTCGCCCGCAGCCAAAGGTCACTGCCACGCGTCACTGCATTGTGACGAGCGCCCGCAAGGCCGCTGGCAGCGCCTCCGGCAGGTCCTCGGCAATCAGCCCGATGCCGACCGCCGCGGCCGCTTCGCCATGCAGCCAGACCGCCGCCGATGCAGCTTCGAAAGCCGGCATGCGCGCCGCCAGCAGCCCGGTCACCATGCCGGCCAGAACGTCCCCGGATCCGGCGGTGGCGAGCCAGGGCGGCGCATTGGCGGCGATCGCGGCGCGGCCATCGGGCGCCGCGACCACCGTATCGGGCCCCTTCAGCACCACGACCGCGCCGGAGCCTGCCGCCGCCGCCCGCGCAGCGGCGAGTTTCGCGTCGGCCGGCGCGCCGAACAGCCGCGCGAATTCGCCGCCATGCGGCGTCAGCACCACGGGCCGGTCGGCGAGCGTGGCGATGGCCGCGAAAAGATCGGCCGGCGTATCGGCGAAGCTGGTCAGCGCGTCCGCATCGAGCACCGTCGCCGCGCCGCTGGCCAGCGCCGCCTCGACCAGCGCGCGGGTCGGCGCGCCGATGCCGAGCGCCGGCCCGAGACAGATGGCATTGCGCCGGTGGTCGCTCATGAGGCCGGCAAGGTCGGCTGGTCCGTCCGCCTGCGCGAGCATCACGGCGGTCAGATGCGCGGCATTCACGTGCAGGGCTTCGGCAGGGCTTGCGAGCGTCACGAGCCCCGCCCCTGCCCTCAGCGCCGCGCGCGCCGCGAGCCGCGCGGCTCCGGTCGCCGCCGACCCGCCCGACATCACCACGGCATGGCCGCGATCATATTTGTGGGCGTCGATGCGCGGGAATGGGAACAGCGGGCGCCACAGCGCCGGCGCGTTCGCGAAGGTCTTCGGCCTGATCGTATCGAGCACCGTGTCGGAAATACCGATATCGGCGACCCTGACCGTGCCGCAGTGGAGCCGCCCGGGCAGCAGGAGGTGGCCCGGCTTGCGGCGATAGAAGGTCACGGTTTCGGCGGCGGTCACCGCGGCGCCGCGCACCGCGCCCGTCGCGCCGTCGATGCCCGAGGGAATGTCGACGGCCACAACCCGGCAGGACGACGCATTGAGCCTTGCGATCACCTCCGCCGTCGCCCCGCTTATGGCGCGCGACAGGCCGGCGCCATAGAGCGCATCGACGACGACGCCGGCCGAGCCTTCCGACCAGTCCGCGAGGGGCGCCACCGCATCCCGCCATTCGGCATGGGCCGCGGCGGCATCCGCCGCCCGGCCGTCCGGCGGCGCGTCCGCGAAGACGCTCACCCTGTAGCCGCGATGCTTGAGGATGCGCGCCACGACATAGCCGTCGCCGCCATTGTTGCCGGGGCCGCAGAGGATCGCGACGCGGCCGCCGAGCGGAGCCTGATGTGACACGGCATCGGCGACGGCCAGGCCGGCGCGCGCCATCAGCACCTGACCGGACAGACCCGAGGCAATGGTCAGCCGGTCGGCCTCGGCCATTTCGGCGGGCGTGAGCAGCGCGGACATGCGAAAGACTGGTCGGAAGCGGCAGTTTGCGTCAACCGCGCGTTGAACACGGCTGCCGGCATGGTGAAAATTGGCCGGATGAGCCTCATTTGCCCAAAAAGAGTGCAGATCGGAAAGACGGCCTCCCGCTTCGCCGCGCCGCAACATGAACAATCTGCCTTAAATTTGTTCATTCTGCCTATTCTGGTGCCAAATGCTCGGCAGTGGGACGATCCTTTTTCCGGGCGGCGGCCCGTCCCCTTTGAAAACACGTGCCTTTTCCCGTCGGGCGGTTCTGGCACGCGTCCTGCAAGCCCGCGAAATGGTTCGAGCGCCGGTGCCCTTCATCGGTCCTGGAACCATAGGAGCAGACCGGAATGAAAAAGATCGAGGCGATCATCAAGCCGTTCAAACTCGATGAGGTGAAGGAAGCCCTGCAGGAGGTCGGCCTCCAGGGCATCACCGTCACCGAGGCGAAGGGCTTCGGGCGTCAGAAAGGGCATACGGAGCTCTATCGCGGCGCCGAATATGTCGTTGACTTCCTGCCCAAGGTGAAGATCGAGATCGTGATGCCCGACGAGATGGTCGAAAAGGCCATCGAGGCGATCCGCAGGGCCGCCCAGACCGGGCGCATCGGCGACGGCAAGATTTTCGTGTCCAGCATCGAGGAAGCGATCCGCATCCGAACCGGCGAGTCCGGTCTCGACGCCATCTGATTCCGGCGGCCCCGGGGGCCTGCCGCTCTACCGAACGTGCAAACGTAAAAGGAAGCACCAATGACGACTGCCAAGGACGTTCTGAAGATGATCAAGGAGAACGACGTGAAGTACGTCGATCTCCGCTTTACCGACCCGCGTGGCAAGTGGCAGCACGTCACCTTCGACATCTCGATGATCGACGAGGAGATCTTCGCCGAGGGCACGATGTTCGACGGCTCCTCGATCGCCGGCTGGAAGGCGATCAACGAGTCCGACATGCTTCTGATGCTCGACCCGGCGACCGCTGTCATCGACCCGTTCTTCGCCGACACCACCCTGTCGATCGTCTGCGACGTGCTGGAGCCGACCACCGGCGAGCCCTATGGCCGCGACCCGCGCGGCATGGCCAAGAAGGCCGAGGCCTATCTGAAGTCGACCAAGATCGGCGACACCGTGTTCGTCGGCCCCGAGGCCGAGTTCTTCGTGTTCGACGACGTGAAGTTCTCCGCCGAGCCCTATCACATGGGCTTCAAGCTCGATTCGAGCGAGTTGCCGATCAATTCCTACACGGACTATGAAGGCGGCAATCTCGGCCACCGTGTCCGCGTCAAGGGCGGCTATTTCCCGGTCCCGCCGGTCGACAGCCTGCAGGACATGCGCGGCGAGATGCTCTCGTCCATGGCCAAGATGGGCGTGAAGGTGGAAAAGCACCATCACGAGGTCGCCTCCGCCCAGCACGAGCTGGGCATGAAGTTCGACACCCTCACCCACATGGCCGACCAGATGCAGGTCTACAAGTACTGCATCCACCAGGTCGCCCACATCTACGGCAAGACCGCCACCTTCATGCCGAAGCCGGTCTTCGGCGACAACGGCTCGGGCATGCACGTGCACCAGTCGATCTGGAAGGGCGGCAAGCCGCTGTTCGCCGGCAACAAATATGCCGACCTCAGCCAGGAATGCCTGTGGTACATCGGCGGCGTGATCAAGCACGCCAAGTCGCTGAACGCCTTCACCAATCCGTCGACCAACTCCTACAAGCGTCTGGTTCCGGGCTATGAGGCGCCGGTCCTGCTCGCCTATTCGGCGCGCAACCGCTCGGCGTCCTGCCGCATTCCGTGGACGTCGAACCCGAAGGCCAAGCGCGTCGAGGTCCGCTTCCCCGACCCGACCGCCAATCCCTACCTCGCCTTCGCCGCGCTGCTGATGGCCGGCATCGACGGCATCGTCAACAAGATCGATCCGGGCGCCGCCATGGACAAGGATCTCTATGACCTGCCGCCGAAGGAGTTGAAGAAGATCCCGACCGTCTGCGGCAGCCTGCGCGAAGCCCTCGCCGCCCTGGACAAGGACCGGGCCTATCTGAAGGCCGGCGGCGTGTTCAACGACGACTTCATCGACAGCTATATCGAGCTGAAGATGACCGAGGTGATGCGCTTCGAAATGGCGCCGCACCCGGTCGAGTTCGACATGTACTACTCGGTCTGAGGCGTCGTCCCGGCGCGGCACCGCGCCGGGCTCCCCTCGCCGGATCACGCATCGATGGGAAACGGGCGCCGCGCGGCGCCCGTTTTTTTTACGCGCGGCGCAACGGCGGATCGCCGGCGCCGGGCTGACGCGGCAGACCACGGCCCATGCGCCGCCGGGCAAGGCGTCGCGTCAGAGATTCGTCCGGGATGGATCGGGCGGCGCGGTCACAGCACCAGGAAGGCGACCGCCAGGGCTCCGGTGATGGTCCAGGCGCCGATGCGCCCGAGGCTCCAGCGCGGCGCGGTGTCGTCGCCGGGCAGGACGAGCTGGGTTTCTTCCGGATCGATGCAGCCGAGGGCAAGACCGGCGCGCTCGGCGACCCGCATCAGCTTTGCGAGATCGGCTTCGATCGTCTGGAAACCCAGAACCCGGTCCATGGCTCAACTCCAACGCGATACTGTCTGACCCACCACATTTCAAAATAGCCGAAGGCCGTAAACGATGCCTTTAGCCTCGGAATGCTGTCCCGAATAGCTGCGCCGCATGTCCGTCGGATGACGTCCGGACGGCCGAAATGGGACGAATGTTTCAAACCGGGAGGCGTGGCGTATAAGTCACGGCTTTGTCGCGCTTGCCATGCAAGTTCGATGCGACCCTGATCCTGGAGCGTGTCATGACCGGCGAATCCGAGCCCAATCCTCTCGAAGCCATGGCGGCCGCGGACCCGGCAGCCCAGGTGCTCAGCCGCTCCCAGCAGGCCGAGGAGGCCGAGAATCGCGGCTCCAGCCCGACCGACAATCCGACCATCGGCGACATCATCGCCCAGCGCTTCAACCGGCGCGACCTGATGAAAGGCATTCTCGGCGTCGGCGCGATCACCGCGACCGTCTCGCCGCTGGCGCTGGCGACCGCCGCGCAGGCCGCCGGCACCAATACGACGCCGTCCTTCGCCTTCACCGAGCTCTCCTCCGCGCCGACCGAGCGGGCCGAGGTCGCCGAGGGCTATGACGCCAATGTCCTGATCCGCTGGGGCGACCCGGTTCTGCCGGATGCGCCGGCCTTCGACCCGCGCAACCAGACCGGCGCCTCGCAGGCCCGCCAGTTCGGCTATAACAACGACTATCTCGGCTACATTCCGATGCCGGGCGCGGCCAATCCCTCGCGCCACGGCCTGCTCTGCATCAATCACGAATATACCAACGAGGAGCTGATGTTCCCCGGCATCGGCGTGCAGGATGTGCGGGTCCAGGCGCGCGGCGGCACGCCCTTCGCCAAGATGACGCCCGAGCTTGCCAGCGTCGAGATGATGGCCCATGGCGGCTCGGTCATCGAGATCCGGCGCGACGGCGAGCATTGGAGCGTCGTGCCCGACAGCCGCTATGCGAGGCGCATCACCGCCGAGACCGAGATGGAGATCACCGGCCCGGCGGCCGGCCATCCGCGCATGCGCACCGGCTATGATCCGGAAGGCCGCAAGGTGCGCGGCATGATCAACAACTGCGCCGGAGGCCGCACGCCCTGGGGCACCTGGGTGACCTGCGAGGAGAACATCAACTTCTATTTCGGCGGCACGCTCGCCGACGACCACCCGGAATATCGCAACTTCAGGCGCATGGGCATCCCGACCCGGGCGATGAACTGGTCGGACTATCACGACCGTTTCGACATCAACAAGGAGCCGCACGAGGCCAACCGCTTCGGCTGGGTGGTGGAGATCGACCCGTTCGACCCGAACTCCGTGCCCAAGAAGCGCACCGCCATCGGCCGCTTCAAGCATGAGGGTGCCGCCGGCATCACCGCCAAGGGCGGCCAGTACGTCATCTATGCCGGCGACGACGAGCGCTTCGACCACGTCTACAAGTTCGTCACCGCGGGCCGCGTCACCGGCAACCGCGCCGAGGATATGAATCTCCTGGAGAACGGCACGCTCTATGTCGCGCGCTACAATGTCGATGGCACCGGCGACTGGCTGCCGCTCGTCCACGGCCAGGGGCCACTGACGCCGGAAAACGGCTTCGCCTCGCAGGCCGACGTGCTGATCGAGGCCCGCCGGGCCGCCGATCTTCTCGGCGCCACGCGCATGGACCGTCCCGAGGACGTCGAGGCCAATCCGAAAACCGACAAGGTCTACGTCATGCTGACCAACAATGTCCGGCGCACCGGCGACCAGGTCGACGCGGCCAATCCGCGCTCCGACAACCGTTTCGGGCATATCATCGAGATGTTGCCCGACGGCCGCGACCATGCCGCGGCGAAGTTCAGCTGGGACATTCTCGTGCGCTGCGGCGATCCCTCGGTCGCGGCGGTCGGCGCCACCTTCAATGCCGCCACCACCAAGGACGGCTGGTTCGGCATGCCCGACAATTGCGCCATCGATTCGGAAGGCCGGCTGTGGGTCGCGACCGACGGCAACATGCCCTCGAAGACCGGCCGCAACGACGGCATCTGGGCGATGGAGACCGAAGGTCCGGCGCGCGGCACCTCGAAACTGTTCTTCAAGGTGCCGATGGGCGCGGAAATGTGCGGGCCCGAATTCACCCCCGACGGCGAGACCTTCTTCGTCGCGGTCCAGCACCCGGGCGAGGCCGACGACGAGAACCCGCGCGCCGAGCCGGCGACCTTCGAAAACCCGTCGACCCGCTGGCCCGACTTCAAGCCGGACATGCCGCCGCGGCCTTCCGTGGTGGCCATCACCAGGAAGGGCGGCGGCAAGATCGCCGTCTGACCCATGCATGACGACGGACGGGCCGCGGGAACGCGGCTCTGTCCGGCTCGTTGGTTCAGGTGAAGGCCATCGGCGCGCGGCAAGCCGCGGTCTCGCGCGTTGCGCGCGGATGGGCGTAGCATGCGGCGCCACGCGAGGCCCGGCCGGGCCCGAGAGCGTCGCACCAGAGCGGGCAACGAGGCCATGCCATGACGAGCGGAAACTTCCAGCGCGCCGACCACTCCACGGTTTCGGCCTATATCATGGTCGCCGGCGCCGCCAGGCTGATCGACTTTCTCGGCACCGTCTTCGGCGCCATCACGGTGCTGCGCCACGACCGCCCGGACGGCAGCGTCATGCATGCCTCGGTCAGGATCGGCGACAGCGTCGTGATGATCGCCGACGCCACGCCCGAATACCCGGCCTTCCCGGTCTGGCTGCACGTCTATGTTCCCGATGTCGACAAGACCTATGCGACGGCGCTCGGCCACGGCGCAACCGTCGTCCAGTCGCCGACCGAAAAGGGCGACGGCGACCGGCGCGGCGGCTTTGCCGACCCGGCCGGCAACACCTGGTGGATCGCGACCGCGGTCTGAGCCACGTCCCGCATCCCATCGCAACCATAAGAAAAAGCCGGGCACGAGGCCCGGCTTTTCCGTGGTTCGGTCGGGACGAGCCCGGATCAGCGCTTCGAGAACTGGAAGCTGCGGCGAGCCTTGGCCTTGCCGTACTTCTTGCGCTCGACCACGCGGCTGTCGCGGGTCAGGAAGCCTTCTTTCTTCAGCACGCCGCGCAGTTCCGGCTCGTAGAAGGTGAGAGCGCGGGAAATGCCGTGGCGCACGGCGCCGGCCTGGCCCGAGAGGCCGCCGCCAGCGACGGTGACGTCGATGTCATACTGGGTGTCGCGGCCGGCGAGCACCAGCGGCTGCTTCAGGATCATGCGCAGCACCGGGCGCGCGAAATAGACGTCGAGAGCACGGTCGTTGACGGTGATCGTGCCTTTGCCCGGCT
This sequence comes from bacterium YEK0313, assembly GCA_000751295.2. Classification (NCBI taxonomy): domain Bacteria; species bacterium YEK0313. The sequence continues at coordinate 4,099,707 of CCMO02000001.1, forward strand.
TGACCCAGACGCGGGCGACCGCGTTCTTGCGCTTGCCGGTGGCATAGGCGCGGCCCTGCTTGTCGAGCTTCTGCACGTGCTTCGGCGCCTCGGCGGCGGCCGGCTTGAGGGAAGCGAGGCCCTCGAGAGACGAGACGGTCTCGGCCATCGTCAGTTCCTCACGTTCTTGGAGTTCATGGCGCCGACGTCGAGCTTGGCCGGCGACTGCGCCTCATGCGGATGCTGGTCGCCGCCGTAGACGCGCAGGTTCGACATCTGCTGGCGGCCGAGGGGGCCGCGCGGGATCATGCGCTCCACGGCCTTCTCGATGATCCGCTCCGGGAAACGGCCGTCGCGGATCGTCTTGGCGATCCGCTCCTTGATGCCGCCGGGATAACCGGTGTGGTGATAGTAGGCCTTCTGGTCCCACTTGCGGCCGGTGAGCACCACCTTCTCCGCATTGATGATGATGACGTTGTCACCGCAATCGACATGGGGGGTGTAGCTCGGCTTGTGCTTGCCGCGCAGGCGCATCGCCACGATCGTCGCGAGACGGCCCACAACCAGGCCCGTCGCGTCGATCAGAACCCACTTCTTGTCGACCTCGGCCGGCTTGGCCACGAAGGTCTTCATGATGGTCTCATCCGACTTCAAGAGAAAACTCGAACGCCGGGACTGGCGGTCCCGGCGCGGTGGCGAAGGCTATAAGCGAGCCGGCCGGCAGCGTCAATCGACAAGTTCTACAATTTTCCAAGCAAAATCATATAGTTATAAAATAGGTATTGTATTACCATGGATTTATGCGCGGAATCGCAAGCCTTTATGCGCCGGCGCGTTCCTGCGGGATGGCATAGGTGCCGGTGACGTGGGCCACCATGTCCTCCTCATCGCCGTCCGAGTAGATCGAGACTTCGCCGACGGCAAGGCGCCGGCCGAGGCGGAGCAGCTTCGTGCGGGCGATGAGATCGCGCGGAGCGGGCTTGCTCAGGAAATTGATGTTGAGATTGGTGGTCACCGCCATGGCGACCGGCCCGATCGAGGCGAGGATGGCGATATAGAGCCCGACATCGGCGAGCGTCATCATGGTCGGCCCGGAAATCGTGCCGCCGGGCCTCAGGTGGCGCTGGTCGAAGCGGCAGCGCATGACGGATTCGCGGTAGCCGACGGAGACGATGCCGAAGGCGCTGTCCGGCGTGAAGACCTGGGGGAAGTCGCGCGCCAGGAAGGTGTTCAGCTGCGCGATGGTCATGACCGCGTGCGACATGAAAGGCTGCACTCCCGGGCAGGGCTGCCAATCCGCAGCCGACTTGAAGCGGAGACGATAGCGGGCCAATTTCGCTTCACCACCCCCGCGAACGGCGGATAGCCATGAATGCCACCTCCCCTGCGGCTGCGGCCGCCTCCGCACCGTCTGCCGCCCTGCTCGACAGGCAGGACGACGACGGCGTCGCCACGCTGACCCTCAACGATGCGGCGAGCCGCAACAGCCTGTCGGAAGCCATGCTCGCGGCGCTGTCGCAGGCCCTCGGCGCGATCGCCGCCGACCGATCGGTGCGCGCGGTGGTGCTGACCGCCAGCGGCCCGGTCTTCTCCTCCGGCCACAATCTGAAGGAAATGACCGCGCGGCGCGCCGATCCCGACCGGGGCAAGGCCTATTTCGCCGATATCCTGGCCCGCTGCTCGGCCATGATGCAGCAGATCGTCACCCTGCCCCAGCCGGTCATCGCCGCGGTCCAGGGCACGGCCACCGCCGCCGGCTGCCAGCTGGTGGCGAGCTGCGATCTCGCGATTGCCTCCAGCGCCGCGCGGTTCTGCACGCCGGGCGTTCACATCGGCCTGTTCTGCTCGACGCCGATGGTGGCGCTGTCGCGCAATGTCGCGCCCAAACATGCCATGGAAATGCTGCTGACCGGCGAGATGATCGGCGCCGAGGACGCCTTCCGCTTCGGCCTCGTCAACAAGGTCGTTCCGGCGGGCGAGGAACATGGAGCGGCGATCGCCCTGGCGCGCATCATCGCCTCGAAGTCGAGCCTCACCGTCCGCATCGGCAAGCGGGCCTTCTACGAACAGTTGGACATGACGCTGGCCGACGCCTATCGCCATGCCAGCGCCGTCATGACCGAAAACATGCTGGCGCGCGACGCCGAGGAAGGCATCGGCGCGCTTCTGGCCAAGCGCGAGCCGCGCTGGGAGGACAAGTGAATCACGACGACTATTCCAACGGCTATATCCGCGGCATCCTGTCGGCGGTGAAGGTCGTCGCCATGGTCGGCGCCTCGGCGAACGAGGTGCGGCCGAGCTATTTCGTCCTGAAATACCTCATCGACCGCGGCTATCGGGTGCATCCGGTCAATCCGACGCTGGCCGGCACCGAAATCCTCGGCCGCACCGTCTATGCGTCGCTCGCCGACGTGCCCGAGCCGATCGACATGGTCGACATCTTCCGCAATTCGGAGTCCGCCGGCGGCATCGTCGACGCGGCGCTTGCCCTCGACCCGCGACCGAAGGCGATCTGGATGCAGCTCACCGTGCGCAACGACGCCGCCGCCGCCCGCGCCGAGGCCGCCGGCCTCAAGGTCGTGATGAACCGCTGCCCGAAGATCGAGCTCGGCCGGCTGTCCTCGGAAATCGCCTGGATGGGCGTCAATTCCCGCACGATCTCGGCCAAGCGCGCGCCGCAGCTGAAATCGGGCAAGTTCCAGAAGCTCGGCCTCAGGCCCACTTTCGGCGGCGGCGACGGGCGCGGCGAATAGCTTTTTGGCCGGAGCCTTTCGTCGCTCATGGAAACGGTGAAAGGCTCCAAGTTTTGTCCTGACGCGTTTTCTTCACGCGAAGCCGGCACCCGCTTCGCTCGAAAGCGCCATAGGGCCGCCCGCCGATCGATGGAGGGGTTAAGCGGCTCCTGCCCGCCGTCGGCGCTTGACGCTGGGACGGCCCCTTCGTTAGCAGGCATTGGTTCAGTCGCGCCCGATCGAGGCCGCGCGTTTCAGGAGGAAGTCATGTCCGACCGCATCCCCGGCTTCTCGACCTTGGCCGTCCATGCCGGCGCCCAGCCGGATCCGACCACGGGCGCCCGCGCCACCCCGATCTACCAGACGACGTCCTTCGTCTTCGACGATGTCGACCACGCCGCCTCGCTGTTCGGCCTGCAGGCCTTCGGCAACATCTATACGCGCATCGGCAACCCGACCAACGCGGTCCTCGAGGAACGCGTGGCCGCGCTCGAAGGCGGCACCGCCGCGCTCGCCGTCGCCTCCGGCCATGCCGCCGAGTTCCTGGTGATGCATGCGCTCATGCAGCCGGGCGACGAATTCATCGCCTCCAAGAAGCTCTATGGCGGCTCGATCAACCAGTTCAACCATTCCTACAAGAACTTCGGCTGGACCGTCGTCTGGGTCGACCAGGACGACATCGCGGCGGTGGAAGCGGCGGTGACCGCCAAGACCAAGGCGATCTTCATCGAAAGCATCGCAAACCCGGCCGGCAACATCACCGATATCGAGGCCTTCTCGGCGATCGCCCGCAAGGCCGGCGTGCCGCTGATCGTCGACAACACCCTCGCCTCGCCCTACCTGATCCGGCCGATCGACCACGGCGCCGACATCGTCATCCATTCGGCGACCAAGTTCCTCGGCGGCCACGGCAACTCGATCGGCGGCCTGATCGTCGACGGCGGCACCTTCGACTGGTCGAAGAGCGGCCGCTATCCCATGCTGACCGCCCCGCGGCCGGAATATGGCGGCATCGTCCTGCACGAGACCTTCGGCAACTTCGCCTTCGCCATCGCCTGCCGGGTGCTGGGCCTGCGCGATCTCGGACCGGCGCTCTCGCCGTTCAACGCCTTCATGATCCTGACCGGCATCGAGACCTTGCCGCTGCGCATGGACAAGCACTGCCAGAACGCCTTCAAGGTGGCGGAGTGGCTCTCCAAGCACCCGAAAGTGTCATGGGTGAACTATCCCGGCCTGCCCGGCGACAAGCAGCATGCGCTGGCCCAGAAATATCGCCCGCGCGGCGCCGGCGCCGTCTTCACCTTCGGGCTGAAGGGCGGCTTCGAGGCGGGCGTGAAGCTGGTTTCCGAGGTCAAGCTGTTCTCGCACCTCGCCAATGTCGGCGACACTCGCTCGCTGATCATCCACCCCGCCTCCACCACCCACAAGCAGCTCTCGGATGCGCAGAAGACCGAGGCCGGCGCCGGCCCCGAAGTGGTGCGCCTGTCGATCGGCATCGAGGACGCCGCCGACATCATTGCCGATCTCGACGCGTCGCTGCGCGAGGTCTGAATCGCGAACGGCCGGCATCGCCGCGGAACCGCGGCGATGCCGGCCCTGACGGGTCAACTGGCGCCTGCGGCGCGCTTGCCTTTCAGGCGGCGCGCTCCATCGGGGCCATCGCGGCCGCCGGCGCCGAGGGGTTTTCCGGCAGGCGCCTTGCCCGCGCCAGGCCATGGGCATGGGCGACGGCATGGCCGAGCACCAGGACCGCGAAGGCCTGGTGGAGCAGGCCCGCCCACAGCGGCACGACCAGGATCAGCGTAGTGATGCCGATGATCGCCTGGGCGGTGATGAGGCCGAACAGCACGGTGGCGCTTTTCGCAAAACCGCTGCCGCGGGCGGCCAGCATGTGCCAGAGCGCCAGAGCGAACAGCGCATAGGCGCCGAGCCGGTGGTTGAACTGGGTCAGCGCCAGCGAATCGACGAAGGCCTCGAGCGTGCTCGGCTTGTCGAACAGCTGGCCGAGCGGCGGCACCAGGGCGCCGTCCATCAGCGGCCAGTCGTTGAAGCGCATGCCGGCATCGTTGCCGGCGACCAGCGCGCCCAGCATGATCTGCACGACGATGAGAACGAGCACGGCGAAGCCGCCGAAGCGCAGGCGCGCCGATACCGGCCCGCGGTCGCGGACGGGCTTCAGGCCGAGCGCCACCCAGACCAGGGCGGCGAAGATCAGGCAGGCCAGCGTCAGATGGAACATCAGCTTCAGCGGCGCGACGGCCACCATGCCGGGATTGAGCCCGGAGGCGACCATCAGCCAGCCGACCAGGCCCTGGAAGCCGATCATCAGGCCGATGCCGAAGGTGACCGCGGCGAGCCGGCGGTCGAGCCGGCCGCGCATCAGGAAGAACAGCCAGGGCAGCAGCATGGCCGCGCCGATCACCCGGCCGAGCAGCCTGTGGGCCCATTCCCACCAGAAGATGAACTGGAAATCGGCAAGCGACATGCCGCGATTGACCAGGTCATATTGCGAACTCGCCTGGTACTTGGCGAATTCGGCGAGCCACTGGGTATGGGTCAGCGGCGGCAACGTGCCGGTCACCGGCCGCCATTCGGTGATCGACAGGCCGGAATCGGTCAGCCGCGTCGCGCCGCCGACCACCACCATCGCAAAGACCAGGACTGCGACCAGGATGAGCCACAGACGGATGGCCTTGTGGGGGTCGGGGATAGCGGAAACGGGCTCAGCAGCCGACATGCGGCTTTTCCTCGGCGCTTGTGATCGATGGTCGGAGAGAGATATAGACCTCGCCGGTGCCCGACAAGGAGGCATCCTGTCCAGTGTCCCGGCACTGATCACGGCCCAAGGACGAAAGACCCATGCATGTGCGCACCCGCAAGCTCATCGGCACGGTCATCCTGCTCGTCTGGGTGACCTTCTACGCGCTGCTGGTGATGGGCATCATGCACAATGCCGCCCGCAAGTTCGGCCCCATCGGCGAGCCGGTCTTCTACGCGCTCGCTGGCATCGGCTGGATTCCCGTCGCCATGCTGGTCATCTGGTGGATGGCCAAACCCGGCGCCGAAGACGACACTGCCTGATCGGTTTTTAAGGTCCCCCGCCCCCGATACGAGGATTGCCATGACCCGCCCGACGCCAACGGTCGTCCGCACCGTCGCGGACCTGCGCGCCGCGGTTTCCGCCTTTCGCGCCCAGGGCGACACCATCGCCATGGTGCCGACCATGGGCGCGCTGCATGCCGGCCACATCTCGCTGGTCGAGGCTGCCAAGGCGGCGGGCGCGCGCGTCGTGGTGTCGATCTTCGTCAACCCGACCCAGTTCGCTCCGACGGAGGATTTCTCCAAATATCCCCGGACCTTCGAGGCCGATCTTGCCAAGCTCGCGGCGGTCGATGCGGAGCTCGTCTACGCCCCGACCGTCGACGTCATGTACCCCAAGGGTTTCGTGACCAGCGTCAATCTCGCCGGACCGGCGACCGCCGGCCTCGAGGACGTCGCGCGGCCCCACCATTTCGGAGGCGTCGCCACCATCGTCACCAAGCTGTTCACCCAGTGCCGGCCGGATCTCGCCATCTTCGGCGAGAAGGACTTCCAGCAGCTGGCCGTCATCAGGCGCATGGCGGTCGACCTCGACCTGGCGGTCGACGTGCGCGGCGCGCCCACCATCCGCGAAGCCGACGGCCTCGCCATGTCCTCGCGCAACGTCTATCTGACAGCCGCGGACCGCGCCAAGGCGCCCAGCCTGCACGCGGCCATGCAGACGGCGGCGGCGGCCATCCGACGCGGCGGCCTCGCCGCGGTCGAGACCGCGCTCGCCGCGGGCCGCGCCACCATCGCGGCGAATGGCTTCGCGCTCGACTATCTGGAATGCCGGGCCGCCGACGATCTCGGCGCGGCCCGCCCGGACACGGCGCTGCGCCTGCTCGTCGCCGCGCGCATCGGCCAGGTCCGGCTCATCGACAATATCGCGGTGTGACGGGACGCTCGTCGGCCGCGCGCGCCGGCCGAAAGAACCCGGCAAGGAAGGCCGCCGCAGGCTCGGACAGGCCGACGACCTTGTTCGTCGCCTGCCGGTACAGCTTGAAATTGAGCTCTGTGGCGGGCGCTCGATCGCTCCAGTCGTCGAAACGCTTGAGCTCGCGCCGCCCGAGCGGCCTCAGGGCGAGCTCGATACGCGCGACCGCAAGGCTGACGCGCGGGGTCTGCCTGGCGATGCCGGGGATCCGGGCCACCGCCGCGGCGGAAGTCACGACGCCGCGTGCGACGAGGCCGTGCCCGCCTTCGTTCTCGCTGGCGAACAGGAAGATATCGTCGCCCGCGGCGACATGTTTGCCGCCATACATGGTCTTCTGCGCGGAAAAGACGAAGGCTGGCGCCTGCGGATCGTCGATCGGCGCCTTGATAGCGAAGGCCATGCGCAGCTCCTCCGCGAGAGGGCGCTCAGAGCAGGCCGAGTTCGGCGAGCTGCTTGGCCAGTTCCTGCGGCATACCCTTGGTGGCGCCGGTGTCGAGATCCGGCGGCACGTCGCTGTCGGGAAAATAGCGCCAGCCCTGGAACGGTCCGCGCCGGCGCGGCTGAACCCTGACGATGACCGGATCGAGGACGAGGTCGCAGCGCGGAATGCCCTCGGCATCGGTGAACGGCCGGATGCCGACCAGCTTCTGCCGGCAGAGGATCGCCCCCTTGATCACCCAGTAGAGCGAGCCCTGCCCGACGATCTCGTCGCCGCGCTTCGGCTGCATGCGTGTCGTGTGGACCTGTTCGCCATAGGTCTTCATGCGCCGGTCGACCCATTGCTGCAGGTCTTCGACCGACTCGGCACCGACACAGAGCTTGATGAGATGCAGGGCCATGGCCGGTATTCTAGCGCGATCCGGCGCCCGCCCCCAAGCCGCCGGCGTGTCAACGGCTGGGGATAAAGGGCTGCTGGTGCAGACCGAGAGCCATGCACAGATTGGTGCGCCAGACCGGCCCGTCGCGGACGGCCGCGAGCTGGACGCGCTGCGCGACCCGGAAGTCGACGCCGCAGGCACCCGGACTGTCGGGCGCGAGCACCACGATGGAGGTGACCGGCGCGCCCTTCTCCTGCCTGTAGACGTCGATCGTCGCCTGCTGCTGGCCGCGCTGCACGCGGGTGACGACGGCCACCATGCCCTCGATCACCACGTCAGCGCGCGCCACCACCTCGGCGCGCGACCAGTTGTAGCACTGGCAGGCCTGCGCCGTGCCGCCGGCAAGGACCAGGGCCGCCGCCGCGAGGACGAAGCGGCCCGCACGTCTGATCATGCCGCCTGCTCCGCCTGGCCTTCGATGGTCGCGACCGGCGCGCCCTCGGCCACCTGCTCGCCGGCCGTCACGGCGATCGCCGTGACGGTGCCGTCAGCCGGCGCCACCAGCGTATGCTCCATCTTCATCGCTTCGATCACCGCGATCCGGTCGCCCTTGGCCACCGCCTGGCCCGGCTCCACCAGCACGGCGATCACCTTGCCGTGCATCGGCGGCTTGACCGCGCCGCCGCCGTCGAGATGGTCGAGGTCGACATCGAAGGGATCGAAGCGCCGGACCTCGGTCTGGCGGCCGTCGCGGACGACAAAAAGCCCGTCGCGCGTCAGAGTGAAGGCCGGGTCGTTCGCCACCGGCAGGTAGTCATCGTGATAGTCGCTGGTGCCGCCGCCGAACACGGCCTGGATGCTGCCGGTCCGCCCGGTGCCTGGCGCTGGCGAGACCAGCTCCACCGTGGCCCGCTCGCCATCGACGACGAGCGGCACCGAGACGCGCCGCGCGGCGGCGAGCTGGAAGCCGTCGGTGGCGCTCCAGGGCGAGGCCGCTTCGTTCGACCGCGCCTGATCGCGGCCCTGCCGCGCGGCCCAGGCGCCGTCGACCAGCTTCAGGGCGGCGAGCCGCACGGTGGCCGGATCGGCGGCCCGCGGCACCGCGCCGAGGGCTGCGAGATTGCGGTCGATGAAGCCCGTGTCGAAGGCGCCGGAGCGGAAGCCCGGCGCTTCGGTCAGGGCCTTCAGAAAGGCGAGATTGGTGCGTGGACCGGCGACCACCGTCCGGCCCAGCACGGCGCCGAGACGGTCCAGCGCCTCGTCGCGGGTCTCGCCGAAGGCGATCACCTTGGCGATCATCGGGTCGTAGAAGGGCGAGACCTCAGCGCCCGCCTCGACACCGGTATCGACGCGCACGCCCTCGCCGTCGCCGAATTCGAGCGTGTGCAGCCGGCCGGTCGAGGGCAGGAAGCCCCGCTCGGGATCCTCGGCATAGAGCCGCGCCTCGACGGCATGGCCATGGATCGCCAGTTCGTCCTGCAAGAGCGGCAGCCGCTCACCCGAAGCGACCCGGATCTGCCACTCGACCAGGTCCTGGCCGGTGATCGCCTCGGTGACCGGGTGCTCAACCTGCAGGCGGGTGTTCATTTCCATGAAATAGAACTTGTCGGCCTGCAGGCCGTTGGAGCCGTCGGCGATGAACTCGACCGTGCCGGCGCCGACATAGCCGACGGCCTTCGCCGCCTCGACGGCCGCGCGGCCCATGGCCTCGCGCATGGCCGGCGGCATGGCCGGGGCCGGCGCCTCCTCGATCACCTTCTGGTGCCGGCGCTGCAGCGAGCAGTCGCGCTCGAACAGATGCACCACATTGCCTTGGGCGTCGCCGAACACCTGGATTTCGATGTGGCGCGGCGCCTGCACGTATTTTTCGATCAGCACGCGCGGATCGCCGAAGGAACTTGCCGCCTCGCGCTGGGCGGAGGCCAGCGCCTCGTCGAAATCGACGAGCTTCTCGACCTTCTTCATGCCCTTGCCGCCGCCGCCCGCGACCGCCTTGATCAGCACGGGATAGCCGATCTCGTAGGCCTTCTCCTTCAGGAATTTCGGATCCTGGTTGGCGCCGTGATAGCCGGGCACGACCGGCACGCCGGCGCGCTGCATCAGGCTCTTCGCGCCGTCCTTCAGGCCCATGGCACGGATCGCATTGGCCGGCGGGCCGATGAACACGATGCCGGCCTCGGCGCAGGCATCGGCGAATTCCGCCCGTTCCGACAGGAAGCCGTAGCCGGGATGGATCGCCTCGGCGCCTGACCGGCGCGCCGCCTCGATGATCTTCTCGATGACGAGGTAGCTTTCACGCGCCGGCGCCGGGCCGATCGGATAGGCCTCGTCGGCGAGGCGGACATGCATGGCATTGGCATCGGCGTCCGAATAGACCGCGATCGTACGCAATCCCATGCGTCGCGCCGTCCTGATGATCCGGACGGCGATTTCGCCGCGGTTGGCGATGAGCACGGAAGACAGCATCGGGCAGACCTCGAACAGGCGACTGATTTGGACCCTGAAACTAGCCCGGATCGGCCGGCCGGGCCAGGGCTCCGAACGGCCGTGGCCGGCCAGCCGCATAGCTCTCGCGCGGCCGCCCGCCCTTGCCTGAACGTCCGGCGGCGCGGATGCTGGCGCTCCCGTTCCGGAGCCGCTGATGACTGCCCTGCCCGATCTCTCCGCCGCCCAGCTGACCAAGGCCTATCGCGACCGCTCGCTCTCGCCGGTGGAGGTCACGCGCGCCGTGCTCGACCGGATCGCGGCCTGCGAGCCGAAGATCAATGCCATGTACATCGTCCACGCCGACCAGGCGCTGGCGGCGGCCAAGGCGGCCGAGGCGCGCTTTGGCCGCGGCGCGCCGCTGTCCGCGCTCGACGGCGTGCCGGCCACGGTGAAGGAAAATATCGCCACCGAAGGCGATCCCTGCCCCGTCGGCGTGCCGATTGCCGACATGACGCCGCGCGCGGCCGATTCGCCGGTGCCGGCGCGGCTGCGCGAAGCCGGTGTCGTGATCATCGGCAAGACCACCATGCCCGACTACGGCATGCTGTCGGCCGGCCTCTCCTCGCTGCACGGTGTCACCCGCAATCCCTGGAACCTCGCCAAGAACCCGGCCGGTTCGTCCTCCGGCGCCGGCGCGGCGGGCGCTGCCGGCTACGGCCCGCTCCATATCGGCACCGATATCGGCGGCTCGGTGCGCCTGCCGGCGGCCCATTGCGGCCTGTTCGGCCTGAAGCCCTCGCTCGGCCGGGTGCCGATCCACCCGCCCTTCCTCGGCCGCGTCGCCGGCCCGATGACCCGTACGGTCGCCGACTCCGCCGCGCTGATGACCATCATCTCCCGGCCCGATCCGCGCGACTTCATGGACCTGCCCTATGACGCCGTCGATTACGCAGAGGGGCTCGACGGCCTGACGCCGAAAGGCCTGAAGATCGGCCTGCTCACCGAAATGCCGGCGGGCCTGCCCGCCGATCCCGCCATCTTCGCGGCCGTGCGCGACGCCGCCGGCGCGCTCGCGGCCGAAGGCGCCGAGGTGGTCGAGCTCGAGGGCTTCCTGACCGAGGAGATGCTGGACGGGATGTGCCGGTTCTTCGAGGCCCGCTCCTATGCCGACATCGTCGGGCTCAGCGAGGAGAAGAAGAGCCGGCTGCTGCCCTACATCGTGGAATGGGCGACCTGGCGGGCAAAGGACTTCACCGGCACGGACGTCATGCGCGCCTATAATGCGGTGCAGGCGATGCGTGAGGCGAGCGTCAAGGCGACGCAAGCCTTCGACTTCGTGCTATCGCCGGTCACCTGTCCGGTCAGCTACGCGGCGGAGGCCCATTCGCCGACCGACGACGCCCATCGCGCGCTCGAGCACATCCCCTTCACGGTCGCGTCGAACATGAGCGAGCAGCCGGCGTCGAGCGTCAACTGGACGTTCCACACCGACGGCATGCCGATCGGTGTGCAGGTGATCGGCCGGCGCTTCGACGACCGCGGCGTGATGCGCATGAGCCGCCTGCTCGAGCAGCTGCGGCCGGAGCAGAAAGCCTGGCCGATGCCGGGCTGAGGGGACGGCCGGCCCTCACATCCGGAACACGCCGAATTTCGTCTCCGGGATCGGCGCGTTCAGCGCCGCGCTGAAGGCGAGCGCCAGCACCCGCCGCGTCTCGCCCGGGGTCACGATGCCGTCGTCCCAGAGCCGCGCCGTGGCATAATAGGGGTGGCCTTCCGCCTCGTAATTGGCACGGATCGGCGCCTTGAAGGCCTCCTCCTCCTCCGCGCTCCAGGCCTTGCCCTCGGCCTCGAAATTCTCGCGCTTGACGGTGGCGAGCACGCTCGCCGCCTGCTCGCCGCCCATCACCGAGATGCGCGAATTCGGCCAGGTGAAAAGGAAGCGTGGCGAATAGGCCCGGCCACACATGCCGTAATTGCCCGCGCCATAGCTGCCGCCGACCAGCATGGTGATCTTCGGCACGCGGGCGCAGGCAACCGCGGTGACGAATTTCGCGCCGTCCTTGGCGATGCCGCCGGCCTCGAACTGGCGGCCGACCATGAAGCCGGTGATGTTCTGCAGGAACAGCAGCGGAATGCGCCGCTGGCAGCACAATTCGATGAAATGCGCGCCCTTGACCGCGCTTTCCGAGAACAGGATGCCGTTATTGCCGATGATGCCGACCGGCATGCCGTGGATATGGGCGAAGCCGGTGACCAGGGTCTGGCCGTAGAGCGCCTTGAACTCGTCGAATTCCGAGCCGTCGACGAGCCGGGCGATGACCTCGCGGATGTCGTATTGGGTCTTCAGGTTGGTCGGCACCAGCGCTTCGAGCTCGGCCGGGTCGTAGAGCGGGTCGCGCGCCGGCTCGAGCGCGATGTCGACGGTCTTGCGGCTGTTGAGGTTGGAGACGATCCGCCGGGCGATCGCGAGGGCATGGGTGTCGTCGACGGCATAATGATCGGCGACGCCCGACAGACGCGCATGGACGTCGGCGCCGCCGAGATCCTCGGCGGAGACGATCTCGCCGGTCGCCGCCCGCACCAGCGGCGGGCCGCCGAGGAAGATCGTGCCCTGCCGGCGCACGATGACGGTCTCGTCCGACATGGCCGGCACATAGGCGCCGCCGGCGGTGCAGGAGCCCATGACCACGGCGATCTGCGGGATGCCTTCGGACGACAGATTGGCCTGATTGTAGAAGATCCGACCGAAATGCTCGCGGTCGGGGAAGACGTCGGTCTGGTGCGGCAGGTTGGCCCCGCCCGAATCGACCAGATAGATGCAGGGCAGCCGGTTTTCCCGGGCGATCTCCTGGGCCCTCAGGTGCTTCTTCACCGTCATCGGGTAATAGGTACCGCCCTTGATCGTCGAATCGTTGCAGACGATCATCACCTCGCGCCCCTCGACCCGGCCGATGCCGGTGATGAGGCCGGCGCCGTGGATCTTGTCCTCATAGAGGCCGTTGGCGGCGAGCTGCGACAGTTCCAGAAACGGCGAGCCGGGATCGAGCAGGGTCATGACCCGGTCGCGCGGCAGGAGCTTGCCGCGCTCCAGATGGCGCTGGCGCGCCCTGGCATTGCCGCCGAGCCCGGCCTCCGCCCGCTTCTCCTTCAGGTCTTGAATCAGGGCGCCCCAGGCTTCGGCATTCGCCTTGGCCTCGGAGCTGGAGGGATTGAAGGAGGATTTCAGGACGGCCAAGGCTGCGGACTCCGGCTTTGAACGCTGTCGCGATGGCTCCTGGTTATCGTTTCCGGGCCCGCCTGTCATCCGGGCGAAACGGCGTAAGGCCCTCCCGTCCCGCTACGGCGGAGCACCCGGGATCAGGGCTGCTGCGGCGGCTCGAGGCCGGCATTGGCAAGCACGGGCAGCGACGCCGGCCCGGTGATGAAGGCGAGAAAGGCGCGCGCCGCCTCCGGCTCCATCGCCGCCGCGGCGATGCCGGCCGAATAGGTGATGGTCACCTGGATCTCCGGCGGCAGCGGCCCGATCATGGTGACGCCGGTCACCGGCAGGATCTCGCTCATCTGCTGCAGTACGAGATCGGCCTCGTGCCGCGCGACCAGCGACACCACCTCGCCGCTGGAGGCGAGCCGCACCTTCGGGTGCAGCGTATCGGCAAGGCCGAGCCGCCGCAGGAGATCGGCAATGTAGAGGCCGCTGGCGCTGCCGGTCGCGGGATCCGGATAGGCGATCGTCACGCCGGAGGTGAGCAGCCGCTCCACCGCCTCGAGCGAGGAAATGTCGGGCGAGGCGACGCCGTCGCGCATGCCGATGCCGATGCCGCCGCGGGCAAGGTCGGTGCGCGACCCGACCCGGACCAGTCCCTTGGCGGTCAGGAGATCGACGACGACGGAGGATGCGATCACCATGTCGATCGTCTCGTCGGCCTCCATGCGCCGGACGATCCCCTGGGCGGTGTCGGGCACCAGAACGACGCGGTGGCCACTGCTCGCCTCGAACTGCTCGACGATGGTGCGGATCGCCGATGTGCCGGCGCCGGCGACCCCGACCCTGAGTTCCAGCGCGGACCCAGCCCCGCTCCAGCCCGTCATCAGAAGCGCCAGTCCGAAGGCAAGCCAGCGTCCAGCCATGACAACCTCCCGCCACGAAGCCGCGGCGCGCCGCGGCCGCGGTCAGGCGGTATCATGGCCCGACACGAGGCGATCGGGAATGGCTCTTTCGGACCATGGTTCGAGAAGCGGCCGGAACCGCGCCGGCGATCACGGGCGGCCCGCAGGCTCGGCATCGCGGGCGCAAGCTCAGCCCATGTCGTCGTAGCGCGGTTCGTACCAGGGCTCCGCCATGGCGCCGGCATGCCATTCCTTCCAGGCGGGCAAGGCCATCACCGCCTCCATATAGGCCTTCACGGCCGGCGGCACCGGCACGGCATAGCCGTGGAAGCGGCTGACGACGGGCGCATACATCGCGTCCGCCGCGGAGAAATCGCCGTAAAGAAAGGCGCCTGCCCCGCCGAAACGGTCGCGGGCCTCGATGAAGGCCTGGCAGATGCGGTCGATAGCGGTATCGACATCGTCGTCATGCGGCACCGGCTTGGGCGCGCGGCGCATGTTCATCGGCAGGGCGGCGCGCAGCGGCATGAAGCCCGAATGCATCTCATTCGACAGCGAACGGGCATGCGCGCGCGCCGCGCGGTCGCGCGGCCACACCGCAAGATCCGACCGCGTCTCGGCAAGGTATTCGATGATCGAAAGGCTGTCCCAGACGGTAATGTCGCCGTCCATCAGCACCGGAACCCGACCGGCCTGGGAATAACGGGCGATCCGGCTCGCCGTATCCGGCTGATAGAGCGGTATCAGCTCTTCCTCGAATGGCAGGGCCAGCGCTTTCATCAGGATCCAGGGCCGGAACGACCAGGACGAATAGGCTTTGTTGGCAATGACGAGTTTCATGGCGACCCCACGACTGGTGGAGGCGCGATGATGACCGAGACGGAGCCACGCCCAAAACGCATTCGGGTGAAGGCAGGGATTGACGACGCTGATCGGTCGAGGGCGGCGGCGACGGCACGCCGGCGGCATCTCCCCACGCCAGAATAGCCTTTGAAATCAAAAGACTGCGCGTCGTCCTTGAATCCGAAACTCGCCCCGCCCGTTTGGGCCGGGGCGAGACGTGTTGCGACGCGGAGCGCCGGCGTCAGTCGCGCGGCTTGACCTGCTCGACCGGGCCGCCGGCCTTCTTCCAGGCGCCGAAGCCGCCGGCAATATGGGCGACCGGTTTCAGCCCCATCCGCTGCGCCGTCTGGGCCGAGAGCGCCGAGCGCAGGCCGCCGGCGCAGAAGAAGACGAATTTCTTGTCCTCGGCGAAGACCGGCTTGTGATAGGGGCTTTCCGGATCGATCCAGAATTCCAGCATGCCGCGCGGGCAGTGGAAGGCGCCGGGCACCTTGCCCTCGCGCTCCAGCTCGCGCGGATCGCGCAGGTCGACGAGCACGACGTCGCCTTTGCCGTGCAGCGCCTTGGCCGCTTCCACGTCGAGCGTCTCGACCTCGCGCTCGGCATCGGCAACCAGCGCCTTGTAGCCGGTGGTGATGGTTTGCGGCATCGCGTCCTCCAGTCATTCCGCCTTGAACGGTCGGTCGTGCCGTTCATAGCATCGGCCGGCCGTCCGAGGCAGGCCCTTGCCGACGGGGCTGCCCCGACCGCCGTCGCGGCAGGGCCGCCATTGCCTGCGCCAAGAGGCTCGACGGCCCCACCTCCGATGCGCTACCGCTTCGCAATGCTCGGAATGACGCTGCTCGACGCCATCGCCTTTGCCTGGTTCGTGATCGCCTGGGCCGGGTATGCCTGGCTGGTCGACGTCGTCGGCCGCAACGGCCAGGGCCTGACCCAGGTCATGGCCGCCTATCGCCAGCGCTGGATGACCGAGATGCTGACGCGGGCCAATCGCATCGTCGATGGCCAGATCAACATGACGCTGCAGCAGGGCACGGCCTTCTTCGCCTCCACCTCGCTGCTGGCGGTCGGCGGCGGCCTGACCCTGCTCGGCGCCACCGACCGGGCGGTGGAGATCGTCCAGGCGCTGCCGCTCGGCTATCACCCGAGCCGCGAGCAATGGGAGGTGAAGGTTGCCGGGCTGACGCTCATCTTCGTCTATGCCTTCTTCAAGTTCGCCTGGGCCTACCGGCTGTTCAACTATTGCGCGATCCTCATCGGCGCGACCCCGGACGGCGACCGCAGCGGCACGCAGGAAGCGCTGGTCATGGCCCAGCGCGCGGCGACGATGAACACCATTGCCGCCTCCCATTTCAACCGCGGCCAGCGCGCCTTCTTTTTCGCCCTCGGCTATCTCGGCTGGTTCTTCGGCCCGGTCGTCCTGATCGTCAGCACCGCCGCCGTGGTCTTCGTCATCTATCGCCGCCAGTTCCTGTCAAACAGCCTCGATGCGGTCCGCTTCTAGGCCTGCCCGGCAGCGATCCGCCGGCGCTTGGCTTCCATGCCCGATGCGGCTGGGCGGATCGAGGGCATTGGTGCAAGCTCCCCGCCGACTGTGAGGAGACGCGCCCGTGCATATCCTGAAACCGGCCTTCGCCTGGCCCCCTGACGAAGCGCTCGCCTTTGCCGCGCGGCGCGGCTTCGGGCTGGTGGCGGCGAGCGACACGTCCGGCCCGCGCGGCTCGCACGTGCCCTTCACGCTCCGGCGCGAGGGCGAGCGCACCGTCCTGACCTTCCACCTGACCGCGGCCAATCCGCTGGTGCCGCTGGCCGACGGCCGGCCCTTCCTGGTCGCCGTATGGGGCCCGGACGCCTATATTTCCAACGACTGGTACGCAACATCAGACCATGTCTCGACCTGGCTCTACGAGGCCGTGCATCTGACCGGCCCGGCGCGGCGGCTTGAGCGGGCCGCGAACCGCGGCCACGGCGATGACCTGCTTGAAACCTTTGAGGAGCGGCTCGCGCCGAAGCCGCCCTGGTCGCTCGCCACCATGGAGGAGCGCAAACGCGAGACCATGCTGGCCGCCATCGTGACGATCGAGATGAGCGTCGAGCGTGTCGAAGGCCAGCGCAAGCTCAACCAGCACAAGCTGGACGAGGATCACGTGGCGGTGGCCAACCGGCTGGCCGCGGCCGACGATGCCGCGGGGCGCGAAATCGCCGGCAAGCTCCGTGCGCTCCGGCCGCATCTCGTCTATGCACCGGATGTGCCGGCCGGCGGCACCGACGCCGCGGCCCGCGCGAGGACCTATCGATGGTGAAGACATCGCTCTCCGTTGCAGTGATCGGCGCGGGACTGATCGGCACGAGCTGGGCCGCCTTGTTCGCGGCCGTCGGCGGCCACGCGGTGCGGGTCTTCGACCCCTCGCCCGCCGCCCGTGCCGAGGTTGCGGCGCGCGCGGCCGTCATGACCGGACAGCTCGCCGCGCTGCACGAGGTCACCGGCAGCGCACCGGTCGTCTGCGACAGCCTGGCAGAGGCCTGTTCGGGGGCCGTCCTGATCCAGGAGAACGCGCCGGAACGGCTCGATCTGAAGCGGGCGCTCTATGCCGAGATCGAGGCGGCGGCCGCCGCGGATGCGATCATCGCCAGCAGCACGTCGGCCCTCGTCTGGTCGGATCTGGCGCGCGACCTGGCGCAGCCGCGGCGCTTCGTCACCGCCCACCCCTTCAATCCGCTGCATCTGATGCCGCTGGTCGAGCTGTTCGGCACCGATCCCGCCGTTCTCGAGCGCGCCAAGCAGTTCTACGCGGCGCTCGGGCGGGTGCCCGTCGTCCTGAAGCGCGAGGCCGCGGGCCATATTGCCGGCCGGCTGTCGGCCGCGCTCTGGCGCGAGGCCGTGGCGCTGGTCGCCGACGGCGTCGCCACCGTCGAGGACGTCGATCGCGCGCTCGTCAACGGGCCGGGCCTGCGCTGGGCCGTGGTCGGCCCGCATATGGGCTATCATCTCGGCGGCGGCGACGGCGGCATGGCGTCCTACCTCGAAACGCTCGGTCCGAGCCAGGAGCGCCGCTGGGCGAGCCTCGGCACGCCAGCCCTGACGCCGGAGGTGCGCGCGACGCTGGTGGCCGGCATCGCGGAGGAAGCCGCCGGCCGGTCGGTCGGCGAGCTTGCCGCGGCCCGCGATCGCGCCACCATCGCCATTCTCAAGAGCCTCTGAAGCGAGCCCTCATGACCTCCGACACCCCTGCCCCGCCCCGCATCGCGCTGGTCCATGCCCTGGAGGAATCGGTCCTGCCGGCGCGCGCAGCCTTTGCCGAGATCTGGCCGGAAGCCGCCTGCTTCGATCTGCTCGACACCTCGCTCGCCACCGACCTTGCCGCTCGCGGCAGCCTCGACGCGGCCATGGTCGACCGTTTCCTGACGCTCGGCCGCTATGCCGCCGCCACCCGCGGCGCGGCGGACGCGGCGCGCGCCATGCTGTTCACCTGCTCGGCCTTCGGCCCGGCCATCGATGCGGTCAAGAAGGCGCTGCCGATCCCGGTGTTCCGGCCGAACGAAGCGGCGTTCCGCGAAGCACTCGATGCCGGCAGCACTGTAGCCGTCGTCGTCAGCTTTCCGCCATCGCTTGCGTCCCTCATGCGCGAGCTGGAAGACGAGGCTGCGGCTCGCCGCCAGCGCATCACCGTCAAGGGCGTTCTCGCCGACGGCGCGCTGGCCGCGCTCAAGGCCGGCGACGGCGCAACGCATGACCGCCTGGTCGCCGGGGCCGCCGCCAGCCTTGCCGGCGTCGACGCCGTCATCCTCGGCCAGTTCTCGCTCGCCCGCGCCCGCGCGGCGGGCGAGCAGGCGACCGGACGGCCGGTCATCACCACGCCGGACGCAGCCGTCAGGGCCGTGCAGCGCGCGGTGCGTGAAGCGGCCGGCGGCTGATTGCGATCAGCCGCGCCGACGCGGATCGGGATGCCCGTCGAGCCGCATCTGGAACAGGAAATAGGTCGGCGAACAATAGCCGAGCCCGGCGACGCGGCCGATCTCCGGCAGGTCCGCCGGCAGGGCCTGGCACATGAAATCCTCGCGGCAGAAACGGTCGCCGCCGCAGGTGGCGCGCATGCCGCGCACGATCGACTGGCCGAGACAGGCCGCGAAATCGTTGGAGGCGACGCAGATGTCGAAGGCCTTGCCGCCGGCATAGCCGCAGATCTCGTTGGGCGCCGCGCCACCCGGCCGGAAGCCGGCGAACCGGCGATCCTGATCCGTGCATTTGCGATAGGCGAGACCCGCCGGCGCGCCGCCGACCGGCGGCCGGCAGGTGTGGCTGGTGAAGTTCATCGTGCGGGCGCGGCTGTTGAGCTGCGCGGTCACCGTGAAGCGGTCGCGCCAGGGCTGGCCGGCCGCCGTCGTGATCCGGCCGGCGAGGCAAGCCTGGCCCGAAAATGCGTTCTCCTGTCCCGTCGTCAGGCACTGGCCGAAGGGGATGCCGATCGCGGCATTCGCGGCAAGGCCGGTACAGGTCGATCCCGCCGCGCAGGACCAGCCCTGGCCGAAATGGCGCCCCGCCTCAGGTGTGGGGCAGGCGAGGCCGAGGCCCGCGGGCCGATGCAACGGCGCCCCCGCCGCATGCCATTCGGCCGGCGGCGCGGCCGGCAGCGGCCGGAACCGGTTCGGTTCGCGCCCGGCACGCAGCGCCTGCGCATAGGCCGCGCGCCGCGGCTGCTCGGCGTGGAAGTGGGGCGACACGCCGATGAGCACGCGATTGAGCGGCGAGATCGTCGGATCGTCCTCGCCGATCAGGTGAAAGCCGGCCGTCGCGTTCGACTGGTGACAGCCCTGGCAGCTCATCATGTCGAGCCGCTCGACGAAGGCTTCGGGGCTGCGCACCAGGGCACGGCCCGCGAAGCCGAGCGCTGCGAAATCGGCGCCATGGGAGCCGAAGATCTGCGTGAACGGGCGGTTCGCGAGCCGCGCCGAGCCATAGGTCGAATAGGACACCGCGCGGGTGGCCAGGAACCTGTCCGGAATGACCAGCACGCCCTGGTCGACCGCCTCGCCGCGCGCGGCAAGATAGGCGACGAGCTCGGCGCGGAGGGCCGCGTCGGCGCCGAGCCTTGCGACATCGGGCGTGTTTTCCAGCACCTTGTCGGCAAGGCGCGGCCCGTCCGCGCCGGCGGCGACAGCGAAGATGCGCATGACATAGGCGGCCTGGCCGCCGAAGGTCGTCTCCAGGCCGGAGGGAAAACGCACCACCTGGGCGTTGATCTCGATCTGGCGCGGCAGCGCGGGCAAGGCGCCGAGGGGACCGGCGGCGAGCCAGCCGGCCCGGGCGCCGGCATTTGTGGCCGCGGCCGGTGCCACCAAACGGTCGATCAGCGCGGCGCAGCCGCCCTCGACCGGCCGCGGCAGGTCGTAGACCGCATTCATCGAGATCGGCATGCGCGACGCATAGGTGCGGCCGTCGCGAGTGAAACGATAGGCCAGACGATAGACCAGCCGCACCTCGCCGCATCCGGTCGCGGCAGCATCGGGCAGGAAATCCCGCCGGTCGAACCGCGTGACGAGGCCGACGAGACGGAACCGGGCGGCGGGAGACGACAGCCATGCCGTTTCGAAGACGCGACCGACATTGTCGTCGGTGATCTCGAGCAGGCGGCGGCCGCTCGCCTCGATCTCGCGGCGCAGCTCGCCGACGTCGCGGGTGAGCGTCGCGGCGAGATGCCGATAGGCGGCGCTGTCGCGGTTCAGCTCGGCATTGGAGGCCTCGGCGGCCGCCCCGATCATCCGGCCGAAGCCGTAGCCGCCGGCCTCCAGAGCCCGCAAGGTCGCATTGTCGGTGACCGCCAACAGCGGCTGGCCGGGCTCGAAGGCCCGCGCCGCGCCGCCCGCAGGCCCGAGCAGGACGAGCGCGGCGGCAACAAGGCCTCGACGCAGCCACCTCGACGGGGCATGACATCCGTATGAGCACATCCGTCGAATCCGATCTCGAAGCCGCCATCCTGAGGCTCGCCGCCGCCAAGGGGGCCGGCAAATCCATTTCGCCCGAAGATGCAGCCAAGGATGTTGCAGCCTCGCGCGACCTGGACTGGCACACATTGCTGCAGCCGGTGCGGCGCACGGCGATCCGCCTTGCCCGCGAAGGCCGGCTCGTCATCCTGCGCAAGGGCAAGCCGGCCGATCCCGACGACTTCAAGGGGGTCTATCGCCTGACCTTGCCCATGCCGGAATGATCGCGCCGGGATCCGGCCACGGCGGCAGGATCCGGACCGCGATCAGCGGGCGCCGGCCTCGCCGGCCGCATCGATCCTGGTTCCGATCGACAGCTTGCCCGCGAGCGCCCGGCAGGCCTCGTCCAGCGCCGCGAGATGCTGCGGCAGCCGGTCGCCCATGATGCGCTGCAGCGGCCCGGTCATGCCGACGGCATAGAGGATGAGCCCGTCATTCTGGCGCACCGGCGCGGCGATGGCGGCAAGACCCTCGTCGATCTCGCCGATGCAGGTGGCGTAGCCCTGCGCGCGGACGCGCCCGAACTCCTCCCGGATCCAGGCTTCGTCGCTGCGGGTGTTGACCGTGAGCTTGGGCAGCTCGGCGGCGAGCGCCTCGCGGATCAGCGCTTCGTCCTGATAGGCGATGATCGCCTTGCCGGTCGCTGCCGCATGGGGGGGCATCTCGATGCCTGGCTGGACGTAGCTGCGCCAGCGCACCTCGGGCGCCTGCGACACCGCGACCAGCACCCGGCTGCCGACGAGCCTGGTGAGATAGCAGGCTTCGCCCGATTGCTCGGCAAGCGCCGCGAGCGTCGGGCGCACGAGCGTCTCCAGCCATCCCTCGCCCGCCGTCGCATGCAGGATGCGCGCAAGCCGCGGCCCGATCGCATAGGCCCGCCCACCCTGCCCGCCGCTGGCGAGCTCGGCTTTCACCAGCCCCTTCAGCAGCCGGTGCGCCGTCGTCTTCGGCAGATCCGAAAGCTCCGCGACATCGGCCAGCGCAAGCCGGCCAGGGAACGCCGCGATCAGTTCCAGCAGCCGGAAATAGCGCTCCAGCGGGCTGTCCGCCTCAGTCTGGTCGGCCACGCCTCGTCCTCCCTCGTCCCAAACCGGTTGACAGGCGCCGGGCGCGCTTTTACGGTCATATCGATTTACGGTACATTATTCCGAAAATCGGAACGAGTCAAGCCATCTGTGTGACGATCTTCCGGCCGACCGATGCCGGCGGATCGGCTCAACACGAACAGAGGGGGATGGAAGAATGACCATGACCAGGCAGCAGTTTCTGCGACTTGCGCTGGCGGCGGGCGTCGCGCCGGCGGGCGCGGTCGCCGCGCTTGCCCAGCAGGGCGACATTCTGGTGGGGGCGACGGTGCCGATCACCGGGCCGCTGTCGCTGACCGGCAAGCAGTATCATAACGCCCTTCAGCTCGCGGAACGGGACATCAATGCCGGCGGCGGCATCAACGGCCGCAAGATCAAGATCATGTTCGAGGACACCCAGGCCTCGAACAGCACCGCGGTCAACGCGTTCATGAAGCTCGCGCAGGAGACCAGGCCCTCGTTCTATTTCCTGTCGAGCTATTCGACCCAGAACCTCGCGGTCTCGCCGGAGCTGAAGAAGGTCGGCGTGCCCGCCATGTATGCCGGCGGCGCCGACGTGGTCGCCGAGGGCGGCAATGAATGGCTGTTCCGCGTGCGCCCGGCGGACGCGGTCTCGGCCCGCGGCATGGTGGAGGCCGCCAAGCTGCTCAATGCCAAGAAGCCGGGCATCATCTTCATCCAGAACGATTTCGGCCAGGGCGGCGCCCAGGTCGCCGCCCGGCAGTTCGAGGCTGGCGGCACGCCGGTCGTCGGCATGGAAGCCTATGGCCAGAACGACAAGGATTTCTCGGCGCAGATGATCAGCCTGCGCGGCAAGGGCGCCGACGTCATCCTCCTGTTCAACTATCCGCAGGACGGCGCGCTGCTGCTCCGGCAGGCCAAGATGCTGGGCCTGAAGATGCCGCTGGTGACCTCGTCCGCGGCGCTGGTTCCGGCCGCCCTGCAGCTGATCGCCCCGGCCGACCTCGAAAACGTCTGGGGCGTGGTCGACACCTATATGGATCCGAGCGTCGGCGAGCGCATGAAGGACTTCGTCGAGCGCTACAAGAAGGCCTTCGGCATCGAGCCCGACCCCTATGGCCTCGCCTATTACGACGGCGCCCTGATCATGGCCGAAGGCATGCGCAAGGTCGGGCTTGATCCGAAGGCCCTGCGCGACTGGCTCGCCAATCTCCGCGGCTGGCAGGGCATCGGCCATGTCTACAGCTATGACGCGAAAGGCAACGGCGTCAGGGATCTCGCCATCGTCAAGGCGAAGCCCGGCACCAAGCAGCTCGAACTGGTGAAGACGATCCAGCTCGACTGACGCAAGGCCGCGCCGCGCGCGCAGCCAGCCTTCCTGCCCTTTCCGGCCTGTCGCCGCGGGTCCGCCCGCGGCCGACGAGGTCGTTCGAGATCACGAGCGGAGCATGGCCGACTTCATCCAACTCTTCGTCAACGGGCTGGCCCTCGGCAGCGTCTACGCGCTCGCGGCGATCGGCTTCGTCATCGTCTATTCCGCGACCGGCGTCGTGAACTTCGCCGCCGGCCAGTTCGTGATGTTCGGAACCTTCGCGGGCGTCGCCATGCTGGCCAATGCCGGCCTGCCCTGGCCGGTCGGCTACGCCGCCGCCCTCCTCGCCATGGCCGCCTTCGGCGCCCTGTTCTTCATCACCGTCTACCTGCCGCTGCGGGCAAGCCCTGTGGTCACCGTGATCATCGGCACGGTCGCGGTCGGCATCGTCATGCAGAACGCGGCGCTGCTCGGCTTCGGCTCCTGGCCGTTCCGCCTGGCCTCGCCCCTGGACGGCATGACCATCGACATTGCCGGCGCGACGATCACCGCCCATGCGGCGATGGTCGTGATCGTCACCGGGCTGCTCGTCGGCCTGATCTGGCTGCTGTTCTACCGTACCGCGCTCGGCATCGGCATGCGCGCCGTCGCGCAGGACGTCGAGGCCGCGCGGCTCATGGGACTCAACGTCAACCTCCTGCTCGCCCTGTCCTGGGTCCTCGCCGCCGTGCTCGCTGGCATTGCCGGGCTCCTGCTCGGGCCGATGTGGTTCGCCGACGTCAATATGGGCGATCCGATCGCGCTCAAGGCCTTCGCGGCGACCATCATCGGCGGCTTCGGCAGCCTGCCCGGCGCGATCGCCGGCGGCCTCTTCGTCGGCCTGACCGAACTGCTCGGCGCCTCCTACCTCTCGTCGGCCTACAAGGATCTGATCGCCTTCGTCGTGATGGTCCTGTTCCTGCTGGTGCGCCCGCAAGGCGTGTTCGGCGAACGCATCCAGGACAGGGGCTGACCATGCGCCGCTACGATGGTCTCCTCGCCGCCGCCGCGATTCTCGCGCTCGGCGCCGCCCTCTCCCTGGTGCTCGCCGACTACCGGC
Organism: bacterium YEK0313; assembly: GCA_000751295.2. Classification (NCBI taxonomy): domain Bacteria; species bacterium YEK0313. The sequence continues at coordinate 4,124,067 of CCMO02000001.1, forward strand.
TGCGGCTCCTCAACGTCTCCGTGATTTCGGCGATCGCCGTCATCGGCTTCAATTTCGCCTTCGGCCTCGCTGGGCTGATCTCGCTCGGCCATGCCGCCTTCGTCGGCTTCGGCGCCTATGCGCTGGCGATCCTGACGACATCAGGCGGCTGGTCGCCATGGCTCGCCATGCCGGTCGCGATCCTGGTGACGACGCTTTTCGCCGGCCTGATCGGCTACCCGCTGCTGCGGCTGCGCGGGCACTATCTCGCCCTCGCGACGCTCGGCCTCAATGTCAGCTTCACCATCGTGGTGACCAACTGGATCTCCCTGACCGGCGGCACCAACGGCATTTCCGGCATTCCCGAGCTGCGCCTCGGCGGCTTCGCCTTCAACGACGAGCGGCGCTTCCTGTGGCTGGGCCTCGTCCTGCTCGCCCTCTCCGCCGCCTTCGCGATGGCGCTGCAGAAGTCGCGGCACGGACGGGCGATGATGGCGGTGCGCGACGACGAGACCGCCGCGCGCATGACCGGCATCGACGTCACCCGCGTGAAGATCACGGCGCTGTGCCTGTCGGCCGCCTTCGCCGCGCTGTCCGGCACCCTGTTCGCGACCCATGTCCGCTTCGTCGCGCCGGAGGATTTCAACTACGCCCATTCCATCGTCTATCTCGCCATGCTGATCGTCGGCGGCGAAGGCGTCGTGGCGGGCGCGATCATCGGTGCGGCGCTGCTCACCTTCCTGCCTGAATGGCTGCGCTTCCTCGGCGATGCCTATCTCGCCTTCTTCGGCCTGATGCTGCTCGCCATCCTGATCTTCCTGCCCACCGGCCTTGCCGGCCTCGCCGGGCGGCTGCGCCGGCCGGGCCGCGGCGGCGAAGCGGAGACGACGCCATGACCCTGCTCGCGGCAACCGCCATCTCCAAACGTTACGGCGGCCTGATGGCGCTGTCCGACGTCGACTTCGCTGTCGCGCCCGGCGAGTTCGTCGCGGTGATCGGCCCGAACGGCGCCGGCAAGTCGACATTCCTCAACGTGCTGACGGGACTGACCCCGCCGAGCACAGGCACGGTGACCTTCGGCGGGCGCGACATCACCCGGGCGCCGACGCATCGCCGCATCCGGGCAGGCCTTGGCCGGACGTTCCAGCACGGCCGGCTGTTCCCGCGCCTCACCGTGCTCGAAAACGTCATGACCGGCGCCGCCATCCGCGGCGGCCGCAGCGAGAGCCAGCTGCGCGCGGCCTCGCTCACCGCGCTCGACCGGATGGGGCTGGCACCGGAGGCGGACCGCGCCATCGGCTCGCTCTCCTACGGCCAGCGCCGCATGGTGGAACTCTGCCGGGCGCTGGCCTGCGAGCCGCGCATGCTGCTGCTCGACGAACCCGCCGCGGGGCTCAATTCCGGCGAGGTCGAGCAGCTGATGGCGCGGCTGACGGCGCTGCGCGCCGAGCACGAGCTCGCCGTCGTGCTCATCGAGCACAATATGGGCATGGTCATGCGGCTCGCCGAGCGCATCCTCGTGCTCAATTTCGGCTCGCCCATCGCCGAGGGCACGCCGGCCGAAGTGCAATCCGATCCTGCCGTGCTCTCGGCCTATCTTGGGGAGGGCTACGGCCATGCTCGCGACTGACAGGCTCGTCGTCGCCTATGGCGGCAATGTCGCGCTCCACGGCGTCTCGCTCAGGGTCGGCGCGGGCGAGACGGTGGCGCTGATCGGCGCCAACGGCGCCGGCAAGACCACCCTGCTGCGCGCCGTCTCGGGCCTGAATCCGGTCCGCTCCGGATCGATCGATTTCGACGGCCGGCCGCTCGGCGCGGTGGCGAGCGAAAAGCGCGTCCGGCTCGGCATCGCCCAGGCGCCGGAGGGGCGGCGGATCTTCCCGGGCCTGACCGTCGAGGAGAACCTCGTTCTCGGCACCACGTCATGGCGTCGCTGGGGCCAGTCGGCGGCCGATGATCTCGCCCGCATCTTCGACCTGTTTCCCCGGCTGAAGGAGCGGCGCGGCCAGCTCGGCTGGTCGCTCTCGGGCGGCGAGCAGCAGATGCTGGCGATCGGCCGCGCGCTGATGGCCCGCCCGCGGCTCCTGTTGCTCGACGAACCGTCCCTCGGCCTCGCCCCGCGGCTCGCCGAGGAGGTCTACGAGCGCATCAGGGAGATCGCAGCGGCGGGGCTGACCATTCTCGTCGTCGAGCAGAACACGGTGCTGGCGCTGGCGGTCGCCGACCGCGGCTACGTGCTGGAGAACGGCCGCATCGTGCTCGAAGGCGCCGCCGACCAGTTGAAACAGGATGCCCGCGTCCGCGAAGCCTATCTCGGCCGCTAGCGGAAACCTCTGAAGGAGACGAGCGATGACCGATCAAGTCCCAGCCCCCCGCTCGCGAGAGCTCTATGAGCGGGCACGCAAGAGCCTGCCGGGCGGCAATACCCGCACCACCGTCTACATGAAGCCGCATCCGCTCTATGCGGCGCGCGGCGAAGGCTGCCGTGTCATCGATGTCGACGGCGTGTCGCGCATCGACTGCATCAACAATTTCACCGCGCTGATCCACGGCCATGCGCATCCGGCGCTGGTCGCGGCGGCGACGCGACAGATCGCGCTCGGCACCGCCTTCGGCATGCCGACGGAATCGGAGATCCTGCTCGCCGAGCTGATCGCCGCGCGGCTGGCGAGCGTCGACCATGTCCGCTTCTGCAATTCCGGCTCGGAGGCGGTCATGATGGCGCTGAAGGCCGCACGCGCCCATACCGGGCGGCCGAAGATCGCCAAATGCGAGGGCGCCTATCACGGCTCCTACGACTATGCCGAAGTCAGTCTCGACCCCTCGCCCGCCGACTGGGGCAAGAACGCGCCGGTTTCCGTCGCCTATGCCCGCGGCACGCCGGCCAATGTCCTCGCCGACACGTTGACCATCCCGTTCAACGACATCGACGCGGCGGTCAGCCTGATCCGCGAGCACGGCTCCGAGCTCGCCTGCATCCTGGTCGACCCGATGCCCAACCGCGCCGGCCTCGTCCCCGCCGACAAGGCCTATCTCGAAGCCCTGCGCCAGGTCTCGCGCGAGGTCGGCGCCCTGCTGATCTTCGACGAGGTCATCACCTTCCGGCTCGGCTTCAACGGCGCCCAGGGCCACTGGGGCATCGCGCCCGATCTGACGACGCTGGGCAAGATCATCGGCGGCGGCTTCCCGGTCGGCGCAGTCGCCGGCGCCGCCGAGTTCATGGCGGTGTTCGACCCGACCGACGGCAAGCCGGCGCTGCCGCACGGCGGCACCTTCTCGGCCAATCCGGTGACGATGACCGCCGGCCTCGCCGCCATGGAACTGCTCGACGAAGCGGCTTTCGCGCGGCTCGACGCGATCGGCGACCGGCTGCGCGCCGGCACCAACGAGGCCTTCGCCCGCCACGGCGTGCCGGGGCGCGCGGTCGGCATGGGCTCGCTCGCCAAGATCCACTTCACCGACAGGCCGGTCAGGGACTATCGCAGCGCCTATGCGGGACCGGAGGAGACGGCCCGGATGGCGCGCTTCAACCGCGGCCTCATGGATCGCGGCGTGCTGGCCGCGGGCTATGGCCTGATCGCCCTGTCGACGCCGATGACCGACGCCGACATCGAGACCGTCGTCGCGGCGATCTCGGAATCGGTCGCGGACATCGCCGCCATGTAGCCGATCCGCACCACCTTCACGCGAACCCATCGCAGCCGGCATCCGGTGGTGCGCGAGCGCCGCCCCGGCCGCCTGCATCCGAATGGAAGGCCTCCCCCATGTCGACCACGGTCGATCCCATTACCCGCTCCGTCGTGCAGCACAGGCTCTCCTCCATCGTGGCGGAGATGGGCGAAGCCATGCTGCGCACCTCCTATTCGCAGATCCTGAACTCCAGCCGGGACTTCTCGATCGGGATCTGCGACACGCGCTCGCGCCTGATCGCCCAGGCGGACCACATCCCCGTCCATGTCGGCGCCCTGCCCTGGGCGACGCGCGCCATCGAGGCGCGCTTCGAGGATGTCGCTCCGGGCGACGTGTTCCTGCTCAACGATCCCTATCACGGCGGCAGCCACCTGCCCGATCTCACCGCCTTCGTGCCGGTTTTCGCCGAGGGTCGGCGCATGCTCTGGACGATCGTGCGCGCGCACCAGAGCGACATCGGCGGCGCCACCCACGGCGGCTACAATCCCGAAGCCCGCGAGATCTGGCAGGAGGGCCTGCGCGTGCCGCCGCTGCGCCTCTACGAGGCCGGCCGGCTGCGTGACGACCTCCTCGACATGCTGGCGCTCAACGTGCGCAACGGCCGCGATTTCCGCGGCGACCTGGCCGCCATGGTCGGCGCCGCCAATCTCGGCCGCCGCCGGCTCGACCGGCTGTTCGCCGAGTTCGGACTGGCCATGGTCGAGGCGGCGATGGAAGGCATTCTCGATGCCGCCGAGCTGCAGGCGCGCAAGGTCGTCGCCGGCTGGACGGACGGCGTCTACCATGGCGAGGCCTTTCTCGACGACGACGGCCGCGGCCGGCAGGACCTGCGGATTGCCGCCAAGGTCACCAAGCGGGGCAGCGACATCGAGGTCGATCTCAGCGCCTCCGATCCGCAGACCGACAGCTTCGTCAACTCCTCGCACGCCAATACCCAGGCCGCGGTCGCCATGGCCTTCGCCTATCTGATCGACCCGGAGACGCCGAAGAACGACGGCGCGCTCCGCCCGCTCACCGTCGTCGCCCGGCAGGGCACCATCGTCTGGGCCGATCCCGACCGGCCGGTGACCATGTGCACCAGCCATCCCTCCAACGAGATCGTCGAAGCCGTGGTCAAGGCGCTCGCCGACTGCTGTCCCGACCGGGCCATGGCCGGCTGGAGCCGCCGCTTCCGCGTCGCCATCCAGGGCGAGGATCCGCGCAGCGGCCGCAGCTTCATCTGGCACATGTTCCAGGCAAGGCCTGGCGGCGGCGCCTCGCCCGGCGGCGACGGCTGGTCGTCTATCGGCGAGTGGCACACGGTCGGCGGCATCAAGTTCGGCTCGCTCGAAGTGGCCGAGGTGCGCTTCCCGCTGCACTTCCGGCACCACGAGTTCCGGCCCGATTCCGGCGGCCGCGGCCGGCATCGCGGCGGACTCGGCGTTGCGCTCGACCTGGCGCTCGAAATCGGCCGCCCAGCGCTCGCCAATACCGCCGGCGACGGCGTCCGGCACGGCGCCTGCGGGTTGCAGGGCGGCGAGGACGGCGCGCCGCACAGCATCCGGCTCCTGTCGGAGGGCAAGCCGCCGCGTGCCCTCAAGACCAAGGAGGTCGGCATCGTCCTCGCGCCGGGCGACGTCCTGGAGATCCGCTCCGCCGGCGGCGGCGGCTGGGGGCCGGCCGGCGAGCGCGAGGCCGCGGCGCTGGCACGCGACCGCGACCAGGGTCTCACCACCGACATCCGGAAGGACATCTGACCATGTACACGATCGGCATCGATGTCGGCGGCACCTTCACCGACCTGGTCGCGGTCGGACCGGACCGCGTCGCCGTCTTCGCAAAATCGCCCTCGACGCCCGAGGACCAGTCGCTCGGAGTGATGACGGGGCTCGAGGAGCTCGCCGGCAAGCTCGGCGTCACGCGCGCCGGCCTGCTGGCCAACGCGACGCGCCTGGTGCACGGCACGACGGTCGCCACCAATGCGCTCCTGGAGCGCAAGGGCGCGAAGGTCGCCCTGATCACGACCGAGGGCCATCGCGACATCCTGGAAATGCGCGAGGGCCTGAAAGGCAATCGCTACGACCTGCGCACGCCGCCACCCGAGCCGCTGGTCCCGCGCGAGCTGCGCTTCGGCGTGCGCGAGCGGCTCGGCCCCGACGGGGCTGTGCGCATTCCGCTCGACGAGGCGTCGCTCGCCACCGCCATCGAAGCCATCCGCGCAGCCGGGGCAACCTCGGTGGCCGTCTGCTACCTGCACGCCTATCGCAATCCCGCGCACGAGATCGCGACCGTCGAGCGCCTGCGCCGTGCGCTGCCGGACATCTATGTCTCGCGGTCGAGCGACGTCTGGCCGCAGATCAAGGAGTTCGAGCGGGTCTCGACGACAGTCGTCAACAGCTATGTAGGCCCGGCGGTTCAGCGCTATCTCGGCAATCTCGAGCGCCGGCTCGCCGAAGCGGGCTTTGCCGGAAGCCTGTTCATCATCCTTTCGCATGGCGGCATGGCCCCGGTCGAGGAAGCCTCGCGCCTCGCCGCCGGAACGGTGCTCTCCGGTCCGGCCGGCGGCATTTCCGGCTGCCGGCGCTGCGCCGAGCTGCTGGGCGTCGCCGACCTGATCCCCTTCGACATGGGCGGCACCAGCACGGATATTTCCCTGGTCGTCGACGGCCGCGCGGCGCTGACCGCCGATGCCGGCCTCGCCGGCGAGCGCATCGCGCTGCGCAGCCTCGACATCGCCAGCATCGCGGCCGGCGGCGGGTCGATCGCCTCGGTCGACGCCGGCGGCGCCCTCCATGTCGGCCCGGCGAGCGCCGGCTCCCAGCCCGGGCCGGCCTGCTACGGCCATGGCGGGACGGCGGCGACCGTCACCGACGCCAATGTCGTGCTCGGCTATCTCGGCGCCGAGACCTTCATGGGCGGCCGCCGGCGCCTCGACAGGGCCGCCGCCGAGGCGGCGGTCGGCCGGATCGGCGCGGCGCTGGGTGTCGGCCTCGAACAGGCCGCGGCCGGCATCTATCGCATGGTCAATCTCGGCATGGCCGACGGCATCCGGCTCATGACCCTGCGCCGCGGCGTCGATCCGCGCCACCACGCCATGGTCAGCTTCGGCGGCGCGGCCGGCCTGCACGCGGTCGAGGTCGCCAGGGAGCTGGAGATCCCGCGCGTCATCGTGCCGGTCGCCGCCTCGGTCCTGTCCGCCTGGGGCATGCTGGCGAGCGACCTGCGCTACGAGGTCGGCCGGACCAGCATCGGCACCGGCCGGGTCGGCGCCGAGGCGATCCGTTCGGTCATGGCCGAGCTCGAGGCCTCAGCCCGCGCCCGGATGACGGCCTGGTTCGACGGTCCGGTCAGGATCGAGCGCTCGGCCGAGATGCGCTACGGCGAGCAGATCTTCGAGATCGACGTCGACCTCGACGGCGTCGCGCTCGAGGCGCCCGATCTGGTCGACCAGATCGACCGGCGCTTCCATCGCCGCCACGAGGAGCTCTACACCTATGCCTCGCCCGACCAGGAGGTGGTCTTCGTCAATGCCCGCGTCTCGGCCGTCGGCGACGTGCCGCGGATCGGCGAGGAGGCAGTGGCCGCGGAGCCGACAGGCCCCGCGCAGCCCAAGGCCACGCGCACCGTCTTCCTCGGCGGACCGAAGGAGGTTCCGGTCTATGATTTCGGCAGCCTCATGCCGAACCATCGGATCTCCGGGCCGGCCCTCGTCGAATCCGAGACGACCACCATCCTGGTCGGTCCGGCCGATACGCTGACGGTCAATGCCCTGGGCTGGCTCGACATCGCGATCGGCCGCCCGTGAGACCGGGCCGGCACGCCTCGGCCGCACCTCAGGGCCGGGGCAGCAGCGCGTCGGTGCGTCCGGCGAGCCGGTAGGCGACGAGGCCGATCCATTCACGCGCCATGCGGTCGACGAGGTCGAGCCCGCGGCTGGCCGGCAGCATCGGCCGGACCAGCTCGCTCGCGCTGCCGCGCGTCTCGTAGTCGACCGGATAGGGCGTGACGTCGAAGCCCGCGACACGGAAGATGCCGACCGACCGGGGCATGTGCCAGGCCGAGGTGACCATCACCCAGCGCTCGCCCGGTTTCGGCCGCAGCAGGCGGCGGCTGAAGACGGCGTTCTCCCAGGTGTTGCGGCTTTCCCGCTCGATGACGATGCGCTCGGGCGCGACGCCCAGTTCGACGAACAGCTTGCGCGCCGCTTCCGCCTCGTCGAGCCCGTCGCGCAGGAACACCGCATTGGCGCCGCCAGTGAACACCAGCCGCGCCTCCGGGTAGCGGCGGGCGAGCGCCACGGCCTCGGTGATCCGGCCCGGCGCGGCGGCGATCGTCACCTGGCCGCCGCGTGCCGCCGTGGTCGTCTGGTCGATGGAGCCGCCGAGGACGATGATGCCGGTCGGCGCCGGCATGTCCTGCGCCATTTGCGGGAAGCGGTTCTCGAGCGGCCGGGCCAGCCAGATGCCGAGCGGCAACGGCCCGGCGAGCACGAAGCCGATGGCGCCGGCCACGATCATGCGCCGTCCGGCGCGGGCGAAACGCGTCGCCCGCGCCAGCACGCCGAGAACGACGAGGCCGATGAGCACGTTGGATGGCGTCACCAGCCACCAGAGGATCTTGGAGGCGTAGAAGAACATGGCCTCGCTGCGTCGCCCCTACGCCAGGATCTTCGAACGGGCCGCCCGCCTCACGCGGTCTTCTCGAACAGCTCCCGTCCAATCAGCATGCGCCGGATCTCGCTGGTGCCGGCGCCGATCTCGTAGAGCTTGGCATCGCGCAAGAGCCGCCCGGTCGGGTAGTCGTTGATATAGCCGTTGCCGCCGAGCAGCTGGATCGCATCGAGCGCCATCTTCGTGGCGTTCTCGGCCGCGTAGAGAATGGCGCCGGCCGCGTCCTCGCGTGTCGTCTGGCCGCGGTCGCAGGCCTTGGCGACGGCGTAGACATAGGCGCGCGTCGCGTTCATCGACACGTACATGTCGGCGACCTTGCCCTGGACGAGCTGGAACTCGCCGATCGATTTGCCGAACTGCTTGCGCTCGTGGATATAGGGCATGACCACGTCCATGCAGGCCTGCATGATGCCGATCGGCCCGGCCGAGAGGACGGCGCGCTCATAGTCGAGCCCCGACATCAGCACATTGACGCCGCGCCCGACCGCGCCGAGCACGTTCTCCTCCGGCACTTCGCAGTCCTGGAAGACGAGCTCGCCGGTATGCGAGCCACGCATGCCGAGCTTGTCGAGCTTCTGGGCGCAGGAAAAGCCCTTGAAGCCCTTCTCGATGAGGAAGGCGGTCATGCCCCGCGGGCCGGCATCCGGATCGGTCTTGGCGTAGACCACCAGGACGTCGGCGTCCGGGCCGTTGGTGATCCACATCTTGGTGCCGTTGAGGATGTAGCGGTCGCCCTTCTTGTCGGCCCGCAGGCGCATCGACACGACGTCCGAGCCGGCGCCCGGCTCCGACATGGCGAGCGCGCCGACATGGTCGCCCGACATCAGCTTCGGCAGGTAGCGCCGGCGCTGCTCGTCATTGCCGTTCTTGCGGATCTGGTTGACGCAGAGATTGGAATGGGCGCCGTAGGACAGGCCGACCGAGGCCGAGGCGCGCGAGATCTCCTCCATGGCGATGCAGTGCTCGAGATAGCCGAGCCCGGTGCCGCCATATTCCTCCTCGACCGTCATGCCGAGCAGGCCGAGGTCGCCGAACTTCTTCCACAGGTCCATCGGGAACTGGTCGGTCCTGTCGATCTCGGCCGCGCGCGGCGCAATCTCGGCGCGGGCGAAGTTCGCCACCGTGTCGCGCAGCATGTCGGCGGTTTCGCCGAGGTCGAAGTCGAAGGGACGCGGCGCGTTCGGCAACATGGGAGTCCTCCCTGAAAGACAAGCTTTGCCAAGCGTTATAGAAGTCCCCTCGGCGCCTGTCATGATCGGCCGTGCGGCCGGGGGCCTTATGGAGCGAATGGCGTGAGTGACCAGCGATCGACCGCCTCTTTCGCCCGGCCGAGCCGGTTCCCCTGGCCCTCCGCGATCTTCGTCGGCTGCCTGGCGCTCGGCTGGGGCCTGACCGCGCTCCTGCCCGCCCATGACGGGCTCATCGAGCTCCTGCGCATCAAGGGATCGCTGTGCCTGGCGGCCGGCCTCGGCCTGGCCATCTGGGCCCATGCGACGCTCGCCCGTGCCGGCACCACCACCCTGCCCCACCAGGCCGCGACCCGCCTCGTCACGTCGGGCCCGTTCCGCTTCAGCCGCAACCCGACCTATATCGGACAGACGCTGATCATCGCCGGCTTTGGCGCGCTCCAGGCCTCGCCCTGGTACATCGCCGCCTCGGTGATCTATCTGATGCTGATCACGCGCTTTGCCATCAAGCCTGAGGAGGCGCATCTCGCCGAGCGCTTCGGCCTCGAATGGGAGGCCTATCGGATGGAGGTCAGGCGCTGGCTCTGAAGCATAAGCGGGAATTTGCGGCCTTTGTTGCGGTGAATGTGGTGCCCTGCATCAAGCATTGTGGTGGTTCGAGTCTCGCTTTCGTGCAGAGCACGTCGACTTGAAACGATCACCACAACTAAGGGCGCGGCCGGGGCACCGGCAGCGGAGCGGCGATGGCCGGCGTATCGGCCGGCGGCACCGCCGCGGGGGGCACCGACGGGCTGACGGTCGCCGAGGTCACCTGCCCGGCTTCGAGGGTCGCCGGCTGGCCGGCCGCAGCCGCGAGGACGGGAGCGGCCTGATGCGTCCCGCGCGGATCGGCGGCGGGCTGGGGCGCCGGCGCCGCCGGTGACGGCGCTGGGCCGGCATCGGCAACCGCCGTGCCATGGTGCCGGAAACCCGTCTGGGCGAGCCGCTGCCACTGCGCGCGCGAGCCGGCGAAGACATTGCGGTCGACATTGCCATTGACGCCGCCGACGCGGCCGGTTGCGGTGATCTGCCAGAAGGCCCAGCGCCGGCCTGGATAGCGTTCATGGGGCAGCGCCCTGACCGAGCGGACCCAGAACGGGTACTGGGAGAACTCGCCGCCCGCCAGCACCTCGCGATGGAAGGTGATGTCGGCATAGATGATCGGCCGCTTGCCGTAATGGCGCTCCATCGCATGGAGGAACTCGCGCATCTTGTGGCGGGCCGCTTCCACCGAGATCCGGCGCGGACAGGTTGGCGAATGGAAATTCCATTCGACGTCGAGCACCGGCGGCAGAGCCTCGGGATCGACCGGCACGTGACGCTGGAACCAGGCGATCTGGTCGGTCATCGAGCCGCACCAATAGGTGAAATGATAGGCGCCGCGCGCAACGCCCGCGCGCCGCGCGCCCTCCCAGTTCTCGCGGAACCGGTCGTCCAGGCGGTCGGCGCCCTCGGTCGCCTTGATGAAGGCGAAGGTGACGCCGGAGGCGCGCACGGCCTGCCAGTCGATCGTGCCCTGCCATTTCGACACGTCGATGCCGTGCACCTCGTGCGCCGAATGGCCCGACGTGTGCACCAGCGTTGGAAACGGATGGTCGCCGCTCGGCTCGCCGACAGCGGTCGGGCCCACGGGAACGCTGCCGCACCCCGCAAGCGCGAGGCCGGCAACGAGGAGCGCGATGCGGGAGGACGAGCGAGCGAGCATGAGCCTCTAGCGCATGGCCACAAATCATGGCCGAAAAAAGGGATCGTGGCCGAAACCGGGCCGACAGCGGATGCCGACTATGCTTTACGACCCGTTTCCATTTCGTAACGGGCTTTCGTTTCCGCGTTGGGCGGATAGAGGCCCGGCAGCGGCACGCCCTTCTCGACCTGGCTCATGATCCAGCCTTCGAGGTGCTCCTGGTCGGTCGCGGCCTTGGCCACCGCCTCGACGAGGTCCTGCGGGATCAGCACGGCGCCGTCGCCGTCGACCACGATGACGTCGTTCGGGAACACCGCGACGCCGCCGCAGCCGATCGGCTCCTGCCAGTTGACGAAGGTGAGCGCGGCAACCGAGGCGGGCGCCGCTGCGCCCGAGCACCAGACCGGCAGGCCGGAATCATCGACGCCGGCCGCGTCCCGCACCACACCGTCGGTAACGAGAGCGGTGACGCCGCGCTTGTGCATGCGCGCGCACAGGATGTCGCCGAAAATGCCGGCTTCGTGCACGCCCATGGCGTCGACCACGGCAATGACCCCCTCCGGCATGGCCTCGATGGCCGCCCGCGTCGAACGCGGCGAGGCCCAGCTTTCCGGCGTCGCCAGATCCTCGCGCGCCGGCACGAAGCGCAGCGTGAAGGCCCGGCCGACCAGGCGACGGTCGGCATTGCTGAACGGCATCGGGCCGTTCAGCCAGGTCTTGCGCAGGCCTTTCTTCAGCAGGACCGTGGTCAGGGTCGCGGTGGTGGCGGCTTCCAGGGCGGCCTTGATGGCGGGATCGAGCGGCAGGACGTCGGTCATGGGGTTTTCGGGGCTTTCGGCAGCAGGCCAGGGATCGGCCGATGGCCCGCGAAATTGCCCGAAGCGCGGCCGGCTGTCGAGCATCCTGCTTCAGCAGTCGCCGATGCGCTGGCCGCGCATCGCGACGGTCCGGCCGCCGGGACGGCCGATGCCGGTGACGAAGGTGCCCTCGTAGCTGGTGCCGCGATAGCTCATGGTGGAGCGCGCGGGCTGGCCCTGGCAGACCATCTCGATGGTGACGACCGGTCCCGCGACCAGGACCTCGCTGACCTGGCACGATTGCGCCGCGCCCTCGGCCTGCGCCGCCTCGGCGATCTCGTCCTGGCTGCCATTGGCGGCCCGCGCCGCCTCGGCGTCGATGCAACTGGTGACGGGCGTGCCGAGCACCTGGCCATTGACGCCGGTCGCGATCGCCCAGCGGCCGGGCTGCATCCGCTCCGCCGACCGGGGGGCGTTCCGCCCGATCAGAAGCATGCCTGTCACTGCGGCGAGCAGCACCGCCAGGCCGGCGCCGCCGAAGATCAAAAGGCGCGTCCTGAATGGCTTGTCCGGCTCCGAAATCGGCTGCCCCCTTTCCCTCTGGCCCTGCCTGCCATTCGAAGGAAACGAAATTGCGGCAGCGGTCGAATCGGCGGGATGATAGCCGGATCGCACCGTCAGGCGCCAAGGCCGCGGCCGCGGCACGAGCCCTTGCGGCTCAGGCGGCGACCCGCGCCGGCTCCGGGGCGAGGCCGTGGGCCCGGGCGAATTCGGCGACCGGGACCGGCCGTCCGAACAGATAGCCCTGCATTTCGTGACAGCCGGCCGCCCTGAGGAAGCGGGCATGGGCATCGGTCTCGATGCCCTCGGCGATGACCTTGAGGCCGAGGGCGCGGCCGAGATTGATCACGCAGTGCAGGATGGTGGCGGCCTCGGCCCCCTTGTCGAGATCGAGGACGAAGCTGCGGTCGACCTTCAGCTTGTCGATCGGGAACTTGCGCAGATAGGAGAGCGAGGAGAAGCCCGTGCCGAAATCGTCGAGCGCGATCTGGACGCCGAGGCCGCGCAGGCTGCGCAGCGCCGCGAGCGCCTTCTCGGGATCGTCGATCATGACGTTCTCGGTGATTTCGAGCACCAGCCGCCGCGGGTCGAGGCCGGTCTCGCCGAGCACCGCCCTCACCTGGTCGGGAAAGTCCGGCCGGCGCATCTGCACGGGCGACACGTTGACGGAGACGAAGAGGCCCGGCCAGAGCACCGCGGCCCGGCAGGCCCGCTGCAGCACGATCTGGCCGAGCTGATGGATCAGCCCCGTCTCCTCGGCGAGGCGGATGAATTCCCCGGGCATGATCGCGCCGCGATAGGAATGGTTCCAGCGCGCCAGCGCCTCCATGCCGAGCAGCCGCGTGCCATCAGCGGTCAGGATCGGCTGCAGGTGCACGTCGATCTCGCCGGTCAGCACCGCGCCGCGCAATTCGCGCTCGAAGAACCTGCGCTGCGCCACGTCCCGGCCCATCTCGGCATCGTAGGCGACGGCCAGGCCGCGGCCCTGTTCCTTCGCCGCATAGAGCGCCCGGTCGGCGCGGCGCATCAGCTCGTCGCGGTCGCCGCCGGGCCCGTCCACCTCCAGGAAGCCGATCGATGCGCCGACATGGACGGCCTTGCCGTCGACCAGGATCGGCCGGGCGATGTCCTCGGCGATCAGCGAGCAGGCGGCGAAGACATGGCTCGCACCGCCGCCCGGCAGGATCGCCGCGAATTCGTCGCCGCCGAGCCGGGCGACCTGCGCCTCCGGACCGCACACCCGCCGCAGCCGGCGGCCGACCTCGGCCAGCACGATGTCGCCGGCATGGTGGCCATGGCCGTCATTGATCTCCTTGAAATGATCGAGATCGATCAGCACGAGCGTGAAGGCGTGGCGGGCGACGGGGCCGGCCAGCATCTGCCCGAAGGCCCGGTAGAAGGCGGTGCGGTTCGACAGGCCGGTCAGGTCGTCGATCCCGGCGGCGGAATGGGGCAGGCCGCCCTCGCCGGCCTCGGCCAGCATCCAGGCCAGACGCGCGAGGAGGCCGAGGGCCAGAGCGCAGGCGCCGAGCGCGACGACGGCGAGGCGGCCGGCCCAGGGAATATCGGGAGCGAAGGCGAGATCGGCGAACCAGTCGGGCAGGCTGGCCGCCGCGACCAGGACCGCGACGAGGACGACAGCCAGGGTTACGCCCCAGACCTGCCGGCGCAGCGCCAGAAACGCGCCCGAAGTGATGGTCGCCGGCATGCCCCTGCCCCATGCATTGCCGTCGGCGAGCGACCCGCCGCGTCCTGCGGCCGGCGGTCTCGACGGCCTCTTCTGAAAGCCTCAACGCGCAGGCTTTTCCAAGTAAAATCGGCAGGCAGGCGCAACGCTCTTACAATATGAATAACATTATATTCTTCATGGAAACGTCAGAAAACTGTCACAGAGCCGCGCCGGCATAGCATGTGGCGAATGGCGCGCCGCAACGCCTGCCCTGGATTGTCGGGCAGCCGCAAGGGTTCCTGCCGGGGCCCCCTGTTCTCCCCTCGCCGTTCGGCCCGCCGTCAGATCTTGAACCACCAGGAGGCGATGGTCAGGAAGCCGAGAAAGCCGACGACGTCGGTGACGGTCGTGACGAACGGCCCCGACGACACGGCGGGGTCGGCATCGAGCTTGGACAGGCCGAGCGGGATGAGGATGCCGGCAAGTCCGCCCGCCACCAGATTGCACACCATGGCGAGGCCGATGACGATGCCGAGATCGGCGAGCGAGAACCAGAAGCCAGCGACGACCCCGACGATCAGGGCGAAGGCCGAGCCGTTGATGAGGCCGGTCAGTGCCTCGCGGCCGATCACGCGCCAGGCATTGTGCGGGCCGAGATCATGGGTGGCGAGCGCACGCACCGCGACCGTCATGGTCTGGGTCGCGGCATTGCCGCCCTGGCTCGCGACGATCGGCGCCAGCACGGCCAGCGCCACCATCGATTCCATCTGCTTCTCGAAGGACTTGAGCACCGAGGTCGCGATGAAGGCGGTGAGCATGTTGATGAACAGCCAGCGGAAGCGGCCCTTGGCCGTGGTCCACACGCTGTCGGAAATCTCTTCCTCGGGCTTCACGCCGCCGAGCGCCTTGATGTCGGCGTCGGCCTCCTCCTCGATGACGTCGACGATGTCGTCGACGGTGAGCACGCCGACGAGCCGGCCGGCATCGTCGACGACGGCCGCCGAGAGCAGGTTGTAGCGCTCGAACATCAGCGCGACGTCCTGCTGGTCCTCCGTCGCCTCGACGGTGCGGACCTCCTCCTCCATGATGTCGGTCACCGCGACCGGCCGCTTGGTGCGCAGGAGCCGGTCGAGGCGGATATGGCCCTGCAGCCGGAAGCCCGGATCAATCACGAAGATTTCTGTGAAGTCGTCGGGCAGGTCCTCCGCCTCGCGCAGGTGATCGATCACCTGCCCGACCGTCCAGAACGGCGGCACGGCGATGAAGTCGTCCTTCATCCGCCGGCCGGCCGAATCCTCGGGATAGTCGAGCGCCCGCTTGAGCGCGACGCGCTCGACCGGCGGCATCTTGTCGAGGATCTCGGAGCGGTCCTCCTCGTCGAGATCCTGCAGGATCGACACGGCGTCGTCGCTGTCGAGCTCGGCGATGCCTTCGGCCACCGTCTCGGCCGGCAGGTCCTCGAGGATCTCGATTCGAATCGTCTCGTCGACCTCGGTCAGCGCCGCGAAGTCGAAATCGGCCCCGAGCAATTCGATCAGCCGGCGACGGTCCTCGGCATCGAGCTGGGCGATGAGATCGCCGAGATCGGCTTCGTGCGCCTCGCCCACCATGTCCTTGAGGGCGCTGGCATCGCTTTTTGCGATGGCCTCCGCCACCGTTTCGACGATTTCGGGCCGCAACGCACCATCATCGTCGCGCCAGTCTTCGGGCAAGGTAGGCTGTGGCGTGGAATCGGCCATGGGCGCCTCGCTGAGGGCATGCCACGTCGAGCGGCGGGGGATGGCGCCTTCTTGGGCGCGCGGACAGGATTTGGCAAGGAGGCGCGAAGCCTGCATGACGATGGATGATCGCAAGGGTGGCTCGGTCCACCGGCGTCGTTTCCTGGCAACGGCCGCCGCCACGGGCGGGACGCTTGCGCTCGCCCCGTCGCGGCGCGGGCAGCCGCCTGCCGGCCCGGGGCGCTGGGGACGGCGCGCGTGCTGAAGGTCGCAACCGCGGGCGGGCTCGAAGTCGGCCGCAAGAGCTATCCGCGCACGCTGGACCTGCGCCCGCGCGAAGTGGTGCTGACCTTCGACGACGGTCCCCTGCCCGGTCCGACCGATCAGGTTCTGGCGGCGCTGCGTCAGGAATGCGTCCGGGCGACCTTCTTCCTGGTCGGACGGATGGCGCACGGCGCCCCGGCACTGGCGCGCCGCCTGCTCGCCGAGGGGCACACCGTGGCGCATCATTCAATGACCCATCCGATGACGCTCGGCCAGCTGCCGCTCGAGCGCGCCAAGGCCGACATGGAAGCCGGCTTCACGGCGGTCGACCAGGCGCTCTACGGCAGCTATTCCGGCACGCCGCGCACGCCGTTCTTCCGGTTTCCCGGCTTCGGCGATTCACCGGCGCTCAATGCCTGGCTCGCCGGCCGCGGCATCGGCATTTTCGGCTGCGACTTCTGGATCAGCGACTGGAACGAGATGACGCCGGAAGCGCAGTTCGCCCTGGCGATCCGCCGGCTGGAACAGACCAAGGGCGGCATCATCCTGATGCACGACACGCGCCACCAGACCGCCGCCATGCTGCCGGCCTTCCTGCGCGAGCTGAAGCAGCGCGACTACAAGGTCGTGCATATCGAGCCGGCATAACGCCGACACCGTCCGCCGGGCGCGGAGTACGGCGCCGGTCTGCGCCCGGAGGAGAACCGCCAATGGACCGACGCCGAGCCGCGGACCTCGCCGGCCTCTCGCCGCGCGGGGGTGCCGCGATCTTGCCAAAGTCGGCACGCCATATTCCGCAGCGTCATTTTTCGGGCAATGATCCGCACTGCCGCCCGTTTCCGTTCGAGATGCGACAATGGAGCGTGTTTTGGCTATGAAATTTTCGGGAGCAGGCCTGTTCATGCTTCTGCTGGCAGCGGGGCCGGCGGGCGCCCAGAATCTCGACAACCTGCAAACCATGGTCAGCGCCGGCGGCAGCTGCCCGGTCTTTTCGGTGGGGTCGGAACGCTACAGCTGCAGCGGTTTCGTCTACACCAAGTTCCGGAACGGCCGCGTGTCCTTCACCTTTCCCATGGCCGATACGGCGATCTCGTTCTCCGGCGGCCGCGACAGCCAGCCGAGCCTCGACAACTATGTCCTCTTCGTCGATGCGGTCCGGATCAGCGCCGGCCGCGGCGAGGTGCGGAGCGCCCAGGCCAGCGGCCGCTGCCGGATGAACGCCTCCGACGACGGCCTGGTCATTCATTCGCTCAGCTGCACCGCCGAAACCGACCGCCAGGAGATGCGGATCGAATTCCGCGGCAACGGCAAGCCGGTGAATCGCCGCTCGTTCTGACGCGGCGTCGCCCCGCAGGAGGGACCCCGTCATGGCCGCGCTGACCGTCCAGCTCCGCAGCGTTTCCGGCACGAAGGCCGCGCTGGGTTTTGCCGGTGGACACTGCCTCACCGTCGATCGGCCGGACGGCAGGGCCGGCGGCAAAGGCCTCGGCTTCAACGGCGGCGAATTGCTGGCGCTCGCCGTCGGCGGCTGCTTCTGCAACGACCTGCAATACGTCGCCCATGAGATGGGCATCGAGCTCACCATGATCGCCGTCGACGTTCGCCTGGAACTCGACGGCGCGCCGCTCCTTGCGACCTCCGCCGATCTCAAGGTCGAGGTCGCGAGCGCCGATGGCGACGACGACCTCGCTGCGCTGATCCAGCGGGCAAGGGAGGTCTCGACGGTCAGCAATTCGCTGGAGCGCGGCCTGCGCGTCACGATGAGCGGGGCCGGCTGACCGGCATCAGGCTGCCCGCCCCGGCATGGCTGAAGGCCTGTTCGCCGCTCCGCACGCCGTCCAAAAAGCAGAGAGCCCCGGCAAGCCATCGCCTGCCGGGGCTCTCTTGAAAATTGGTGCGGTCGAGAGGACTCGAACCTCCACTCGGTTAAGAACTACCACCTCAAGGTAGCGCGTCTACCAGTTCCGCCACGACCGCATCGCCGGGCGAGCCCGGCGAGAGCGGCTGTCTAGCAGAGCGATTTGGCCGCCGCAAGGGGCCGCACGCTCTTCTCACAGCCCTTATTCGAACTCCATGATGACGGCGTCGACGGCCAGGCTGTCGCCGGCCTTGGCGGCGATCGACTTGACCTTGCCGTCGCGCTCGGCACGCAGCACGTTTTCCATCTTCATGGCCTCGACCACGCAGAGCGCCTCGCCCGCCTTGACCTCCTGGCCGACGCTCACCGCGATCGACTTGACGAGGCCCGGCATGGGGCAGAGCAGCTTCTTGCCGGTATCGGCCGCGACCTTCACCGGCATGAGCGCGGCAAGCTCGGCCTCGCGCCGGGTATAGACATAGGCGCGGGTGGCGATGCCGCGATAGGCGATCATCAGGCCGTTCGGAATGGTGCGGACGAGCACGTTGACCGGCTTGCCGTCGACCGTGCCGGCAAACACCGGCTGGCCCGGCACCCAGGACGAAGCGATGGTGTGACTCGCTGTCTCCCGCCCGCCGGCGCCATCGAAGAAGCGCACGGCGATCTTTTCGCCGTCGTCGAGCACCTGCACGTCGTAGCGGCTCTCGCCCATCAGCACCACGCGGTCGCGATCGAACGAGACGCGCTGGCCCTGGCGCATCTGGCCGGAAATCCTGCGCTTGCGGGCATTGAGCATGTGGTCGATGAAGGTCGCGACCGCCGCCATGGCTTCCGCCGGCTCGCCGACCGGCTCGCGGGCGGCGAAACCTTCCGGGTATTCCTCGGCGATGAAGCCGGTCGACAGCTCGCCCGAACGCCAGCGCGGATGGTGCATCAGCGCCGCCAGGAACGGGATATTGTGCTGGATGCCGTCGATCGCGAAGGCGTCGAGCGCATCGGCCTGGGCTTCGATGGCCGCCTCGCGGGTCGGCGCCCAGGTGACGAGCTTGGCGATCATCGGATCGTAATAGAGCGAGATCTCGCCGCCTTCGGTCACGCCGGTATCGTTGCGCACGATGGCCGCGCCGGCCTTGCCCTCGGCGGGGGGCCGGTAGGTCACCAGGCGCCCGATCGACGGCAGGAAGTTGCGATAGGGATCCTCCGCATAGATCCGGCTCTCCACGGCCCAGCCGTTGAGCTTGACGTCGGCCTGCTGGAGTTGGAGCTTTTCGCCGTAGGCGACCCTGATCATCTGCTCGACAAGGTCGATGCCGGTGATCATTTCGGTCACCGGATGCTCCACCTGCAGGCGGGTGTTCATTTCCAGGAAATAGAAGGAGCGGTCCTGGCCGGCGACGAACTCGACCGTACCGGCCGAGTCGTAGTTCACGGCCTTGGCGAGCGCCACCGCCTGCTCGCCCATGGCGCGGCGGGTCTTCTCGTCGAGCAGCGGCGAGGGCGCCTCCTCGATGACCTTCTGGTTGCGCCGCTGGATCGAGCATTCGCGCTCGCCGAGATAGATGACGTTGCCGTGCTTGTCGCCCAGCACCTGGATCTCGATATGGCGCGGATTGACGATGAACTTCTCGACGAAGACGCGGTCGTCGCCGAACGAGCTCTTCGCCTCGGACTTGGCGAGGCGGAAGCCCTCCCCCGCCTCCTCGGCCGAATAGGCGATGCGCATGCCCTTGCCGCCGCCGCCGGCGGAAGCCTTGATCATGACGGGATAGCCGATCTCGTTGGAGATCCGCACCGCATGGGCCTCGTCCTCGATGACCCCGAGGAAGCCGGGCACGGTCGAAACCTTGGCGGCGGCCGCCGCCTTCTTCGATTCGATCTTGTCGCCCATTGCCGCGATGGCGTGCGGGTTCGGCCCGATGAACACGATGCCGTTGTCCTTCAGCGCCTGGGCGAAGGCCTCGCGTTCGGACAGGAAGCCGTAACCGGGATGGACCGCCTCGGCGCCGGTCTGCTTGCAGGCGGCGATGATCTTGTCGATGACGAGATAGCTTTCCGCGGCAGCCGGCGGGCCGATATGCACCGCCTCGTCGGCCATTTCGACATGGACGGCATCACGATCGGCATCGGAATAGACCGCGACCGTGCTGATGCCCATCTTGCGCGCCGTCTTGATCACGCGGCAGGCGATTTCGCCGCGATTGGCGATCAGGATCTTCTTGAACATTAACGGGGCCCTTGGCGGCATGCGACTGTGTATGATGCCGCCTTCTAGGGCCCCAGCGCTAGTCCCGTCCACTCGGCTAATGGGATGACGCGGCCGAGGAAATTCCCGGCCGCGCCGCTTTTCCAAGGCTCAGCGCAGCGTCTTCAGCGCGCCCGCCCATTTGTGCAGCTCGTCGAGCATGGTCTGGGCGCTGGCATTGATCAGGTCGTTGGAGGTGAATTCCCGGTCCTCATTGAGCAGGCCGGCGAAGTTCGGAATCGCGATGCCTTCCGGAATCGGCATCAGCTTCAGCGTGGTCAGCGTCGGCTTGGCCTGCTGCACGGCGCGGGTGCCGCCGGAAATGCCGCCGTAGCTCAGGAAGCCGGCCGGCTTGTAGTTCCACTCGGCGGCAAGATAGGTCAGCGCATTGATCAACGCTGGCGACGGACCGTAATTGTATTCGGGCGTGACGAAGACGAAAGCGTCGGCCGCCTTGACGCTCGCGCTCCACTTCTTCGTGTGCGCATGCTGGTAGTCGCCGAGCCGCGGATGCTTCGGCTCGTCGAAAATGGGCAGGTTGAAATCGGCGAGATCGATCAGCTTGGTGTCGAACTTGCCATGCGCCTTCGCAACGCCCTCCAGCCATTTGCCGAAAATCGGCCCGGCGCGTCCGGGCCGGGTGCTGGTAATGATCACGTGCAGCTCAAGGGCCATTGCGGGTCTCCTGATCGTCCTTCGTCGTCGGCGCCGGGCCTTTGCGGTCGGCGGCGAAGCCACTAAGTTCCTCTTTGTGACTGAGGCTATCTAGAGAACCGTGAAGCCAGCCCGCAAGGAGGCACATGCATGGACCTGGGGCACATGGATGTAACCATGGACGACGGTGCTGCGGCGGGCGATTCCTGGCCGCATACGGGCAATTGTGCCGCGATGAAGGTGGTGCTCGCGCGCATCGGCGACAAATGGGCGGTCCTGGTCGTGCGCCTGCTCGGCGGCGGGCCGCTGCGCTTCAACGAGCTCAAGCATCGGATCGGTCTCGTCTCCCAGCGCATGCTGACCCTCACGCTGCGCGGCCTCGAGCGCGACGGCCTGGTCTCGCGCACCGTCTTTCCGACCGTGCCGCCGCGTGTCGACTACGCCCTCACCCCGCTCGGCCGCTCCCTGCTCGGGCCGATCCGGGCGCTCAGCGACTGGGCCTATGCCCATCATGATGAAATCGTCGCCGCGCGGGAGAAATTCGACAGGCCGAGTTGATGGCGAATGGCAAATGGCGAATGGCGGGTTGGGATGAGGCTCCAGGCGGCAGGCGTCCCCACTCGCCATTCGCCATTCACTCTTCACGGCAAACTGCGCAGCTCGGTCTCGCGGCCGACCATCCGGCCGAGGGTGCGCAGGCGATTGACCAGCCGCTCGCCGGCAAGACCTGAGAGCTCACCGGCCAATGTCAGCACCAGCCGCCGGTCCTCGACGGTCAGCGGCGCGCGCGGCAGCACACCCGGCATGGCTGCCGAAATCAGGTAGGCGACCCGCATGGCGCCACCCAGCACGCGCGCCCGGTCGAGCAGCCTGACGCCGACCAGCTCGCGGATTCGCGGCGACATGAACTCGTCGACGATGCCCTCGTGGCGATAATAGATGGCGAGCGCGAGATAGGCCCGGCCGGGATGATCGACGCCCGAGAAATTGGCATGGGCGATGATGTTGAGGCTCTGCTCGCCGCGATAGTCCGGATGCGCGCGCCAGCCGATATCGGCGAGCAGGCAGGCGGCATGGCGCAGGCGCCGCTCCTCGGCCGTCTCCTCGAGGTGGCACACCTCCATGAACCGGTCGGTCCAGTCGATCAGCTCCTCGCCATGGCGGGGCGAGCGCGAACGCAGCAGGCTGAGCTCGCACGCCGCCGACAACAGCGGGTCATGGGCTCGCTGCTCGTCGTCGAGCATGGAAAAGAGCAGGCCTTCCCGGACGCCGAGCACCGAGACGACGACGGTGTCGACCTTGGCCGCGCGCACCACCGCCTCCAGCACCAGCGCGCCATAGGCGAGCAGCGGCCGCCGGCTCTCCGCGACCACCTCGATGCGCGAGATGGTATCGGTCGGCTGACGGCTGACGAGGTAGCAGAAATCGGCGATTTCTTTGCCCGACAGCGAATAGCCGTGCATGACGTTGAGCGGGTAGCCGCGCTGGGCCATGTGCAGCCGGGCGAGCGAGCGCCAGGTGCCGCCCACCGCATAGAAGGTGCGGCCCTTGCCCTTCTTCAGGAGATCGACCTTGCCGATCGTCTTGGCGGCGATCCGCTCGGCCTTCTTGACCGAATAGCCGGACGTGTCCTGCAGCGCGAGCCCGCCGAGCGGCAGCGTCACGCCGCCGCCGATGCGCTCGCCCTTGATGTCGACCAGTTCGAGAGAGCCGCCGCCGAGATCACCGACAATGCCGTCGGGCTGGTAGGTGCCGGAGACGACGCCGAGCGCGGCGAAGGTCGCCTCCTCCCGGCCCGACAGAAGCCGCAGCGGCACGCCGCAAATGGCCTCGCATTCGGCAACGAAATCCGGCCCGTTCTTGGCGTCGCGCACCGCCGCCGTCGCCAGGATATGCAGCTCGCCGACATTGAGCTGCGTGCACAGCACCCGGAAGCGGCGGATCGAGGCCAGCGCCCGGGCGACCGCCTCGTCGGCGAGCCGCCCGCTGGTCAGAACGTTGCGCCCAAGACCGCACAGCGCCTTTTCGTTGAAGATCGGTGTCGGCGAGCGGGTCAGCGCCTCGTAGACGACGAGGCGCACGGAATTGGAGCCGATATCGATGACCGCGATCGTCGGGCCGAGCTGCAGCCGGCCAGGCGCGATCTCGAAGAAATCAGCTCGCTCCACGCTCGGCCCGCCTTGAGAGGTGGCGGGGAGAAGATTCCTTGAGCGATTTTCCACGTCCCGACAGGCTCGGATTGGTCATGAAATATTTGTGCGCGTTGAACGGCTCCTCGCCGTCGGCCGGCTTGATACGCTCCGAGCTTCCGTCCGGCAAGACCCGCCAGCTCTGCTGGTTGTCCTTCAGGTTGGCCACCATGATCTGGTCGAGAGCCTGCTGGTGGACCGTCGGATTGTTGAGCGGGCAGAGCGACTCGACGCGCCGGTCGAGATTGCGCGGCATGCAATCCGCCGAGGAAATATAGACGCGCGCCTTCGGATGCGGCAGACCGTGGCCGCCGCCGAAGGCATAGATGCGGCTGTGCTCCAGGAAGCGGCCGACGATCGATTTGACCCGGATATTGTCGGAGAGACCGGCAAGACCCGGCCTCAGGCAGCAGATGCCGCGGACGACCAGGTCGATCGACACGCCGGCCTGGCTCGCATCGTAGAGCGCATCGATGATCTCGGGATCGACCAGCGCGTTCATCTTCATCCAGATCGCCGCCGGCTTGCCGCTGCGGGCGAAGTTGATTTCGTCGGCGATATGGTCGAGCAGCCGCTTCTTCAGATTGAGCGGCGAGACCGCCATCGCCTCCAGCTCCTGGGGCTCGGCATAGCCGGTAATGAAATTGAAGATGCGCGCGACGTCGCGGCCGATCACCTGATCGTCGGTGAAATAGGACAGGTCGGTATAGATCTTGGCCGTGATCGGGTGGTAGTTGCCGGTGCCGACATGGCAATAGGTGACGAGCGCCTCGCCTTCGCGCCGCACCACCATCGACAACTTGGCGTGGGTCTTCAGCTCGATGAAGCCGAACACGACCTGCACGCCGGCACGCTCCAGGTCGCGCGCCCAGCGGATATTGGCCTCCTCGTCGAACCGGGCCTTGAGCTCGACCAGCGCGGTCACCGACTTGCCGGCCTCGGCGGCTTCGGCCAGCGCCTTGACGATGGGCGAGTCCGAGGAGGTGCGGTAGAGCGTCTGCTTGATCGCGACGACATTGGGATCGCGGGCCGCCTGGTTCAGGAACTGCACCACCACGTCGAAGCTCTCATAGGGGTGGTGGACGATCAGGTCCTTCTGCTTGATGGCGGCGAAGCAGTCGCCGCCCTGGTCGCGGATGCGCTCGGGATAGCGCGGCGCATAGGGCACGAATTTCAGGTCCGGGCGGTCGAGCGAGACGAGTTGGGACAGCTCGTTGAGCGCGAGCACGCCCTCAACCCGGAACACCTCATCGTCGACCACGCCGAGCGCGCGGGCGATGAAATGCCTGAGGTCTTCGGGCATGCCGGCCTCGACCTCCATGCGGATGACCGAGCCGCGGCGGCGGCGCTTCAGCGCGGATTCGAAATGCCGGACGAGATCCTCGGCCTCTTCCTCGATCTCCAGATCGCTGTCGCGGATGATGCGGAAGGCACCCTGCCCCTTCACCACATAGCCCGGGAACAGCCGGCCGATGAACAGGCCCACCGTTTGCTCCAGCGTGATGAACCGGCGCGCGCCGGTATCGGCGATGTCGGGCAGCTTGATGAACCGGTCGATCTTGGCCGGCACGCGGATCAGGGCGCGCATGGCCCGGCCGTCGCCGCCGCGCTGCAGCGACAGGGCGATGGTGAAGCCGAGATTGGGGATGAAGGGAAAGGGATGGGCTGGGTCAATGGCGAGCGGGGTCAGAACCGGGAAGACATGGCTGAGGAAATGATCCTCGAGCCAGGCCCGCTCGGCCTTGGTGACGTCCGGCGCGTCGACCAGCACGATGCCTTCGGCGAAGAGGTCGTCGCGCAGCTCGCGCCAGCGCTGCTGCTGGTCGGAGGCGAGCGAGGCGACGCTGTCACTGATCTTGGCGAGGGCCTCGGCAGGGCTCAGCCCGTCCGGCGACAGCGTGGTGAGGCCCGCCAGCACCTGGCCGCGCAGACCGGCGACGCGCACCATGAAGAATTCGTCGAGATTGTTGGCCGAGATCGACAGGAAGCGCAGCTGCTCGAGCAGCGGATGGCTGCGGTTCGACGCCTCCTCCATGACACGCCGGTTGAACTGCAGCCAGGACAGCTCACGGTTGACGAAACGCTGCGGCTGATGCCGGAGATCGACGGACGCAGCCTGTTTCTCGGCCTGCGCAGCCGTCCGCGGCGCGGCCGGCACCTCGCCGCGCAATGCGACGGGGGTATCCTGAACCAGAGCGTCCTTCTTGGTCTCGAGCGTTGCCATGTCTGTCCCTCAAGCGATGGGCTAACCCATCACCTGCCATCATGACGCCCCTGTGACCGCGGTCCAAGAGAAGTCTTGCGGCGCGAGAACTCTTGCAAAGGGAACAATCGGTCAGATCAGGCTTGGTTGCATGATCCGCTCCAGAACCTGGGCGGCGAGCGGCCGGGTCAGCCGGCGACCGGTCTCCAGCGTCTCGCGATCGAGCTCGGCCACCAGGCGCCTGGCCGCATCGAGCGAGCGTTCCATCCGGCGCGCCAGATATTCGACGATCTCCGCATCGGCATTGAGCTGGCGGTCGGAGAAGAGCTTGACCAGCACGGCGCGCAGCAGCGCATCTTCCGGCTCGGCGAGCGCGACCACCGGCAGGGCGCGCAGGCGCGAGGCGAGGTCCTTCAGGCCCGTGCCCCAGCTCACCGGCAGTTCGCGCGCCGTCATCAGCACGAAGGCCCCCTCCTCCTTGGCGCTGTTGATCAGGTGGAACAGCGCGACTTCAGGGGTTTTCGGTCCGGCATCCTCGAGCAGCAAGGCCCCGGTCGCCAGGGCGTCGGCCGGCGGGGTGGCGGCAAGGTCGCGCGCGGCGAGGCGCCGGGCGCCCGCCTGATCGGCCCAGATCGCGCCGAGATGGCTCTTGCCGGCGCCGGGCGGGCCGACCAGCGCGACGAACGGCGCCGGCCAGTCCGGCCAGGCCTCGATCAGGGCGAGCGCTGCGGCATTGCAGGGCGCCTCCAGGAAGTCATCGCGCGCATGGCTTTCGGGCAAAGCCAGATCGAGCGCCATCTGGCGCGGGCCGGCGCGGAACGCATTCGGGAACATGGTCACTTTTCCGGCGCCGCCGGTCCTTCCCTTGGCACACCCGTATAGAGCGGGCTTGCGAGGTACTGCTTGATCGCAAAGCGGGTCAAGACACCGATCGCGGCCGCGAGCGGCACGGCCAGCAGCAGGCCGACGAAACCGAACAGCGCGCCGAAGGCGAACAGGGCGAACATCATCGAGACCGGATGCAGGCCGACGGATTCACCGACGAGGTTCGGGTAGAGCACATAGGCTTCGAGGAACTGGCCGACCACGAAGATGCCGAGGATGATCGCAACCGGCGACCAGTTCGGCCAGAACTGCACGATCGCGACGCCGAGCGACAGGATCAGGCCCGTCAGCGACCCGACATAGGGAATGAAGCTGAGAAAGCCGATGGAAATGCCAATGAGCAGGCCGAAATTGAGCCCGCTCACGGTGAGCGCGATGCCGTAGAACAGCATCAGCACGCCGCAGACCGCGGCCTGGCCGCGCAGGAAGCCGGCCAGTGCCTGGTCGATCTCGCGCATCAGGCCGAGAATGGTCTCCTTGTGCTTCAGCGGCAGCCAGGAATCGACCCGGTCCATGATCTTCGGCCAGTCATTGAGCAGATAGAAGGCGACGACCGGGGTCACGACGATCAGCGAGAACAGCGAGATGAAGGCGGCGCCCCCCGACCAGAGGCCCTGCAGGAAGCCGGCCGCCCAGCCGACCGACTGCGACACGAGATCGCCGACCGAGCGCGAGACGTCGGGCAGCCGCTCGCCGAGCAGTTTCTGCAGCCATTCGCGGTTCTGCTCGGTGGCGAGCGTCTGCAGTTGAACGACATAGCCCGGCAGGCGGGCGATGAAGGCGGTGAGCTGGTTCGCCAGGATCGGAACGATGAGGAAGACCAGCCCGATGAAGACGATGACGAAGGTACCAATGACGACGAGCGCGCCGATCGTGCGCGGCAGGCCGAGCTTCGACAGGCGCCCGACCACGGGATTGAGGAAATAGGCGAGCGCCAACCCCGCGACGAAAGGCAACAGCACGCCGCGCAGCAGATAGAGCGCCAGGATCAACACGACGAGACCGCCGATCCAGAAGCCTACCTGTCGTTGAAGCGTCAATGCCGTCCCCCTGCGCGCACAACCCGACCGGTCAGCAAGGTCGCAAGACCGGAGGGCGGTTTCAAGGCCCGTGACGCCGCACGTCAGGTCGACATGTGTCTGACCCAGGCGACGAGATAGGCGCCCGTCGAGACCAGCGTCAGCACGGCGACCGCCCACATGCCGATCCCGATGGCGAGTCCCAGCTCGAGATCGAGGCCCTTCGAGGCGAGGACCAGCGCGGCGAAGACGATCTGGGCAAGCGTATTCGCCTTCGACACCAGGAGCGGCTGGATGGCCAGCGGCTTGTCGACGAAGGTCGAGAGCAGCACGCCGCCGACGATCATGAAGTCGCGCGAGACCACCAGAATGACCAGCCAGGGCGGAATGAAGCCGAAAATGGCGAGCGACACGTAGATCGAGACGATCAGCGTCTTGTCGGCCAGCGGATCGAGATAGGCGCCGAGCTCGGTCTGCTGGTTGAAGCGCTTGGCGATATAGCCGTCGACCGCGTCGGTGATGCCGGCGAAGACGAAGGCACCGAGCGCAACCCCCATTCGCCCTTGCGAAATAGCCCAGATCACCACCGGAACGAGCAGGATCCTGAGAATGGTGAGAAGGTTGGGAATGCTCACGGTCGCGGCGTCGATCCAGGCTCGGGGACGCGGACACTAAGGCGCGCATCGAGGCTTGCCAAGACGACCGGAATGCAGAGGAGGCCCGAACGGCGGTCGGCACCGCCGGCCCGGGCGTTCCTGGCCTGGCTCATGTCGCGTCGCAGCGGTCCGCGAAGGCCGCGATCCGGCCGATCGAGCGGGCATCGGCCAGCAGCGGCGCATGGCCCTGCCCCGGCACGTCCAGCACGTCGAGATCGGCGCGCCGGGCCGCCATGGCGGCGACCGTCTCCGCCGAGAGGATGTCGGAATGCTCGCCGCGGATCACCATGACGGGCACGCCGGCCAGCGCATCGAACTGCGGCCAGAGCGTCGGCAGCGGCGCGTCGAGATCGACCTGCTCCAGGGTCCTGGCGAGAGCCGGGTCGAAGGCCGCCGCGAGCCGGCCGTCGCGCATCGTCCACATGCCTTCGGCCTGCCGCCGCCAATCGGCGTCGGCAAGGCCCGGAAACTTGCCGGCGCTGATGGTCTTCAGCAGCGCGACCGCGGCCTCCATCGTTTCCGGCGCCGGCAGCTTGCCGAGATAGTCCTTGATGCGGACGAGGCCGGTGGCCTCGACGACCGGGCCGATATCGTTGAGGATCGCGCCGGCCAGCATGGCGGGGCGGACCGCTGCCATCGCCATGGTCAGAAGGCCGCCGCGCGACGTGCCGAGGAAGACTGCACGGTCGACGCCGAGCGCCTCGGTCACCGTCAGCACGTCCTGAAGCTCGACCGGCAGCGCATAGCGCTGCCAGTCGGGATCCCAGTCCGAAAGGCCGCGACCGCGATAGTCCGGCGCGATCACCTGGCGCGTCGCCGAGATGGCGCGTGCGACGACGTCGAAATCGGCGGCATTGCGCGACAGGCCGGCGAGGCAGACGAGCGGCAGGCGGCCGGCGCGCGGCTGTCCATAGACCCGGACATGCAGCTTCAGCCCATCGCTCGCCGCGACGAACCTGCTCTCGAAACCCGCCTCGCCCATGGTCCTCAGGCCTTCGGATCGAGCGCGAGGCGGATCGACAGTTCGCGCAGCTGCTTCGGCGTCGCTTCCGAAGGCGCGCCCATCAGCAGGTCTTCGGCGCGCTGGTTCATCGGGAACAGCGAGATCTCGCGCAGGTTCTGCGTACCGCAGAGCAGCATGACGATGCGGTCAACGCCCGCGGCCATGCCGCCATGCGGCGGGGCGCCATACTGGAAGGCGCGATACATGCCGCCGAAGCGCTCGACCACTTCCGTTTCGCCGTAGCCGGCAATCTCGAAGGCCTTCACCATGGCCTGCGGCCGATGGTTGCGGATGCCCCCCGAGGCGATTTCGTAGCCGTTGCAGGCGATATCGTACTGGAACGCCTTGATGGTCAGCGGATCCTGGTTCTCCAGCGCCTCGAGCCCGCCCTGCGGCATCGAGAACGGATTGTGCGAGAAATCGACCTTCTTCTCGTCCTCGTTCCACTCGTACATCGGGAAGTCGACGATCCAGGCGAGCTCGAACCGGTCCTTGTCGACGAGGTTCAGCTCCTCGCCCACCTTGCTGCGGGCAAGACCGGCGAACTTGACGAACTTCTCGGGGTTGCCGGCGACGAAGAAGGCGGCATCGCCTTCCTTGACGCCGAGCGCGTCACGGATCGCGGCGGTCCGCTCCGGCCCGATATTGTTGGCGATGGGCCCTGCCCCCTCGCCGCCCTCGCGCCACATGATGTAGCCGAGACCGGGCTGGCCCTCGCTCTGCGCCCAGGAATTCATCCGGTCGCAGAAGGCGCGCGAGCCGCCGCCGGGAGCGGGAATCGCCCAAACCTCGTTCTTGGCGTCTTCCAGCATGCGGGCGAACACCTTGAAGCCCGAGCCGCGGAAATGCTCGGAGACGTCCTGCATGACCAGGGGGTTGCGCAGATCCGGCTTGTCGGAGCCGTATTTGCGCATGGCCTCCGCATAGGGAATGCGCGGGAACTTCTGGGTGACCGGCTTGCCCTCGGCAAAATCCTCGAACACGCCGCGGATGACCGGCTCGACCGCGTCGAAGACGTCGTTCTGCTCGACGAAGCTCATTTCGAGGTCGAGCTGGTAGAATTCGCCCGGCAGGCGGTCGGCGCGCGGATCCTCGTCGCGGAAGCACGGCGCGATCTGGAAGTAGCGGTCGAAGCCCGACATCATCAGGAGCTGCTTATATTGCTGCGGCGCCTGCGGCAGGGCGTAGAACTTGCCGGGATGAATGCGGCTCGGCACCAGGAAGTCGCGGGCGCCTTCCGGGCTGGACGCGGTCAGGATCGGCGTCTGGAACTCGAAGAAGCCGCCGCTCTTCATGCGCTGCCGGATCGAATCGATGACCTGGCCGCGGGTCATGATGTTTTTGTGCAGCTTCTCGCGGCGCAGGTCGAGGAAGCGGTATTTCAGTCGCGTTTCCTCGGGATATTCCTGATCGCCGAACACCTGCAGCGGCAATTCCGCTGCCGGGCCCAGCACTTCCAGATCGGTGATGAACACCTCGATGTCGCCGGTCGGGATCTTCGGGTTCTTCAGCCCTTCGTCGCGCGCCTTCACCCGGCCGTCGATGCGGATGACCCATTCGGCGCGGCAGGCTTCGAGCGCCTTGAACGCCGGGCTGTCGGGATCGGCCAGGCACTGGGTGATGCCGTAGTGATCGCGCAGGTCGACGAACAGGATGCCCCCGTGGTCGCGGATGCGGTGGCACCAGCCGGACAGGCGCACTGTCTCGCCCACATGGGTGGAACGCAACTGGCCGCAGGTGTGGGAGCGGTAGCGGTGCATGAAAGGCCTCGGCAAACGAAACGGCAGCGCGGATGCGCGCGAAAGATTGCGTCCGTTTAGCGGAAGCGCGCGCGCGCTTCAAACGGAACCGCAGCGATCGGGGCCCGCTCTGGCTCTCCGCGTCGTCGCAAGCAGCCGTCCCTGGCGTCTCAGCTCTTGGGCTTGCCGCGCGGCCGGTTGCCGGAAGTGCCCTCGCCCGCCGCCTTTCCCCGAGGCCGGCGCGGCCGGGCGGCAGGCGCCGCCGCATCGGCCGGCAGGTCCGACGGGCCGGCATCGGCTGGCGCCTTGGCCGGTTTCGCCGTACGCGTTCTGGCCTTGCCGCCGGCCGGCTGGCGGCTTTTCGCCTTGCCCGCCTTGGTCTTGCGGTCTTCGGAACTGCCGGCCGCCGACGCGCCTGCATCCGCCTTTTCGCGCGCGGGTTCCGGCGCTAGCGGCTCCGCAGGCGCCGACGCGCCGTCCGGGCGGGGGGCCGCATCCGCTTGCGCCGGCATTTCGGATGCTTCGGCCGGCGGCAAGGCCGCCGCGGTGACCGGCTGGACAGGCCTTTCTTCCGCCGCCGGCTTGCCTGCCGCCCGCTCCGACGTCGCCTCGGTGCCCGCTGGAGCTCCCGTGGCGACGCGGCGCAGCACCGCACCGATGGCGCAGCCCAGGACATAGAGGCCGGTCATCGCGAGCGCCATGTCGAGCCAAAGCCCATGCCGGCCATCGACCCAATGCAGAATTGCCGCGGCAATGCCGACCGAGAGCAGCGCCGCCACGGACCAGGCGACGAGATCGAGGACGAGCCCGCCGCGCCGGACCGCCACCGGACGCCGCCCGCGCGCTGTCGCAGCTCCGACCAGGACCCCCAGGAGTCCGGCGGCGGCCAGCCAGGGCCAAAGCGTGGTCGCAAGATAGGTCATCGGTCCCCCCTCAAGGCCTGACGACGAAGTCGATGCGGCGGTTCTTGGCCCGATTGGCCGGCGAGTCGTTGGCGACGACCGGCCGGGTCTGACCGAATCCCTGGGCGGTCAGACGGGCGGCGGCAATGCCGCGCCTGACCAGATATTTCGTCACCGACAACGCCCGGGCCTGCGACAGGTCGAGATTGCTCGCGGCCGACCCGACATCATCCGTGTGGCCCTCGACCACGAAGGCGACGGCCGGGCACTGCCGCATGGCGTCGGCGATCCGCGCCAGGCGATTGAGGCCGTCGGGCCGGATGAGGTCGCTGCCAGGGCGAAATTCAATCGTCCCGCTTGCCTGGATGTCGCGGATCCTCTGAACGCATGGCAAGCTGGCCGCCTGCCCTGGCGCCGGTACCGGCACAGCCGGCCCGGTGATCTCGTGGCTGAGGCTGAAGCCGCCGGGTCCGCTTGCCGGCAGTGCGCTGCGGATCTGACTGGCCGCGGCCTCGCTTGGCGCCTCGCCGGTCAGCTTCAGCGCGCGATCGAGCATGGCGGCGCGCCCCTTGGCGAGCCGTGCGAGCTCGGTCATCGCGAAAGCGGCGGTTTCGGCAAAGCCTTCGGGCGCGCCGGCGGCCAGTTCCTGGCTGTCGCGCACCGCGAGCGGCGCGAAGATGCGCCGGGCCTCGGCCCGGTTGGCCTGCCGCACCGCGTCGGAAGGCACGAAGCCCTGCAGCAGGACGCCTTGGCCGTCCTTCTGCACGAACCAATGGTAGGGCGAGACGACCGGCGGCCGGATGTCGACCGCGGCCAGCCGGCCGCCGTTCGGAAACGGCTCCGCCCGCACCGCCTGGTTTGCGGCGACATAACCCGAGCGGTCGGCGGCCTCGCCCTCGATGGAAAAGGCCTGATCGACATAGCGGGCAGTGCCCTGCCTGAGACGGGCGATCTGCATGAGTGCAAAACGGCCGGCTGCCACCCAGTCCATGTCCGGCGGCGCGCCTTCGGCAACCCTGATCCGGTCGGTCAGGGCCATGCCGGGCAGAACGCTGCGCGCTGCCTCGATGAGCGCCGTCCTGTCCGCATCGGTCGCGACCACGCCGTCGAGCGTCACGCCCTGCGCGCCGCGCGTGATGGCGAGCTCGAAGGGCCGCGCCGCGGCAATGGTCGGCAGCACCTCGTTCTGGACGATGGTGACGCCGCGCGGCAGGCCTTGCGGCCCCGCCGCCGCGGCTGCGATTTCGGGCGCGCCGATTGTGTCACGGCCGGTGCCGGCAATGGCAAAGTCCTGGCCGGACAGCGAAACGACCCCTGCTGTCAGCTTCTGCAGCTGAGTGAGGCCGAACAGCACGGCGGGGAGGAAGTCCGCAGGGGCTCCCGCGGCGATCCGCATCCGGTCGACGACGCTCGCATTGGTAACGATCGCGCGGGCGCGCGCGAGGATCTGCTCGCGCGCGCCGTGCGAGGGCACATGGCCTTCAAGCAGCACGTCGTTGCCGTGAAGACGCGCCGACCAGGTGAAGGGCCGGACGGCCGGCGGCACCAGGTCGATACGCGCGACGGTCATGCCCGTCGGCGGCTGGCGCAGCGCGCCGCTGACCGCATCGAGCACCGCGAAGGTTCCGGCCCGGCCCTGAACGGTCAGCGCGGAATCCACCAGCAGCGCCGAGGCGGGGTCGAGCCGGGCCGCTTGGGCGGCGACGAAACGGGCCATGACCTGGAAGCCTTGCGGCGCGCCGAGGCCGATCTGGGTCCGATCCGCGATGGTCAGCGTCGGCGCGACGGCCCGGACCGCGGCGAGCACGTCGGCGCGCACGCTCTCGTCCGGCACGAAGCCGCCGATCGCAATGGTGTCGCCCTGACGGATCGCCGAGAAACGGTAGGGCGTGATGACCGGCGCGGTAATGGCAGCCGTGGCAGAAGACAGCACGGCCGGCAGGCCGCTGCGCACCGCACGCGTCACCGCGGCATAGGTCAGGCCGTCCGGCGCGACGCCGCGCAGGGTCAGGGCGCCGTCACGCAGGCTGGCGCGCCCCGCGCTGAGCTGGCCGAGCTGGGCGAGCGCGAAACCGGTCATCGCCTCGTAGCCGGCGGGTGCGCCGTCCGCGAGGGTCATGCGATCGGTGACCGCAACACCGGCAAGGCTCTGCCGTGCCATGGCGAGGATGGAGGCTCTCACCGCGTCGTTCGGCACATGGCCGGACAGGGCCAGCCCGGCGCCGTCGCGCTCCGCCTCGAACAGGTAGGGCGTCGCGCGGGGTGGGCCGATGACCACCCGCGCGGCGGCGAAACCAGCCGGCGCGCCGGCCATCGCCTGCTCGATGCCCGCGATCGTTTCCGATGTATTCGCAGTGCCTTGCAGCGAGATCCTGAGACCGGAAAGGCGGCCGCGGCCGTCGCCCATCCGGCCGAGTTGGCGCAGCACCAGAGCCGCCGCATCCGCGAACCCTTGCGGTGCGCCGCGGGCAAGCTCCAGCTGGTCGACGACATGGACCGACGGCATGGCGGCCGCAGCTTCGGCGGTCAGTTGCCGGCGGACCGCCTCGCTCGGCACCGCGCCGCTGAGGGTCAGCACTCCCTCCGCCTTCTCGGCGTTCCAGTCATAGGGATCGCGGATCGCAATGATGCTGGAGCGATCGTCGACGCGCCGCGTGCCGGCGACGCGGGCGATGACGCCGGAGGCCCGGGCGCGGTCCTCGGGGCTCGCGGCCTGGCCGGTCAGCCTGATATCGCGTCCGAGGGCATCAACCCGCGCCCAGTCGATACCCTGCTGCGCGAGGTCGGCCCGCACCCGGCTGGCAAGACCCGCCATGACGTCACGTTCGGTCAGGCGGATGGCCAGGGTGATCAGCACCAAGAGCGGCAGCAAACCCCAGAGCCATTGCTTCGGCCGAAACATGTCGTCATTCCCTCGAAAGTCCCACGCCTGACACCGGCCTTGCGGGCGCGCAGTGTCCCCGAGGCCGGTGCGACACAGCAACCCTCGCCGGCCGCCGACCACAGCTTTCGGGAACGGCGGGCGAAGGCCGGTGCGCAGCCCTGCCCTTCGCAGCCGATCTGGCCGGATTTCGGGCAAAAGAAGAACCCCGGCGGTTTCCCGCCGAGGTTCTCACTCATTCAGCTTATGATCTGAGGATCAGATCAGAAGTTGCGCTGGACGCGGATGGTGCCGACCCAGGCGCCTTCCTGACCACGGAACGTGTTGGACGGCGTGATGAGCGCCGGCAGGCCGTTCTGCTGGCGGGCCTGGATGTTGTGGTAGACGACTTCCACACCGAGGTCGAGGTTGCGAACCGGCGACCAGATGGTGTTCACGCCAACCGTCCAGTACTTGACGTCCCAGAGGGTGCTGGCAGCCGGCTGGTCGATGTTCGAGTACGAACCGAACACGGACGAGCGCAGGGCCGGGGTCCAGAAGTGACGGAAGCCGGCGGCGATCGACCAGGCCTTGGTGGTCTGGATGGCGCCGAGGATGACGGCCGCGTCACGCAGCTGAGTGTTCAGAGCGTTCGTGCCAGCGAGGTTGCCGGCGCCCGAAATGGTCGAGCGGTCGCCACCCTGGTTGGCGGTGCCGAAGGCGTAGTCGAGAGCGCCGTCCGTATAGACACCCTGCAACCAGAGCACGTCGCCGCGGGCGAGCATGTCGAGGTTGAGGCGGAGACCGGCACCGACGGCCCAGCCCATCTTGTCGCCGGCCTTGGCGGTCGGGACGTTGGTGATGCCGGCATAGCCGAAGTCACGCAGCTGGTGCAGCGCACCCATGACCTGGGCCGAACCCCAGCCCTGGTCGACGCGCAGGTTCGCGACGATGTCCGGGATCTGCTGGCCGGCATAGGTCATGCCCTGAGCGCCAGACAGCGGACGCTGCAGCGAGGACGAGGTGAGCGCGCCGGGCACAGCCGCCGTGCCGTACCAGGAGTCGCTGTTGCTGTAGCGGCGGTACATCGAGTCTTCGAGCGAGACCGTGGCCGAGAAGCCCGAACCGAACGAGGCGGTGTAGGCGAGGACGGTGGTCGAGCGGGCCGTCGCGGCGAAGTTGCCGGAGAGCTGCACGTCGCCCTGGTAGAAGTTGAAGAACGAGGCCGAGAAGCCCGCCGTGATGCCGGCGAACTGGATGAAGGCGCGCTCGACGTTGATGGCGGAAGCGCGCGGCGACTGGCCGGCGCCCGAGGTGACGAGGCCCTGCGAGGAGAAGGAGCCGTCGAAGACGCCGCGATAGGCCGAGAACTGGCCGAAGGCGCGGAGCAGGCCGTACTCGGTGTTCGAGCGGGCGTCGAGGTTCAGCGTCAGACGCGCCGAGGTCGAGTAGTACTGATCGAAGTAGGAGGTGCCGAGCACCTGCGAGCCGGGGACGCCGGTATTCGCATTGAACCGGTTGCCCGGGCTCGAGTTGACGATGAAGTCGGCGCGGACGAAGCCGCCGATGCGCAGGCAGGTATCGGTGCCCGGGATGAAGAAGAAGCCGGCGCCATAGGTGTCGCAGACGCGAACGTATTCAGCCGGAGCAGCCTTGCCCGGCAGGTCGGCAGCCTGAGCGCCGGCGATGGCAACGAAGCCCGCCGCGGTGCCGAGAAGAAGGCTCGGCCCTCCGCCGCGACTCGGCACCCCCGCCGCGATCGGCGGCGGTTTTTGGGCCATCTGTGCCATGCAGGCAGGCCATCGCAAAAAGCTGGGCCCATTGCATCGCCTTCGCCTTGCCAATCGCCGCATTCGCGGGCATAGAGGCGGCCATCGTGGAGACGTGGCCGAGTGGCTGAAGGCGCTCGTTTGCTAAACGAGTGTACGCTCAAAAGGTGTACCGAGGGTTCGAATCCCTCCGTCTCCGCCAGATTTTTGGGGAATGCAGACGAAACCTGGAGTTTTCTCGATCAGGTCCGGCGCAGTCGCTTGAACCTCACCGGGCAGGCGAATCCCCAAAAGCTCCGCGATGTCCGGGCATCGTTCCCCATGAACGGCCGACAGGCATCGCGGCGGCACAGCCGGTGAAGCATCGAAGTCTATCCACCAGCACCAATCAGGGCCCACCACCTTTGTCGATCCAGCATCAGACCAGCTTCAATGGACGTCGCGAAGCCTCCGAGAAGGCGAAACAGGCACTTCTCGAAAAGTTCAAGGCGCGCCCGGGACCTGACGATCCCGAGCGGATGAAGCGAGAGGCGGCGCGGCGAGCCATTGTCGAGGCGCGCGAGGCGCGCGAGGCGGCCCGTGCCGCCGAGCGGGAGGCCAAGGCGGCTCAGGAAGCCGCCGAGCGGGCAGCGCGTGAGGAAGAGGAGCGGGCCCGCGAGGCCGAGCGCCGCGCGCAGATCGAGGCCGACCGCCCCAAGGCCATGCTGCGCGAAGCCGTGCTCTATGCGACGCAACGTGCCCAGCGTGGGTCGCGCCGCTGACGCCGTCGCGT
Organism: bacterium YEK0313; assembly: GCA_000751295.2. NCBI lineage: Bacteria > bacterium YEK0313. The sequence goes on from CCMO02000001.1 coordinate 4,161,055, forward strand.
CCCACGCGCCCGCATCATCATCGGAAAAAGGCCGGCTTTCGAGCCGGCCTTTTTTATTGCGCCGAGCCGGGCCGACGCCGCCGGCACGCGGACGGCATGCTGCAAAAACAGCCGATCCTCTTGCCAAATCGAAAATTTTATTCTCATATCCTGATGAAAATCAGGCATGTGAGAAAAAATATCCTCATCTGCCTCGCTTGGCGAAACGCCATGTTCTTTTCGAGGTTCAGCAGAGAATGGATGCCATCGACCGCAAGATCCTGACGATTCTCCAGGATGACGCCACCATATCGATCGCCGAACTCGCCGAGCGGGTGCACCTGTCGCAGACCCCCTGCTGGAAACGAATCCAGAAGCTCGAGGCGAACGGCTTCATCGTCCGCCGTGTCGCGCTGGTGTCTCCGGAAAAGCTCGGGCTCGGCCTGACGGTCTTCGTGTCCATCGAAACATCGGACCATTCGCGCGAATGGCTCGGCAAGTTCGCCGAGACGGTTTCGGCTCTGCCCGAAGTGATGGAATTCTACCGGATGGCCGGGGACGTCGACTACATGCTCCGTGTCGTTGTCACCGACATGGCCGCCTATGACACGTTCTACAAGCGGCTGATCGAGGCGATCCCGTTGAAGAACGTCACCTCTCGCTTCGCCATGGAACGCATCAAGTCGACCACGGCCTACCAGGTCCCGGCACTGCCCAAGCCCTGACGGATCGATTGTTCCCCCCTTGAGCCTGCCTGTAAAAATATTCCGCTGAAATTCCGGACAGTTCGGAGATGAAATTCTCCGCAGATCGAAGTTCTTGCGGCAGCAGAAAATTTCATTCTATCTCAAGCCCAATCTCTGGCCGTCGGATCTCTCATGTCGCTGTCTCGCCGTCTCCTCATCGCTGCCCCTGTGGTGGCCACCTTTGCCTCGCGGGCCGCCGCCCAGGGCGCCGCACCGATCACGGCCAGGATCGGCGTCATCCCAATTCTCGCCGCCGCTCCCGTCTATGTCGCCGATCGCGAAGGCTGGCTGAAGGAGGCCGGGCTCGGCACGACCTATACGACCTTCGAATCCGGCCCGAACATGATCCAGGCGCTGGCTTCGGGAACCATCGACATCTATGTCGCGGGCGTTGCCCCGCTCGGTGTCGCCCGCTCGCGCGGCATCGACATCAAGGTGGTGGCGACCACCGCGGTTGAGGAAATGACTGCGGTAGTGACGCCGAAGCTTGCGCGTTTCTTCACGCCCGGCACGGCACCGGCGGAGGCGTTCAAGCGCTATCGGGCCGCGACCGGCCAGCCCGCCCGCATGGCGACGCAGCCGGCAGGCTCCGTGCCCAATACGACGCTGCAGCATTGGCTGTGGGAGGTGACCAAGACCGACAAGGCCGACGCCACCGTCGTGCCGATGGGGATCGACGCCACGCAGCAGGCCGTCCTCGTCGGCGCCGTGGAGGGCGCAACCATTCGCGAGCCGGCCGTGACCATCGTCACGCAGCGCGATCCCGGCATCAAGATCGTCGCCCTCGGCGGCGAAATGTTTCCGAACCAGCCGGGCACCGTCGTCGCGGTGACCCAGGCCTTCCTGCAGCGCCATCCCGACAAGGTCCAGGCGCTGGTCGGTGCCGTCGCCCGGGCGGTCGCGCTGATCAAGCGTGATCCCGGCCGTGCTGCACCGCCCGTCGAACAGGCCCTCGGCAAGGGCATCGTCGACACGGCCACCATCGCCAAGGCGCTGGTTTCGCCGGCGTCGAAATTCACCGCGGACCCGCGCAGCATCGTCGAGGCGACCGCCGCCCTGCAGCGCTATCAGGTCCAGCTCGGCGCGCTCGACCGCGAAGTGCCGCTGGACGGCCTGTTCGACGCGAGCTTCTTCGAGCGCGCCGCTGCCGGACAGTGATCCCGTGAAATCCCTGCGCATCCTGCTGCCGCTGGTCGGCCTTGCCGGCTTTCTCAGCCTGTGGGAGGCCGCACCGCGGCTGGGCCTGGTCAATGCCGCGTTCCTGCCGCCGCCGAGCGTCCTGCCGGCGGCGTTCTGGCGCGAGCTGTCGAGCGGCGCGTGGCTGGAGGCGATCCGCAGCAGCCTCGGCCACTATGTGATGGGCCTGACCGTCGGCGCCGCCCTCGGTGTTGGGCTCGGCATCGCCACCGGCATGTATCGGCCCGTCGAAAGCCTGGCCTCGTGGGTCGTCCGCCTGCTGCGGCCGATCCCAGGCCTGGCCTGGGTGCCTTTCGCCATCATCTGGTTCGGCGTTTCGCCGGCCGCCGCCGTCTTCATCATTGCGGTCGGCGTGTTCTGGATCGTCTATTTTGCTGCTCACGGGGCCGTCCGCACGGTCGACCGCGACCTCATCGAGGTCGCCGATGCCTTCGGCTTCCGCTCCGGGCCGGAGCGGCTCCTCAAAGTCCTGCTGCCCGCGGCGACGCCCGGCATTCTCGTTGGCCTGCGCACCGCGATCGGACAGGCCTGGATGGCGGTCGTCGCGGCCGAGATCTTCGGCGTCCCCGGTCTCGGGCAGCGCATGATGCAGGCATCGAGCCTGCTCGCGACCGATATCGTGGTGATCTACATGCTGACCATGGCCGCGCTCTACGGCCTGCTCGACACCGCCTTCGTGGCCCTGCAGGGATGGCTCCTCCGATGGCGGGCGTGATCGAGATCCGTGGCCTGGCGCTCGCTTTCGAGCGTGACGGCCGGCGCAACGAGGTCCTGGCCGGCCTCGACCTCTCCGTGGCGCGCGGCGAATTTCTGGCGATTGTCGGCCCGTCCGGGGTCGGTAAATCGACGCTTCTGCGCGTGCTCATGGACCTTGCCAAGCCGACCGCGGGCCATGTCGAGATCGCGGCCGCGGCACCGGGGCGGCGCGCCCTGGCCTTCGTGTTTCAGGATGCCCGCCTCCTGCCGTGGCGCAAGGTGATCGACAATGTCGCCTTCGGCCTCGAAAAAAACGGCCTTGGCCGGCGCGAACGGCATGCAAAAGCCCGCGAAGCGCTGGGCATCGTCGGCTTGACGGATCTGGCCGACCGCTGGCCACACCAGCTTTCGGGCGGCCAGCGCCAGCGGGTGGCGCTTGCCCGGGCGTTGGCGGTCGATCCGGACGTCCTGCTCATGGACGAACCCTTTTCCGCGCTCGACGCCATCACGCGCGAGGGCCTGCAGGACGAGTTGACGCGGATCCGCCAGGCCACCGGCAAGACGATCATCTTCGTGACCCACGATATCGACGAAGCCACCTATCTTGCCGATCGCATCGTCGTGCTGGCCGGATCGCCCGGGCGGATCGCCGGCCTTCACGCGATCGACCTGCCCCATCCGCGCGAGCGGCTCGATCTGGGGCTGCAGGGCACCGTGCGCGCCGTCCGCGCCGCGCTCGAAGGTGAACTGGTGGTTGACGGCGCGTCGATCTGACGGATCGGAACGCGGTGCATTTTGAAGCCCGCGCAACCCCCACGGGATTCGGCCTTCGCTCGGAACCTTGCGAATCCGCGCGGCGCGGGTGCCGAGTCGCGAGTGGCGCGATTTGCCGATCGAAAACATCAAAACCACCGGTGTTTCAGCCATTTTCAATGGATTTAAGCGCGTGGCGCGCACGAATCGCTCGCGTGGCGGCTGACGCGGCGGTGTAACGAGGGGTCCCGCGCCGCCCGGATCCCGGTGCGCCTCACAGGTTAACGGCCGGCCTTCCGGGGTAGATCAAAATTGATCTCATTCCGTAAGGGTTTGCCTGATGTTTTCAGGCTTTCCGGGCGGTTAACGGCTGCGTGGCCTTCTTGCAACAGTCCGGGGCAAAGCGCGGCGCGATCCTATGTGGCACATTGTTTCCGTTGATTGCAGCAGAGCCATCGGCAATGGTGACGCTGCGACGAAGGGGGGCACCCCCGTCGCACCGCCTCTCTTGGGTTCGAAGGTTTCTCCGACCCGCGAAGACAAGACAGGCGGCTCGCGGGGAATTAAGGGCGAAGGCTCGTCGGGGAACCGGCAAGATCAACGAACCCCAGCTCCCTTTCAGGAGAAACTTTGGAGGTCTACAATATGAAGACGGTTAAGAGCCTTCTTCTCGGCACCGCGGCGGGCTTCGTTGCCATCGCCGGCGCTCAGGCTGCCGACCTGCCGGGCAAGGCTGCTCCGGCTGAATACGTTCGCGTCTGCGACACCTATGGCGCCGGCTTCTTCTTCATCCCGGGCACCGATACCTGCCTGCGCATCGGCGGCTTCGTCCGCGCCGACTACATCATCAACTCGAGCCCGGGCAACCGTCTCAATGCGAACACCGGCGTGGCCGGCTGGCAGGTTCTCGGCACCTCCTACTTCGATCAGCTCTACTCGACCTCGGCGCGTCTGACGCTGAACCTCGACGCCCGCTCGAACACCGAGTACGGCCTGCTCCGCGCCTTCGGCCAGTTCTCGGCCTATCGCGGCGTCTTCGACGGCTCCTTCTCCTCGCAGGGCCTCGTGACCTCGGGCGCCGGCCAGTCGCCGCGCGCTTCCGCCATCAACGTCGAGCGCGCCTTCATCCAGTTCGCCGGCATCACGGCGGGCTTCTCGGCTTCGTTCTTCAACTTCTACCAGGGCGACGTGCAGCTCTCCGGCAACTTCGCCGCGACGGCCCGCTCGACCACCGTCCTCGCCTACACCGCCTCGTTCGGTTCGGGCTTCTCGGCCACGGTCTCGCTCGAAGACTCCATGTACCGCCGCTACAGCAACAGCGACTCGTGGTTCGGCACGACCGCTGCGCCCGGCGCGCTCACCCCGTCCTCGCTGCAGCGTCCGCTGTCCGGCGCTCAGGGCATGACCTATGCCGGTCAGCAGATCCCGGACATCGTCGCCAACCTGCGCGTCGACCAGGGCTGGGGTTCGGCCCAGGTCATGGGTGCGCTGCACCAGCTGCGTGACTTCGGCTATGCCGGCATCACCAACGTCCCGACCGCCAAGGCCGGCGACAAGATGGGCTGGGCCGTCGGTGCCGGTCTGCGCCTCAACCTCGACATGCTCGCCCGCGGCGACGTGCTCTGGTTGCAGGGTGTCTATACGGACGGCGCTCTCGACTACGCCTTCGGCACCGCCAACCAGGGTGGCGATCGCTCGACCATTTCGGGCGCCGGCAACCTCGCTGGTACGAACGCTCTGAACACCCAGCTCCGTGACGCGGCCGTCATCCTCGGCGCCATCCAGACCACCAAGGCCTGGTCGGTCGCCGCCGGCTTCCGTCACTTCTGGACCCCGGCTCTGCGCTCGTCCGTGTTCGGTGCCTATTCGAACATCGACCAGCCGGTCGCCAGCTCGCTCTGGGACATCAAGTACTGGAACGTCGGCGTGAACACCATCTGGTCGCCGGTTCGCAACCTCGACCTCGGCGTGGAAGTCGTCTACCACAACATCCAGGCTCGCACGCAGGCTGGTGGCCCGCCGGTCATCGCCCCGAGCAACACCTTCCGTGGTCAGGAAGGCGCCTGGGTCGGCACCATCCGCATCCAGCGCAACTTCTGATCTGATCCTCAGATCATAAGCTGAAAACGAGAACCCCGGCGGGAAACCGCCGGGGTTCTTCTTTTGCCGAAAAGACGATCGACGAAGCGCAGCGAAAACACTGCCCTTCCCTCCCCTTATGATTTCAGTGGATCGGGGATCTTCTTCAATTCGTCGAACATGATGGGAATGGAAACAGCGCCATAACGTCTGGATACGCTCGCCTGGGCGTGACCGACGATGGCATCCGTGATTTTTTCGGGAATGCCGACCTCGAAGGCCTTCTCCTTGAACCAATGCCGCCAGGCGTGGCTTGGGTCCTTGCCCGCAGAGCGGCCGATATCGAGCCCGAGCGAATGAATCCATTCGGTCAGCCGGTTTCGCGTGGTGCGACCGGGATTGTAGGGGCCCGCCACCGTCGGCGAGGTGACCTTGCCGTCGAGAATGAAATCGTCGCGCGTGCGATTGATGAACAGCCGGTCGCGCCCTGCCGAAAGCGCAAAATCGATGAAACCGCGCTCAATGATGAGCGGATGCAGCGGCACGATCCGTTCCGAGGCCGCGGTTTTCACCGGGCCGGCCTGGCGAGAAATGCGGATGCACCAGATATCGTCGCGCTTGACGACATCCTCGCGCCGGAGATTGACGATCGTCGAAATGCGGCTGCCGGTCAGTGCGGTCAGCCAGGGGATCCATCGGCGCGCCGGCTTGTCCTCGAGATCCGCAGCCTGCAGCAGCACCCGTGCCTCATCGTCGGAAAAGGCCATCATCCGGCGGCTGGTTCCGAGCCGGTTGTTGCGAAAACGCACCCCCGATGTCGGATCCGCCATATCGAGCAGCCCCTGCTCGATGCCGAACCGGAAAACCGAACGCAACGCGGCAAGATCGGAATGCCGCGCCGTCCTGATGAGGCGCCCGCTGCGGATCAGATGATCGCGGTAGTTCCGCACATCCTGCGTGGACACCCGGGCCGGGTCCCGGTGTCCGAGGAAATCGGCGAAACGCTGGATCAACGTTTCCCAATGCGGCGGCGTAGTCGGTGCGCCACCCGACAGCAGGTGATGCTCGCGCCAGTGCTCGAAAAGCTCGGCGAAAGAAAACCCCGCATCGGGATCCGGCAGCATGGAGCCCGCGACCGACTTGAAGGCAGACACGGAGGGGCTTTCGATCGTGCCATGATCGGCAGCCATGCTGCCCGCCGCCTCTTCGGCCGCCCGCTCGTCACGCTCAAGCGGCGCTTCGCCGGCCTGCAGTGGGACGGCGCCTGCAAGAGCGGTCAGCGTCTCGTTTGCATGAACAAGAATCTGAAACGAGATCGCCATTGCGAAATATTTCGCATCTTGAATGGAGCGGCAGACTGGCGGAATCTGGATTTGGCGATCGATCGTCACGTCAAAGACAAGACCATCGACATTGACGCGAACCGATTCACCTAAAAGATCATCGGAAATATTGGCTGCAGCCGGCAACGCGAAGCTGAACGTCCCGTTTGGGGCGCAAGACAACTCCGGCTGTGACGCAACTGCACTCAAGGTCCGCTGTCCCCAACTCCAAAGCGCTCTCGATCGGGATGCTCCCGAAAGCACCTGGCTCGGCGATTCACATACTTTCGAAGCTGTCAAAGCGTAAAGAGCAAGCGCCAGGAGCGAGCTTCAGCGCAAACCCAACGGAGACTTTTCGAAATCAAGAAGAATTATAACCACATAATGCCAACTCATCAAGCATTGGCGTCGATCAAATATATGCTGCGGACACCGTCAATCCTTTGATCCAAAGAGAATGTTGTGCTACGATTTGCCAATTACATTTCATATAGAAACGAATAGAAACAGATAGATACATATTTAAACCTTAATTCACAGAACAACGTTGTCCAAAGAGACGCCGGCATGCCGAATGCCTGCCGTGCAGGCCGGCAAGCGCGCGACCGCGGTGTCAAGGCGGTGCCGACAATGCGCCTTTTCTCCAACTGTTGCAGTTCCGCAACATACATTCCACGGAACCGCTTGCCGGGATCGGACGCTGCAACCGGCCGTTCAATCGCGACCGCTGCCCGGCAAAGGCGCGGCGGCACCCATCTCAAGGGATAGACAACCCGCTGATAATACGCATGTTTTCAAAATACGCGGGCCCAGCTCGGCGGAGATGGCGGATCGGCAAGGCCCGGCAAGACCCGTTCCGCCCACGCCTGTGAACGGCGCAAAGCGACACGCCACAAGAAGCCACAGAACACGCAGAAAGTGTTATTTTCCTGAACCTAAGATTGCGAATGTCCCGCACGCAATCAATGAGAGCGGATCTGTCTCGACGCCGTTCGACGCGCCGCGGTCCGACGAACGGCCAAGACCGGCCGACTGAAAACCGGTGAACGATACGACCATTGGCGCGCCGGGGCCATTCCAGCACAGGCCGGCGCAAGCTTCCCCGGCCGAGGCTGAGACCCTGTCTGCCAATCGCGATTTTTCGCTGCCGGTTCAGCACTTTGGCTTATTGCGGCCATAGCAGCTTCGCAATTTTCCGGCTAGAACCGCCGCGTGAACGCAGCAAGCACGCCATCTCCCGAGACGACCGCACGGCCGATCCGCTGGAACCGTGGCAGCACGGCGATCGTCGCCTTGACCATCCTTGCCTTCTGGGGACTGACGGCCGCCGCCTATCAGATCGAGGCGGTGACGATACCCTGGGACGCGAAATCGCAGTTCTACAACTTCTACCGTTTCGTCGGCCGCGCCTTGTCACAGGGCGAGCTTCCGCTCTGGAACCCCTATCATTTCTCCGGGTTTCCGAGCGTTGCCGACCCCCAGTCGCTGCTGTTTTCGCCAACATTCCTGCCGGCGGCCTGGCTCCTGCCACGCGCTTCGATCGGCCTGTTCGATACGATCGTACTTGCGCATTTGGCGGTCGGCAGCGCCGCCGCCGTCGGCCTTGCAGCCCGCCGCGGCTTTGGGCCCCAGGCCGCGATCCTCGCCGCCGCCGTCGTCTTTTTCGGCGGCCCGGCCATGGGACGCCTGCAGCATGTCGGACTCGTCGTCTCCTATGCCTATCTGCCAGTCTGTCTCCTGCTGCTCGAACTCGCGCTCGACCGGCGCTCCTATGGATGGAGCCTCGCCTTCGGCGCGAAGGCCGCCTTCATGGCGCTCGGCCGCGATCAGATCGCCTTTCTGAACTGCCTGGTTCTCGCCGCTTCTGCGCTGACCCGCGGCCTTGGCGCGGAGGAGCGTGGACGCTGGTTCCTTGCCCGCCTGCCGCACCTTCTCGTCATGGGTCTTGTCGGCATGGCGGTCCTGGCGGTGCCGCTGCTCCTGACCTTGCAGTTCGCGGCCTTTTCCAACCGCCCGATGGTCGCATTCCAGACCGCCGCCTATGGCTCGCTGGATCCGTTCAACCTTATCGGACTGTTTGCAGCCGATTTTTTCGGCGGCCTGCAGAAGACCGATCTCTATTTCGGTCCCGGCTCACCGAGCTGGCCAAGCTTCGACTGGACCGATCGTTCGGTCAATTTCCTGCACGTCGGCGTCACGGCCTGTCTTCTCGTCGCCTGGATCGGCTTCACCCGGAGCATCTGCCTCGGACGCGAACTGCGCTTGTTCACCGCCCTCGCCGCCGCGAGCCTCGTCTATGCCCTCGGCTCGCATACGCCGGCCTTCCGCATCGTGTTCGACCATGTACCCGGCATCTCTCTGTATCGTCGGCCGGCGGACGCCTGTTTCATCCTGGTCTTCGCCATCGCCATGCTGGCCGCCGGCAGCCTCGATGCCCTGCTGCGCGGCAGCCCGGTCCGGACGAACCGGATTCTGCTCGCAGTGGTTGTGGTCGCTGCGACGGGCCTCGTCGCCATCGCGCTCACGCGCGCGCCCGCCCGGCCCCAGCTCGTCGTTGCCCTCATGGCCCTCGCAGCAGCGAGCGCCACCGGCGCGGTCGCCATGGCGCTCGTGCGCGGCATGCGATCCGACAGCGCTCGCCCCGCCCTCGGCTTTGCCCTGGCTGGTCTCGCCAGCGCCGAGCTCGCCTTCCACAACGTGACGACACCGATCAATGCCGAGGCCAAAAGCGTCTATGCCGTCTTCAGCGATGCCCCCTCGCCCGACCGCGACGCCTTGCACCAATTGCTCGGTGCGCTCGAGGCCGAGCATGCGCGCGGCCGGCGGCCGCGGGTCGAGATCCTCGGGCCCGAGAACGGCTGGCAGAATGCCGGCATGACCTACGGCATCGAGAGCACGCTGGGCTACAATCCCCTGCGCTTCGCGCTCTACGAGCGAGCGACGGGGGCCGCCGAGACGGCACACGAGCCGCGCCTGCGGCCTTTCCCGAAGACCTTCCGGGGCTATCGCTCGCGCCTCGCGCGCCTGCTCGGCATTGAATTCCTGCTGTTCGACCAGCCCTTCGAACGGATGCCGGCCGCCCTGCCCCGGCCTCGCATCCTGCCGCTGCGCGACGGCCCGCCGCTCTGGCTCTACCGCCTGCCGCCGGCAGCTCCGCGTGCCATGCTTGCCGCCCGCGTCAAGCGGGTGAATGTCGAGGCGGCGTTGGCCGCTGGTGAAATTCCCGATGTCGACATCGCCTCCGAGGTGCTGATCAGCGAGGACGATCCGGTCGACAGCGTGCCGTCCGCCACCGACGCACCGGGCCGGGCCACGGCCGGCCGGGTGGCGATCGCCGAATATGGGATCAACACGGTACGCCTGGTGGCGGAAACCGAGGTCGCCGGCATTCTGGTGCTGCACGACCTCGATTATCCCGGCTGGACGGTCCGGGTGAACGACGAGCGGCGGCCGCTCCTGCGCGCCAATGTGCTGTTCCGCGGCGTCGAACTGCCGCCGGGCCGCCACGATGTGGTGTTCCGGTTCGAGCCGTTCAGCCGGGAAAATCTCGCGGCGGCGCTTGCAACGGTCACCCGCCGCCCGTGATCGCGGCTAGCCGGCGCGCGCGGTCTTGAGCGCGAGCCAGGCGCGCGCCTCGGCAAGGGCCCGGGCGATTTCGTCACGGGTCATTTCACCGGCAATGTCCTGGCGCTGCCGCGCGGCATCGCGGTCGCCCTGCAAAGCCGCAATGTTCAGCCATTTATGGGCCTCCACCAGGTCGCGCGGCACGGCGCGTCCGGCAGCATAGAGGCGACCAAGCTCGCCGGGGGAACGTTGGGCAAGGTCGGGCGGCAGATGGCCGGCCCTGGCCAGGCCATGCGCCGCAGAGCCGTCGGGCATGATCGACGGCGCGTCGTTCTCGGCAAGGATCGTTACGGACATTAGCGTCTCCGCGCTCGTCACGGCAGTCGCCGCCCACCCCTCGTCCCTTTCGCGCCGGTAGTTTGCTGGCGAGAGGTCAACGATTCATTAACCGCGGAATCGCCCCGGCAGCGCCACGGAATGCCGATCGGCATGCTGGACGCCGGCGGGGCGGACGGGTGAGACTGCCGGGATCGGCGCGCCGTCGAGAAGGGCCAGGGCAGACCGGCCGGGGGCGGCACGCCGCGGAGGGACCCTCGATGAAGACCTTGACCTTGTTCGGCCTGGCGGTTGCGACCAGCCTGGCGCTCGCCTCCCCGGCGGCGGCCAACGACCCGCGCGGCACCTGGCGCAGCCAGTCGGGCGAAACGCGCGTCCGTTTCGCCGATTGTGGCAACCAGATCTGCGGCACCATCGTCGCGTCGGCACAGGCGCGCGACGACAAGAACCAGGATGCGGCGCTGCGCGGCCGCAGCCTTGTCGGTGTCCGCATGATCACGATGCGGCCGAACGGCGCGAATGCCTGGCAGGGCACGCTCTACAATTTCCAGGACGGCAAGACCTATAACGGCCGCATGACCATGCCGTCGGCCAATTCCATGAGCCTGTCCGGCTGCGTGCTCGGCGGCCTGATCTGCCGCAGCCAGACCTGGACGAGGGCCAACTGAACGGACCGCCGGAACGGGGGCCGCGAGGCCCCCTCTCCGATCAGCCCTGCCGGGCCGTCTGGCCGAACAGGACGGCGCGCGCCGCCGGATCCTGCATCGCCTGGGGATTGCGGTCTTCCTTGTTGACCATGAGGCCGGCCTTGACACCGGGCCGGGCCAGCATCCGCTCGATCCACGCCTTCACATGCGGAAACTGGTTGATGTCCTGGCCCTGGCGCTCCCAGGCCTTGGCCCAGCCGATGCAGGCCATGTCGGCAATCGAGTAGTCGCCGGCAATGTAGTCGCGGCCTTCGAGGCGGCGGTTGAGCACGCCGTAGAGGCGATTGGCCTCGTTGGTATAGCGGTTGATCGCATATTCGATCTTTTCCGGCGCGTAGATCCGGAAATGATGGGTCTGGCCGAGCATGGGGCCGAAGCCGCCCATCTGCCACATCAGCCATTGATCGACCTCGACGCGCCTGCGTTCGTCGGTCGGATAGAACTTGCCGGTCTTGCGGCCGAGATATTGCAGGATCGCTCCGGACTCGAAGACCGAGATCGGCGTGCCGCCCGGCCCGTCGGGATCGACAATGGCGGGGATGCGGTTGTTCGGCGAGATCGCCAGGAATTCCGGCTTGAACTGATCCCCCTTGCCGATATTCACGGTATGCACCGTATAGGGCAAACCGCACTCCTCGAGCATGATGGTGATCTTCCACCCGTTCGGGGTCGGCCAATAATAGAGGTCGATAGGTTTCTGGGACATTGTCCGTCTCGTGTCACTGAAGCTCGACGCCAGTTCGGGTGGGCCGCAGGGGCGAGAAACTATCCCGAAATTCCAGCGCGAGCTAGGCGTTGGGTGCCCGCCATCCGTGCGATGCCTCATTGGCAGGGGAATAAAATCCTGGCAGGATGACAAGGTTAACGGGCAGCCGCGCGGGCCCCAAGGGCCGGATCGCCAGGCGCCTCAGGGAGGAATGTCCATGCGCCTTCATCTGATTGCGGCTGCGGCCGCCTCTTTGCTGATGTCCGATATCGCATTCGCCCAGACGCCCGCGGCGACGCCGGGCGCCGCCCCCGCCACGAGCGACCGGACGGCGCCAGCGCTCGCCCGCCCAGCTGCGCAACGACCAGATCATGCGCGACTGCGGCGCCGAGTGGCGCGGCCAGCGCGACCAGCTGCGCGCCCAGGGCAAGACCTGGCGCAGCTTCCTGCAGGAATGCCGGCAGCGGCGGCGCGGCTGAGCGGCAAGCTCAGTCCAGCACCATCTTGAAGCCCTCGTGGCTGCGCGCGAAGCCCAGCCGCTCATAGAAGCGGTGGGCAGCGCCGCGGCGCTTGTCCGAGGTCAGTTCCAGAAGGCCGACACCCAGCCCGCGGGCCGTGTCCACGGCATGCCGCATCATCTGGGCACCGATACCGGAACTGCGCAAATCCGGGTCGACATGCACGCTTTCGATCTTGCCACGGGTCCGGCCGCGCTGGGCGATGCCCGGCAGGATCGTGAGCTGGTAGGTGCCGATCACCCGCCCCGCCTTTTCCGCGACGAACAGATGATTGGCCTCCGACCGGGCAAGCCGCTCATAGGCTTCGGCATAGGCCGGGTGGCGGGCCTCCGCTTCCGCCCCAGCACGATCGGGGGCGCCGGCCGCCGCCCCCATGACGATCAGCGCCGCAACGGCCGCGACATCATCCCTGCCTGCCGCACGCACCACGATCGAACCGTCCTGTATGCTCATCCCGGCATGCCTCTCCTTGCGTGCTGAACGCGAGGCGGGGCTCGCCTTGCCTCGCCAACCGGGCGGCATCGGAGACCAATCGGCGGCGCTGGACAAGAGAGCCTGTCGCAGCGGAGACCAGCCGCGAATGCCGGACGGCATCGGCCCGCTCGCAGCCCGGATGAGGACCAGCGATGCCGGTCTCTCTGCGCTGCAGATTCCATCCCGGTGCCGGCGCCCTCAGCTCGGAAACGGTCGCGCCCTACCGCGCGGTCACCCGCACCAGATGATCTGTACACTTGCAAATGCCTCGCATATGCGCGCTAATGATTGTCATAAGCAAGAAGGCGCGAGGGGAGGACGGACCGATGGCCCTCTGGAAATATTTCGCCGCAGGCTTTGCTCTGCTCGGCCTTTTCGGCGGCGGAAGCCCGCCCGTGACTGCGGCGGGCAACCTGGCGGGTCAGACGCCGACCGAAGTGGTGGTCGAGCTCGGGGCGCCCGGCCGCCATGCCTTCTTTCCCGACAAGCTGAGATTCGAAACCGGCCGGCTCTACAAGCTGGTCCTGCGCAATGCCAGCGAGGCGCCGCACTATTTCACCTCGCACAGCTTCACCCAGATGATCTTCACGCGGAAGGTTCAGGTCGTGCAGCGTCAAGGCGATCGACAGGTGACGCTCGCCGAATTCAAGGGTGCCATCCGCGAGATCGAGGTCTATCCCGGACAGACCGCCGAATGGTGGTTCGTACCGGTCCAGACCGGCCGCGTCACGGACCTGCGCTGCGGCATCGTCGGCAGCGATGGCAAAAGCCACGCCGACCACGGCATGGTCGGCGAGATCGTCATCGAATAGGTTGCGGCGCGCGCGCCGCGGTCACCGGAGCCCGGTCGCGGCGACCGGGTCCCGGAGCGCCGCGCCTTCAGATCCCGAGCTTTTGCTTCAGGATGTCGTTGACCGCGCCTGGATTGGCCTTGCCGCCGGAGGCCTTCATCACCTGGCCAACGAACCAGCCGAGCAGGGTCGGCTTAGCCTTGGCCTGCTCGACCTTATCGGGATTGGCCGCGATCACCTCGTCGATCACCTTCTCGATCGCGCCGGTATCAGTGACCTGCTTCATGCCGCGCTGTTCGACGATCTCGGCCGGATTGCCGCCTTCCGCGAAGACGATGTCGAACAGGTCCTTGGCGATCTTGCCGGAAATGGTGCCGTTGGCAATCAGGTCGATGATGCCGCCGATCTGATCCGGCGTGACCGGCGATGCGGTGACGTCCTTGCCGTCCTTGTTCAGGCGGCCGAACAGCTCATTGATCACCCAGTTGGCCGCCGCCTTGGCGTCGCGGCCCTTGGCCACGGCCTCGAAATAGTCGGCGCTTTCCTTCTCCAGGATCAGGATCGAGGCATCATAGGGCGTCAGGCCGTAATCGGAGATCAGGCGCGCCTTCTTGGCGTCCGGCAGTTCCGGCAGGTGGCGCGCGAGATCGTCGACATAGGCCTGGTCGAATTCGAGCGGCAGCAGGTCCGGATCCGGGAAATAGCGATAGTCATGCGCCTCCTCCTTGGAGCGCATCGAGCGGGTCTCGCCGCGGTTCGGGTCGAACAGGCGGGTTTCCTGCTCGACCGTACCGCCGTCTTCGATAAGGCCGATCTGGCGGCGCGCCTCATAGTCGATGGCCTGGCCGATGAAGCGGATCGAATTGACGTTCTTGATCTCGCAGCGCGTGCCGAAAGCCTCGCCCGGCCGGCGCACCGAGACGTTGACGTCGGCGCGCAGGTTGCCCTTTTCCATGTCGCCGTCGCAGGTGCCGAGATAGCGCAGGATGGTGCGCAGCTTGGTCACATAGGCCTTGGCTTCGTCGGCCGAGCGCATGTCCGGCTTGGAGACGATCTCCATCAGCGCGACGCCCGATCGGTTGAGATCGACGAAGGAGAGGGTCGGGCTCTGGTCGTGGATCGACTTGCCGGCATCCTGCTCCAGATGCAGGCGCTCGATCCGAACGACGAAGCTCTCGGTCGGCGTCAGGTCGACCGACACCTCGCCCTCGCCGACGATCGGGCTCTTGTACTGGCTGATCTGATAGCCCTGCGGGAGATCCGGGTAGAAATAGTTCTTTCGGTCGAACACGCTCTTCAGGTTGATCGCGGCCTTCAGGCCGAGGCCGGTGCGGATCGCCTGGCGCACGCATTCCTCGTTGATGACGGGCAGCATGCCTGGCATCGCCGCGTCGACGAGGCTCACCTGGCTGTTGGGCTCCGCGCCGAAGGCGGTGGCCGCGCCCGAGAACAGCTTGGCCTGGCTTGCGACCTGGGCATGGATCTCGAGGCCGATCACCACCTCCCAGTCGCCGGTGGCGCCGGGAATGAGCTTCTTCGGATCAACAGGCGCGGTCATGGCGGGCTCGTTCGAAGATATCAGGGGTTATGCCGGAAGTACCCAAAGGCTCCGGCGAGAACAAGTCTTGAGGTCAATGGCCCGTCGGCCCCTCGATGCGCCTGGCGAACAGGCGGCAGATGACGCCGCCGGCCAGCGCGCCGAGGGCGAGCAGGATCAGGTAGCCGAGCTTCAGCGCGGGGTCGCCGCTCCACCAGGCCATCGCGACCAGCAGCAGGAACAGGCAGGCCGCCACCCACAGCAGCCAAGCGAACACCGTCAGGCAGGCGATCGCAATGGCGCGGGTGAACAGCATGTCAGGCCCACCAGCGATCTTTGACCGGGAAGGCGCCCTTCGCCTGCTCGATGACGCCGGCCACCGTGAACAACGTCTCCTCGTCGAAGGCGCGGCCGATGAGCTGCAGGCCGAGCGGCAGGCCTTGCGGATCGAGGCCGGCCGGCACCGAGATGCCCGGCAGGCCGGCCATGTTGACCGTCACGGTGAAGACGTCGTTGAGATACATCTCGACCGGATCGCCGGAGCCCTTCTCGCCGATGCCGAACGCCGCGGTGGGCGTCGCCGGCGTCAGGATCGCGTCGACGCCGGCGGCGTAGGCCTCCTCGAAATCGCGCTTGATCAGCGTGCGCAGCTTCTGGGCGCGGACGTAATAGGCGTCGTAATAGCCGGCCGACAGCACGTAGGTGCCGATCATGATGCGCCGCTTGACCTCCTTGCCGAAGCCGCTCGCGCGGGTCTTCTCGTAGAGGTCGATGATGTCCTTGCCGGGGACGCGCAGGCCGTAGCGCACGCCGTCATAGCGGGCGAGGTTCGAGGAAGCCTCGGCCGGGGCGACGATGTAATAGGCCGGCAAGGCGTATTTCGTGTGCGGCAGCGAGATGTCGACGACATTGGCGCCGGCATCCTTCAGGATCTGCGCGCCCTCGGCCCAGAGCTTATCGATCTCCGGCGCCATGCCGTCGACCCGGTATTCGCGGGGAATGCCGATGGTCATGCCCTTCACGGACCGGCCGACGGCCTTGGCATAGTCGGGCACCGGCTGGTCGACGCAGGTCGTATCCTTCGCGTCGGGACCGGCGAAGGAACGCAGCAGCATGGCCGCATCGGTCACCGTGCGGGCGATCGGCCCGGCCTGGTCGAGCGATGAGGCGAAGGCGACGACGCCCCAGCGCGAGACGCGGCCATAGGTCGGCTTGATGCCGACCGTGCCGGTGAAGGCGGCCGGCTGGCGGATCGAGCCGCCGGTATCGGTGGCGGTGGCACCGGCGCACAGGAAGGCGGCAACCGCCGACGAGGAGCCGCCGGACGAGCCGCCGGGCACCAGATAGCTGCCCTCGACCCCGCCGGCGCCGGACGACACGTTCGACCCCTGCCGCCGCCAGGGATTGATGGCGCCGGGAAAGCAGCTCGTCTCGTTGGACGAGCCCATGGCGAATTCGTCGTTGTTCAGCTTGCCGAGCATGACCGCACCGTCGCGCCACAGGTTCTGCGTGACGGTCGATTCATAGGTCGGGACGAAATTGGCGAGGATGTTCGAACAGGCCGTGGTGCGCGTGCCCTTGGTGCAGAACAGGTCCTTGATGCCGAGCGGGATGCCCTCCAGCGGCCCGATCTCGCCCTTGGCGATACGGGCGTCCGAAGCGGCCGCCATGGCCAGCGCCTGCGCCGGCGTCTCCAGCACATAGGCGTTCAGCGCCCGGCCCTTCTCCATGGCATCGAGATAGGCGCGGGTCAGCTCGGTGGCCGAAAAGTCCTTGGCGGCGAGGCCAGCATGGGCCTCCGCGATCGAAAGGCGGGTCAGGTCGGTCACCGCGATCACTCCACGACCTTGGGAACGGTGAAGAACGTGCCTTCATGCTCGGGCGCATTGGCGACGATCTCGCTGGCGATGCCGCCATCGGTCACCACGTCCTCGCGCTTCTTCATCACCATCGGCGTGACCGAGGTCATCGGCTCGACGCCCGACACGTCGACCTCGTTGAGCTGCTCGACGAAGGACAGAATGGCGTTGATCTCGCCCTGGAGGTGCGGCACCTCCGCCTCGGTGACGGCAATGCGCGCCAAATGCGCGATGCGCCGCACGGTCGCCTGATCGACGGACATTGGAAATTTCACCTCAGGTCGCGTGAGGAAGGAGGATCGGGCCTCATAGCACCCGCCCCTTTCGCGCTGCAACCACGGCAGGAATGCGAATGTGACATTTGCGCCGGCGGGACAGCGCGCGGCCGCCGATATCGCCCCGTTCGACGCGCCGGAGGGCTTCGGGGCCTCAGGCTCCGCGATCGGGACCATCGCTCCGGCGCCGTCCCTCGCCGCCGAGCCCGGTCAACTGGCCGGCAAGGCGCGGCAGCTCGCTCAGGCGGAAGCGCAGGATCGCGGCCGTGGGGATGACCGTCTCGCCGGCCGGCCGGCGGCCAGCCACGCCGCGGCCATCGTCCGCGTCGACGGCGCTGAACGGTCCGGCCTCGACTCCCCCGCGACGGTCTCGGCTTCCGCGATCAGCCGTTCCCGAAGCGCCCGCACCGCCGCGGCCCCGCCCTGGGGGATGGCCCGCGGCCGCGCAACCACGGTCTGGGGCGGCGCCTCGCCGGCGTGCCCGAGCGCCGTGTAGAGCGCGGCATGGGCCTTCACCGAGGAGCTTTCCGCGGTTTTCGAGGTCGAGAATGTGTTGCGCTGCTCGGTCATGCGGCCCTCTCGCATCGCGCCGCATGTTGCCAGCACGGCGTGTCGGTCGCGAGTGAAACCATTTGTTAACCCTGACGAACATGGTTGATGCCGCCTTAATATTGCAGGCCCTTTGGCATAAGCGTCTGAGCAAGCTAGAACCGCGCGGGTTTCCCATCCCCGGACTTATCCACATGTGCGCAGATTGTGACCGCCTCTTCCCTGCCCCCGGATCCAAGGCGGATCTTGAGGAGGGCGACCGGCTGACGCCGCGATTCGGCCCGGACGGGCTGGTGACGGCGGTGACCAGCGACGCCGCCAGCGGCGAACTGCTGATGGTCGCCCATATGAACGCGGAGGCGCTGGCCAGGACCATCGAGACCGGCGAAGCCTGGTACTGGTCGCGCTCGCGCAAGGCGCTCTGGCACAAGGGCGACACGTCGGGCCAGATCCAGACGGTGGTCGAGATGCGGGTCGACTGCGACCAGGACGCCGTCTGGCTGAAGGTGACGGTCGGCGGCGACGGCGGCTCCTGCCATACCGGCCGGCGGTCCTGTTTCTACCGGGCGGTTCCGACCGGTGGCGCAGCCGCCGAAACGCGGCTCGTGCCGCGCGATGCCGACCGCCTGCGTCCGGCCTTCGGCTGAGCCATGCTGAGGCTTCGTCGCGCGCGCCGGCGCCGGGATGACGATGCGGCACAGCCGCCGGCCGAGCCGGCCGTGCCGCCGCGGCCGACCATTGGCGTGGCGCTCGGCGGCGGCTCCGCGCGCGGGCTTGCCCATATCGGCGTCCTGCGCGCGCTGATGCGGGCCGGCTACACGCCCGACGTGATTGCCGGCACCTCGATCGGCGCGGTCGTCGGCGGCCTCCATGCCGCCGGCAAGCTCGACGCCCTCGCCGACTGGGCGACCTCGCTCAAGCGGCGCGACGTCATTTCGCTCGTCGACATCGCTATTTCCGGCGGCGGACTGATGGGCGGATCGCGCGTCGCCCGGCTGCTCGAGCGGGAGATCGGCGACATCAGGATCGAGGACCTGCCGATCCCTTTCGCGGCAGTCGCGACCGAAATCGGCACCGGCCACGAGGTCTGGCTGACGCGTGGCCTGCTGATGACGGCCTTGCGCGGCTCCTACGCCCTGCCCGGCATCCTGCCGCCGGTGCGCATCGGCGGGCGCTGGCTGATGGACGGCGCCCTGTCGAACCCGGTGCCGGTCTCGGTGGTGCGCGCGCTCGGCGCCCGGCTGGTCATTGCCGTCAGCCTCAATGCCGATGCCCTCGGCCGGGCGACCGTCATCCAGGACCACGGCACCACCCCCGAGGACGAGGCCCTGCCGCTGATCGAACCGCGCCCGCGCGTGCGGGCCGTCGTCAATCTCGGCCGCGGGCTCGGCCGTGGCCTCGGCCGGGCGCTGGTCCGGCCCTTGCGCATCCGCGCCGAAACGACCGAGGTCACGGGCGCCATCGATCCGCGCATCGCCCTGGCGCGTTCGCCCGGCATTCCGACCGTGCTGGCCAAGGGGTTCAATGCCACGCAAGAGCGCATCGCACGCACACGCCTTGCCGGCGACCCGCCCAACGTGCTGATCGGGCCGCGCATGTCCCGCCTCGGCCTGTTCGAGTTCCATCGCGCGGCCGAAGCCATCGCACTCGGCGAAGAGGCGACCGAACGCCTGCTGCCCGACATTGCCGAAGCGATGAAGGCCGTCGCCTGACGATCGCGGCCCGCCGCCGTCGCGGGCGTGAGGCGCGGAAGTCCGGGCCGGGCGGCCGCGGTCAGGAATTCATGATGTAGTCCTTGAGCGCGCTCTGCTCGTGTTCCATCTCGGCGACGCGCGACTTCACGACGTCGCCGATCGAGATGATGCCGACCAGCTTGCCCTTTTCGACCACCGGCAGGTGGCGGAACTTGCCCTCGGTCATGCGTTCCATCAGGTCGCCGATCGAATCCGTTTCGGCACAGGTGACCACCTTGCTGGTCATGGTCTCGGCGACGCTGCTGTCGAGCGCGCCGGCGCCGAGCCGGGCGACGGCCCGGACGATGTCGCGTTCGGACAGGATGCCGGCAATATCCCGGTCGCCCGACGATACGACCACCGCGCCGATCCGCCGGTCAGCCAGCATGTGAACGGCATCGGCCAGCGAGGCCTGGGGGGAAATGGTCGCGACCTCGCGACCCTTGCGATCGAGAATGTGGCGAACGACGCTCATAGTGGTTGCCTCCGTTTCGAACGGACCAGTCACGCGTCGAGATCACCTGCCGTTTCGACCACCTGGGGGTTCGCCCGGATACTCCGTTTCGAATGCGGGCGAACCACAGGAGATCATCACACCAGTCACCCCGACATGCCCTCATCATGCCCCGGTCGCACCGGACGACAAGGATTTACCGGCCGCGCGTTTCGCGCAAGCCGGTTGTGGTGCGCTGCGACAAAGCAAGATGATGGCAGGCTAGCTCAGGCCGGAACGGGATCGAAGAAGCGGAATAATACCAGCCCTGCGACAAATCCGCCGAGGTGGGCCTGCCAGGCAATCTGTCCCTCGGCCCCCGGTATCGGCAGGCTGACCGCGCCGAAAACGACGTTCAACACCACCCAGACGATGATCATGCTCATCGCCCGGCCGTCGCGCAGCGTTTCCATCAGGCTGTGGGCCCGGACGTGATAGACGGCATCGGGATCGTTCCAGCCCGACGGGCTGAACGGACCGCCCTGCTGGAACATGAAGCGCACCGCTGCTGCCGTGAAGCCCGAGACGGCGGCGGAAGCACCGATCATCGGCGCGATCTGCGTGCCGTTGGCGGCAAGATGGGCAGCCGCGCCGGCGGCGGCCGTGGCAATGAAGAAGGCGACCGTGCGCACCGGTCCGAAGCGACGCGCGACCGGGCTGCCGAACACGACGAACCAGAGCACGTTGACCGTCAGGTGCGTCCAGTCGGCATGCAGGAAGGCATAGCTGACGAAGCTCCAGATGTCGGCCGCAACACCGCCTGGAAAGCCCCAGGACGCGGCGAGCGAACGCTCGAACCGGCCCGGAATGAAGGCGAAGGTGAGCAGCACCTGCAGGTCGGTCTCCGGATCGAGCAGATAGATCCGCACCGCGTGGATCAGGATCATCGCGCCGGAAAGCACCGCGATGACACCGGGAATGTTCAGGATCGGTTCGCGCTGGGACAAATTCTTGAGGCTTTCGGCGGCCATGGCGACCGTGGGGCGGCCGCTCTTGACTGCCTCACTAACCCGATTTGCCGCGCTTCGCCATGGCGGCGCGGCAAAGTCGGCCAAAAGATCGCCGCCGCGCTCCAGGCGCGGGCAGCCGCCCTGGCATGCGATCTGCTACTGCCCCGGCAGAAACGCCGGAGAGACGGGAAACTGTCCCAGGACGGCACAGACTGGTTACGAGGAATTCCATGCGACATGCAGCGAGCCGAACCCTGTTCGCCTATTGGGACGGGCTGCGCGCGGGCGGGATCGCTCCGGATCGCGCCGAAATCGAACCGCGCGGCATTGCCGGCATCCTGGGCGACACCTTCATCCTGGAGAGCGACCGTCTCGGCGTCGTGCCCTACCGCCTGGCCGGCTCGCGGGTCTGCGCCATTTTCGGACAGGAGATGAAGGGCCAGTCGTTCCTCGGCCATTTCACCGGACAGGACCGTGCCAAGGTGGCGCAGGGCCTGGCCGACGCCAATGCCGCGCCGACGGGCCTCCTGATCGCCGCCGAGGGCGTCAGCGCCGCCGGCGAGACGGTGCCGCTCGAGCTCGTCATCCTGCCGCTCGCCCATCGGGGCCGGATCGGCGCGCGCATGATCGGCGTCGTTTCCAGCGCCGAGACGCCCTATTGGATCGGCCGCGACGAGATCACCGAGCTGCGGCTCGTCCATATCAAGCTGATCTGGCCGAACTGGCAGAACAACCGCCAGGCGGCGGAGCCGCGGGCCGCCGTGGCCCATGCGGCGCCCTCGCCCATGGCGGCGATCTTCCCGTCCCGTCCGTCGCTGCGCGTAATCGAAGGCGGCCGCACGGCCTGATTGCCGCCAGATTGATGCGCCGAGGCAACGCTGCGTTAACGACATGGCCCTAATGTCCG